>CAMATL010000004.1 GCA_945861145.1 candidate division TM6 bacterium GW2011_GWF2_37_49 | reverse complement strand
ATTTTGATTTTATCACCAAAGCTCACAGGCCCTGTTTTAAACTTATTATCCGCATTCTGGATAATAAAAAATGATGGCCCGCGACGAGTCCGCGCATCACCCCATGGACCAAGAAGAAGCTCCATGTGATCATGTGGCGGCTGGTTATTGCCGCCATCATGACGACTACCACCATGAGCCCACACACGATGCTCACCCATATTATTGGTACAGACATCAGTTTCAGTATCCCAGAAAAGAGGAGACCAATATGATATTTTTGTCGAGCGAGTGCTATTGAAAACAGGAGTTATTTTTTCGTTGGCAGTTGGCTGCTGGATAAGCTCAATCCACCACCAATCATTATCATCGCGACCCCAATAAGTAGTCACCTCTTGCTTGCCTTCCCGCCACCAGTGACCTGGACCATGCGAATGCAAAGCTCCACCAGTATTTAGATGTTTTAATTTGATTTGATAGCCGCTAGCAAGATAAATCCATCCACTGTCAGTAGTATTATTTTCGACTAGGAAATTATCATCGGAATTACACAGCCCTCCATCGCCCAGGTTAGTTACTTCACGCTGCCTTGTAACAGGAGATGCACACCAATGACTGTGTAAATTTCTGCCAGTTGCCACATTTTCCAACCGTAGATAACTACCTCGACGCACTGGCCAGCCAATCATAGAAGCAAAGTCACGATTTCCATTAAGCGCATAATTCCAGCGGTCACCGTTATGAACCCCTTTAATAATCCATCGAGCGGCAAGATCATCTTTGTTATCACTAGCGTAAACTGCAGGCTGCCCTGATGAGCCGCTATGCACATAGCTTTCATTGGTTGCTGTTAGATATCTTCCCGTTAAGGAATGCTTTAACCGAATAACAGAACCAAAAGTAATCACCGCGCGGTCATACGCAACGACAGTACTGACGGCGAAGCTGAGCCCCACCAAAATTAAATAGCGAAACATACTAGTTCTCTTCATTACATACATCCCTTTCTGTTAAATATACAACGATGCATCAACACCTTGTGACCATCGCAGCAGAAACCTTTTTTCATTTGTTTTTCTTTCGAAACTATCCAGTTCGCACTTCTCGATACATTTCGCTGCGCGAAACACTCGAAGCAATCGGAGCAAAACACTCGAAGCGAACGGATCTTGAGGGTCTCCTACCCGTCCGTCTCGAGTGTTTCGTGCAGCACTTCTGTGCGCAGCGAAATGTATCGAGAGATACGGACGCGAATCGCCCCAATAACGAGTTTCGAAAGAGGTCTATTTATTTTTTGATACAGCTTTTCCTTCATTTTTTTTTTGTATTTTTTGTGCGCCTTTTGCAGGCGAGAGCTTTTTCTTTTTATCATGAGGAGCATTTTTTTTAAGCACAGGCTTTTTACCTTTGTGCCCTTTTTCTGCTTCTATCTTCAATACTGCAAGCTTTACATCACCAAGCTGCACTTGAGGCTCACCTTTACGATACACATTTCCCTGCAAATCAATTGCTACAACAAAATGCGGTACCGTAGGCAAGGCTAGAACATCTTTTAAGCCAGCAGCATCACTACCTTCAGCTGTCTGCAGGGGTTCCCACACTCCTTTTTCAAGAACATAGGTTTTATGTTTTTTACCTTCAAGCACAATGCCGTAAAGTTCATCTTTACTGACTGCGCTTATCATGCTAAACGCCAAGTTAGTTTCTAAACGATTCCATACTTTGCCATCGTAAGAAAAAAGCTGGTGCTTAGAATTTAATGCATAGATATTTCCATCAAAGGCTGCTGCAATATCGAGGCCTTCGCCCTCGGAGATTAAAGTCCATGCATCATCTTGTTTGAAATAAATGTTTTTAGTTTTTTTATCAAGACCGATCAATGTTCCGGCATTGCCAAGCGCGATCCGATCTATAGAGACTTTTTTATTTTTAGCCGCTTTATTTGATACAAGTTCCCATCGAGCTTTTTCGCGATTAAGCAGATATACGCGGCGTTTATTATTTACTAAGGCAACGGCACCATCTGGCGCAGCCGCAATATCAATAGCTTTGCCGATTTTTGCACCCTGCGCATCCTTAACTTCAACTTCATTCCAAGGCTGAGATTTAAGCGAGCCCTGATCCCATTGCCATAATGAGCCACTGTCTGTAATGCCCAGCAGCAATGCCTGGCCATTAGCAATGCCCAATCCAATCGCCTTCATGGTATTGCCAGGAATCAGCGCAAAATCGATTGGCAGCTGCGCGGTTTGTTCATTGCCGCTGATCACAATTTTGTCAAAATCAACAGTTGAGTCCAAGCCACCAAAACCTATGTACTGCACAAAACCAAGAGGCTGTTCATCAAGCCAGCTCATCTTGACCTGTTCACCAACTTTTTGACCTTTGCCAATAGAGATCATAGCCTTCGCATCTTGCGGCTCAATGCTTGCCCAATAATCATCCCACATACTACCGTTACTCGGCAACCCGCCTGAAACCAATGTCGATGGATCGCCACCGGCGGCAACATTAATCTCCATAACAACCTGGGTTCCTTTGCGAATTTGTGAACGCGTATTTTTATAACCTCCAAGAAGGATAAAGTAGGTGCCGGCAGCATCCATCCATTTTGGCTGTGTTGAAATATGAACCATCACATCAGATTTTGCTTTTGCCCGCCATTTAACCCAAAGGTTGCCAGCATGTTCAGCCTTCCATTGATCACTGTAAAGAGCATTGCCTTTACCAAAAACAGCAGGCTCATACGTAAATGCTTTGCTACCTGGTGCATATTTGCCACCTGATTTGGCAATACCTTGTTGTGCAATTTTGGTTAAATCCGCCCAACCGGCATCATTAAGCAACTGAACATCAATCTCGCCAATGGTAAATTTACCAGCCTCTAATCGGCGATCACCACCGAGGTTGCTTTTTGGATCACGCCCCCAAGGATCATCAGAACTAATAAGCACAGGAAGCACACCGTCTTGATCAAGGTTAATTACCCACATCATACGGTTATTACTTGGACCGGTCGCGCGGCTCACCAAATTGACTGTGTCTTCTTGTTGAATTATTCCCGTTTTTCCAGATGGACTGGTAATCGCAAAATTTATGGCTTCAGTCTTCAGCGCTGGTTCAGTATCATCGCTTACTCGTGGCTGATAGTGCACATCAACACCATCTTTATCTTTATCTGGCCATTTTGAACCACGAAAGGTCCAGATTAAACGTCGTTTTGTAAAAAAACCAACCTTGTCGGTCCAAGGACCAGTGCCTGCTTTAACTGCTTCGATAGTGCAAATTTCATTGAATTGTACCGGCCCTATTTTTGTAGGGTTTGCGGCCGACTTAAGAACAACAAAAGCTGAGCCATCTTTGGCTGCGCCTTGATCATCCGCCACTGCAACTAGCTCAAACGGTGCTGCCGCATCAGTTGCTTTAACATCGGTAAAGCCAGCCCGCACAACAAGGCTACGATTAAATTGCGCAGACCGGATACACACCGGAACATTGTATTCAAGCGGCTTAGCAGCCAACCATGAAGTTGCTCCAGCCAAACTGATCACCCCTAGCAGCACTCTCCAGGCACACAACGCCCGCAACAAACTCTTCATATTTTACTCTCCTCAATTGATTAGTATGGATCGAGTGTAGCATCAAGAAAAAGAACTTCGCAAAGAGAAAAGAACCCTGGGCTCAATGCACGTATCCCGGGGGTATCTGTGTATTTAATTAGCGACTACAAGACTAAGAACCCGTATCAATAATAATTGAAACTGGAAGATCCAAAGCTCCTTTTTTGAGCAATTCACCATTAACCCTCATCACTAATACGGCACCAGCAGCATTAACCACAACTTCTTTGATGCCGACAACTTGATTTCTCTCTGCATCCATAACAGCAGTCCACGCGTTATTTTCAACTTTTTGCAAACAGAACCGACCATCTTGCTCCCGAGTACCATACATAGTATTGTTATCCTGGATTGCAAAACGGCCAATCTCTGATGGGTTTAGAATTTTTTTCCAGTTTCCATCTTCTAATTTGTAACAATCAAGCGATTTGTTAACAGCAAGTAGAATGTTTGGATATCCGGCAGAAATAGACATTGCCTGGTTCAGCACAATGCTTTTCCAGTTTTCCTGGTCATAAATAAAAATCCCTGCCGTTTCTTTATCTAGTACTGCAATCATTTTTTTACTAGCTACGGCCACGCGATCAACTACAATCGCTTTACCATTGGGATCTTTAGGCGCATCTAAATTTTTCCAGCTCTTGCCACCATCATAAGAAATATACAAAGCACCAGTATCAGCTAGCGCACCAACGCTACCATCAGCAGCCACAGAGACATCTTCAAATTTTTCAGGCCCTAAATTACCATCATTAACATGAACTAAATGCCAACGCCCCATGCTAGCGGGGTCCATTTTATAAATTTTGCGATCAGCCAAACCCACCATCATCGTCAAGTACTTGCCATCGCAAGCACCCAGAGCGATCCGATGAGCCACCCCCTCAATTTTGACAAAATCAGTATTAATCCCACTTGGCTGGGCAGCGATGGCTGGTACAACAACAGCCTCATTGGAACCAAATACCGCGCTTTTTAGGCAAAAAATCGCCGTAAATACAAGGGCTCCTACTAGTAGCCGTTGAATCTGCTTCATATGTGTCTCCTTTTTTTGAACTAGACGGATACAAACCATCCTTAACAGAAAAAATCGTAGCTTATTCCTTAGAGGCAAGGCAAGTAAGGCACGCTGAGAAAAACTCAAAATCGCCAAAAAAATATATTTTCTCACGAAGGCATCAACAGTAAGTCCTTATTGAGATTTTATTTCTTTGGCTTTCGTGGTCAGATTTAAACATAATTGCAATTATGAGATAAATATTTAGATTATTTCTAGGAGAGTATTACTATGAATCGTTATTTTAAAAAGTTATCGTTTATTTCTCTGGGCTTAATTACACTTATGTATATCACAAGTGCAATGAAGCAGTCCCAGATGCGGCGCCTACTAAGCCATCACCCGCAGTAGCTTTAGACCTTTGTATAGATGGAGAATCACCTGTGAATATCGTAAAAGGCAGCACGCACAATCTCGACCTTGTGGATCCAAAATTTCTTGCAAGCAATGTAAAAATTCCTTTCTATCAAGAAACCAAGGTTGAATGTGCGCTGTCATTCAGGATAAGCTTAATAACAATCATCGAAAGATTCTAAAGTACAAAACTCCCTCTGAAATTTTTACTCAGGAGATTAATCGTGTTGCACTTCGAACTTGATTTTACCCAACTCTAAGTAAATGCGGCATGAAACCAAGAACAAAGGTTATGCGCCGCAGTCCATAAGTAATTTCAAAACATGCCGAGAATCCAGAACCTCTCGAAAAAAGTAAATAAAATCACCCTAGCCAGCATGAACTTTTTATGAAAAGATTTGTACTATGAAAAAAATATACGCACCATGGCGCCACGACTACGTTACTAAAAAAAACAAAGCCCCTAGCAATCCACAATTACACACCAATGATTGTGTTTTTTGTCACAAATTTTCTGAACAAGCTGATCAAAAAAATCTCATCGTGAGGCGTTTTAAGTACTGCGCCGTTGTCATGAATTATTATCCCTACAATGCTGGGCACATCATGGTGCTGCCACTTGAGCACAAGTCATCACTTGAGATGCTTGGTACTGCTACACGTAGTGAGATGATGGAAGCGGTAACGCATTGCATCGTTATTTTAGAAAAAACCATGAACTGTGACGGTCACAACGTAGGAATTAATCTCGGTATCGCTGGAGGTGGCGGCATCCCTTCACATTTACACATTCACGTACTCCCTCGCTGGAAAGGCGATACAAGCTTTTTGGCAACTACCGCAACAACCAACATTATTTGCTCAGATTTTGGACAAACCTACCAGACGCTACATGAAGCATTTAAAAATATTGAACTGTAAACTCTTTAATTTTTTATAATTATTTTTTAAAATAAAAAAAGTAGTAGTTAACCCGCTATGGGGTGTTGCAATAAGGAGGCCTTTTATGAAAAACACACTTAGACTGCGTAAGGCGTTGGTATTACTTTGTTTAACGACCATGAACAACTCTTCGGCTAGAGTTCCTGTTCGTGACCCATTTTTCGCTTCATTCAATGAACTTTTTGAAGAATTGGACCCGCGTTCACGCCAAACTAAAAGCAGTGAAACCGTAGAAAAAGACCTACGCTCTCAAGCCGCTGCTCTACAGGCTGAAGCAAAAAACTTGGTAAAAGTAGCTGATGATCTTGCCAGCGAATCTAGCAAGCCAGATAAAGAGCGCAATATAGATCAAGCATTAAGTGCTGTGCATAATAGCCAAATGACAATAGGTGGCATAGTACACGAAATTTTCCAATCAGCTCACAATATTTCACGTACGCGCTTCGCTAAAGACGTCAATAAAACACCTAAATGCACCATACATACAAACAACGACGAAAAAACTGACGCTTTTATTGTGACAGCAACATTGCCAGATATTACGGAAGAGGATCTCAAAATTACCGTTAATACCACTGATGAATTTGGTAAAGAACGTCAAACTTTGCACGTTACCGCACAGCAAAAAACAATGCGCGCAGCTACTCCAGGTTTTTTCAGTACAAACACTTTTAGCAGCATGCGCAATGTTAACGGCCGGCGCGAAGAGCTAAACATCGAAAACGGCTTAGTGACGATCATTATTGATCTACCACAAAACACACATACCGACCTATCAGATGTACAAAAAACAATGCGTTTTGAGAAAAACACCCTTACTCTTTCATTTCCAATGAACAAGAAAGATCATAAAAAAGAAACAATCCTGCGATTTAATAGCAAGCCTGGAGAGATTGCTGAGAAAGCCGATCTTAAATAATCTTCTTGTCTACAGGGATAAAAGAAGTCTGGATCGCGCGTCGAGGCTGCTTTTATCCCTGTAGACAAGATTGACAATTCGGCAAAACAATTTAAATTTTTGGCTCTATTTTTACCTGTAATGCCTAGTCCGAAGTTCAACAACCATTTTTGATTTAGCATCTAGCAATAAAGGCTCTTCTCATGAATTACATCGCGTTACTCTTAGCTTTAGCTTTCCAAGCCATACCTTTACTACAAGCCAACGACAGTACCCCTGAAACCACAGTAAAAAAGCCACTTACCTTACGTGATCAAATTCAGGAGATCAATAAGCAATCCATACCGGTTGAAACACGTTATTGGAGCAGCTGGACCTATAATGAATTTTTAAATAAATGCATCGATACACAAATCAAGCAGCTACCACATCAGTTACAAGAGACCTCTTTTAAAATCATTAGCTCAACGTCACATGCTACTACCTCGATCGTGCGTGAACCAACTACCTGGCAGGATTTAGGAATGTTTGCCGGCAAGCGGCCAGGCGATCGCTATGTCGGCAAAACAGTATGCAAGACCAAAACAGAGCTTGGCAAAGCACAATTACTTGGTTTGCTTGCAGCAAGTACCGACGATCACTCTCAAATCAAGACCCGCCAAGCGATTATTAAGACATTTTTAGAAAATGAAGCCTTGCACGCTAAATTAGCAATCTTACTGGAAACCTGCGCCACATCAGAAAATTTATTATTCACCTTATGGCAACAAGACCATTTCTTACAAAACCTTAATCATTATGAATTTAAAGATTTTATCTTAAAAAGATTTAATGGCAGCTCGGCTGCGTTTTCAAGTAAGTATGCACTTGATACCTTTAAGCAAGGCAGTGGACTCATCTCAAACACAGCTAATCTACGAGCTCTTATTTCCTGTTTGCTCGCCATCATGGTGGCCCCTTCAGCCCCTGAAACAGAAAAACTTCTCGCGCAAGCTAAAGGCCATCACCGGAGCTTGGTTAATAAATTTTTATGGGAAAAAGGCCCGCTTGCTACTAAGTGGTTATTAACTGCTAGTGCGGCTTATTTCACCTTTGTAGCACTAGATAACACCATTGAAAACCAAGCTGACAACTGGTTATTTGAAGAAATTTTACATTTTAAGTTAACACAGGTTGCAACCATATTTGATTTCATGAAGCAATGCATGCATCTTTTGGCTAACGAAAAAACACTAATCATCCTGATACCAGAGCTAGACTCCTTACAAAAACTGTTTACAACTACCAGCAAAGACAATGCTCCCTTACGTGAGTTTCTTGATTTAATACAAAGCGATACCTTCGCCAAAGATTGCAATGGCTTCTTTGCAAACCGCGGCAAAATTCTTCAAGCATACAAGGGATTACATACCCTTAAAGAATCTTTTGCCCCTGCACTACAGGCTCTCAGCCTACTCGATGCATATGCGGGCATAGCTTCACTCTTAAAAGCTGAGCCAGAAAAATACTGCTTTGTTGAGCTTGAGCAAGCAGATACGCCACACCTATATTTAGAAAATTTTATCAACCCATTGGTTGCAACCAATAATCCAGATACGACAGACCTAAAACCTGAAGCTCAAATAAAACCGCTCGTTTCAAATACTATTGAGCTTGGTGGCAATGGCCCATCACGCAACTGCATCATCACGGGACCAAATGCTGGCGGCAAATCAACGCTTATTAAAGCAATCGGTATCAACGCACTCATGGCGCAAAGCTTGGGCATCGCTGCTGCAAAACGCTGCATACTAACGCCATTCAGTCTCGTAGCAACGTATCTCAACATCACTGACGATATCAACGCGGGAAATTCACTCTTCAAGGCTGAAGTACTGCGAACTCAAGAGCTTATTAAAGCGCTTGATTCACTACAGCCAGGACAACACGGGCTGCTCATTTTTGATGAAATTTTTAATGGCACTACGCCAACAGAAGGCAGTGCTGCCGCTTACGCAGTAGCCGAGCATCTAGGCGCTCGTCTAAACAGCATGACGATACTAGCAACACATTTTGAACGGCTTACTAAGCTTGAAGCACTGGCTGAATGTAGCTACAAAAATTATATGGTTACCGTTTCTATCAATAAGGATGGATCACTGAGCTATCCATTCAAAATACAAGCAGGCATCTCGCAACAACACATTGCCCTAGATATCTTGCGCAGTGAAGGGTATACAGGCACTATTATCACGCGCACTGCTAGCCTTTTGGGGCAAGCATAAGCGGATAATAGCTTAATGCGAATAATTTTATAATCTGATGGGCTTTAAGCCCAATGAATTAAGCCCCTAGATTTCTTTAGGGGCTTAATTCATGTTAAATATTTATTTTACCGCCGTTCCAAGCCGCAAAAATGCTAGATTGTTTTCATCAACCCAGCTGATATTTTCTACTACTTTTTTCGTAACAGGCTTACGCAGTTGCTTGATATGCATATTAAAATCTTTACCGAATGCATGCGGGTTAATTGGCCAGCCGCCTTGATCTTCTGGCAGCGCAATAAAATAAAGCTCATTAAAACTCATCAAGAGCTCTTCATTTTTACCCGCCTCAAAATCTTCTTGTGTTGCCAAGCGGCGATCAAATGTCAAAGTGCCTTTACGCACACCCTCTTCAAAGACATGCCACACCACTTGCGCAGAGGTGTGCCGTACCTCATCACCACCATCCAATACAACCTTAAAAGTCTTACCTTTTTTGGTCTCAGCTCGCTTTGCTACGCAAGCCTTGCCTAACGCAGTAAAATGCATCTCATCACCCTCTCCGTTGGCGGCGCCTTTACCCTTCAAAAGCCATTTCCATTGGTCGGCATAGTAGTTATCTTGTGCATTAGTGAGCTGCGGATCAATCACCTTAATATTGTAAATCCCATGGATCAAAAGCTGGTACACATCGCTACCGCCGGCAATATAATTGATTGTTTTGCCCGCTTGATAGGCAGCATGCAGACGCTTAAGCGTATCTTGATGCCAATACTTCCAGCCTTGGCCGGCAAGATTTTTCCATATGCCAGTATATAAAAACCGTGCAACTGGCCTGGTAGCATCATCTGCTAATATTTTTTGCAATAAGGGGAAAGTTTTTTGCTCAAAGCAAAACTCTACAAAGCGATTTGCTACTGCAAATTCGCGATCTATCGTATTTTTCCGCCCACCCAAAAATAACGTTCTAAAAAGCCCACTGTAACGATTTAAAACATTATTAAAAGGATCTCGCTCATCAAGCTGATTAAGTGATAGCGAAGAAAGCCCCGCTTGCTTAAGAGCTTGTATAAAATTAGGCATACTCTGCACTACTTGGTGCTGAACAAAATTGAGCTTGCGCGCATCAAGAGCGCTACGATCTTCGTTGCCAACGAGGGTAAGCAAGGGTTCTTTAAGCGGCTGCATCGCCTTAGATAACTTACTAATTGGCTGTATTGCATGTGTACCAACCGTCTTAACATCAGGAATACACCGCTGAAAATATAAACTTTTTGGATTAATCCAGCTAGCAAAAACGTCATTAGCAAGACGAACTTCCGCTTGAAACCCAGTACTCATAATTAAACTCAAGATCACACCCAATACGCATAAGATATCCCCGTACATTAACTAACTTGTTCGCTAGTGTACGGGGATTATTTTTATAAGATCAAGTGATAACAGTTTTTTATAGTAAGATCCCAACTATTGCTGCGTTGAGAAAATTTGCCAATGTACCACCCAAGAGTGCTCGGATGCCAAGCTTAGTCAGTAACGTACGTTTTTCTGGGCAGATCGCGCCGATACCACCAATTTGGATACCGATGCATGAGAAATTAGAAAACCCAGCAAGAGCATAGGTCAGCAACACTTTGCTACGCGGCAATAAATCAGCCTTAGCAAATGACATGTACGCAACAAATTCATTGATTACAAGCTTTTGACCAAGCAGTGATCCAGCGGTAGAACAATCTTGCATTGGGATACCAAGTAGATACGCAACGCCATAAAACAATTTACCAAAGAGGAAATTGAGTGTAATCGGTGTAGCAAGAAATTGCCCAGTCGCCCAGCCAAGAACGAAATCAAGAAACGCCATCAAGCTGATGAATGAAATAAGCATCGCGCCAACGTTCACCGCAAGACTCAACCCATCGGTTGTTCCACGAGACACAGCATCAAGAATGTTTTTAGATTCACGCGGCATATTCATTGGACGGCCACCAAGAGTCTCAGGCATTTCAGTCTCTGGAATCAATATTTTTGCAATCATGATCGCAGCTGGAATCGCCATGAAACTTGAGGTAAGTAGATGACTTATCGGCACACCCATACCGCCATACACAGCGAGAAGTGAACCGCTCAAGTGAGACATGCCGCCAACCATCACCACCAACATTTCAGACTCTGTCATACGGGGTAGATAATTTTTTATAAGCAATGGCGCTTCAGTTTGACCAAGCATAACGTTTGCAGCAACCGCCAATGTTTCAGCACCGGAGGTACCAAGAATAGGCCTAATAACTGTAGACAGGCCTGAAACAAAAAATTGCACTACGCCAATATGGTACAACAAGCTCGTGAAGGCGCCGAAAAATATAAGTGTCGGCAATACCTTAACGGCAAAAATCATTCCCCATGGGCCATCTGCATTGGCAAGAGCACCAAATACAAATGATGAACCATGCCCTGCAAATTGATAAAGCACTTCAAAAACACTGGCTATCGAACCAAAAAAAGCTTGCCCAAGCCCCGTCTTTAAAATAACAAGGCCCAGAACAATCTGAATAATTAACGCGCTGATAACCAAGCGCCAACGAATCATGCTACGATTATTGGAGAATAAAATAGCAACACCAAGAATAACAAGAACGCCTACCAGACTCAACAAGCGTTCTGGGGCAAACAATGCATCGACCATAACTAGAGACCCTTTCGCAACAGTAAAAATTAACTTCCTGATGCGAAATATACACGGCCTTTTAAATAAGGTAAGCCCTTGTTTTTTTATTTTTTATAAAAACAACTTTGATATTTTTAAAGAATAAAAAAGTGCCTGCAAATAAAGTCCCTGCAACATTGTGTTAGTTTTCGCTACCTGTCACTTTTGCCAAGGGCAACTTGGATCACAAAACAATGTATCTATCTTCATTTAATACTTCAACAATGTGTGCCTTGCAAACTTTGTTCCGTTGTCAAATATTATATACTTTCGAGCCAGAGCTGGTACCGATGCCAGCACATTAAAAATATTTTGCATAACGGGCACGGTTTTCTTGGTGGAATGAGCACATACTTTCCCTTTTTTGCTTTACTGGCAGCACAATCCGGAAGATAGCTAATCCGATTATCAAGTGTATTTCGAGCAAATTCTCGATAAAACGTTGATTTGTGCCTGCCCATAATCATAGCCATGTCCTTAACCCTTGTACCACTACGCCTCATCACGAACAACTCATTTCTTTCTTCTAAGCTCAATTGCTTGTAAAATTCCATGGCGACACCTTTTCTACTTGCCCTGAATTATATCAGGGCCTTTGCGGCACTTCATTTTAGAATTTTCCGTATTATCATCAGAAATTAGCACAACGTAAAAATATTGCGGGCGGGCACTTTAATGCCCGCCTTGAATATTTGGTGGCTTTTTGTTCATGCAATGCCATAAATTTTTATAAACAGCTCACTTTTTAAGAAAAAAATATAGGAAACGCTATGGCAATACGTTTTTGGTTAACTCTTTTATCTGGATTTTTAGGAGTGTCATTTCTTGGTGCAACTGATAATGGCAATGTGTCAAAAATTTACCAACCCACACACTCCGTTGGTACAACAGTGTTTTCAATTACATCTTCATCGCTTAGTTCGGCATCAACTGCCTCTAATGGCCAATTTGTTATCAGCACCTCTGGTCGCTATTTTTTATCAACTGATTTAATGGCTGCACCTGCTCGCTCCAATCTTGCATGCATTTACATTAACACTTCTGATGTTGTACTTGATCTTGGCGGCAAAACAATAACACTTTCAACTTCTACCAATCAAAAAAATAGCTCCGCAATCGAAATTGCCACGGGTTTAAGCAACATTACCATCATGAATGGTACCATTAATGGCAAAAGCACCTTAGTTAGTACAACCACAGGAATCAAAGCCAACACCAACCTTACTAATCTGTTTATTGATAATGTGCACGTTGTTAACTGTGCCACTGAAGGCATAAATTTGAATACAGTCACCGGTGTTGTTTTAAATAATGTGCATTTATACAACAATGGATCTCAAACAAATCCTGCTAACACAAGCATGGCTCGAGGGCTTGTGTTAACTTCATGCAGCGACATCTCTATCATAGATTCGACCTTTAACAAAACTACTGCACCTAGTGCAGTGCCGGCATACGGCATTTATGCCGCGGCATGCAATAATCTCACTATGAGTAATATTCAAGTCTGTAACACTACTGCTGCCACAGGCATTGCAAAAGCAATTTATCTAAGCGCTTGTGCGGGCGTTATGTGTGATAGCGTTAAAGCTCTTCGCAGCAGCTCAACTGGAAGCCTCGGTACATCGATAGTGGTTGCAGGAATAGATCTTGCAGGGTCAACAGGCAGCACCTTTTCAAATTGTATTGCAAATAACGGCCTATCAACCATAGCAACAAGCACCACGTATGGCTTTAGATTAGCTGAAGGCTCTAACAGCAATTCTTTCACCAACTGCGAAGCAAAAGGCAATCTTGGCGGTGGCACTACAAGTGGTTTTCAATTAAGCTCATCACATAGCAATTTCTTTCAAACCTGCTTAGCCATAGGCAATGGCGGCGCCTCTCGAGCCACTTATGGCTTTCAATCTGGTATTGATTTAACAACAACCTGCTCTAGTGGTTTTTTTAAAGCCTGCAAGTCAATTGGCAATACTGCTACCAAAGGTGCCTCATACGGTTTTACGCTACTTGGTGCAACAAGCTCAACCATTCAAGCATGCGAGGCCAATGGTAACATTGCAAGCACCAAAAGTTATGGTATAGCTCTACTGCGCACCTGCATAAAAAGCACTATCCAATACAACACCATGCTCGCAAATATTGGTACAGGCGGAGCCTACGGCTTTAAGGATTTCGCCAATAATTCTACAGCCTTGATCCGAGGTAATATTTCTTTTGCACATGGCCAAACGCTTAATAGCGCAGCGTCAGCATTTTTAAGTGACTCTGGATCCATGAATTATTTTTTCACTTATACGGATGCCGGAATGCATTCATATAACCAAATCAAAGAACTTGATCTTTCTAATATAATCGCACAAAACTTAATAACCCCAACATGGTCTAATATTTCAATTACTCAAATAGCAATTGCATAAATAACACTTGTTTAACAGAGGCTGGTTTAAGTACCATAAACCAGCCTCTGTTGACTTTTTTTAGCAGAGAGTGTATGAGCTTGCGTTACGCGTTGGGGATGTTGCTTCTCTGCACTATGGTAACCTTAACGGCATCTACTGCAGTACTCTTAAAAGCGAGCGAAAGTTTCTACCAGATTGATATATTCGTTGATACATGGATGTGTTTTTTTAGATGGAGATTCAATATTGAAGTGCGTTCTATTATTTAAACGGCTGCCGCATAAAAAAAGCATTGGTGATTCCCTTGTATAAAAAATTTTTTATACTACTCCTAACACTCGCCGCAAGCGCGGGGTTATTTGTTTATGTTATGTCTCGAAAGACCTCCATGAAAAAATTAGTACCTTACCTTTTTACACAGCTACGTTATCCATACACATTGCCAGCACTACCTTATGCATACGAAGCGCTTGAGCCTCATTTTGATAAAGCAACGATGACAGTGCATCACCAAAAACATCATCAGGCCTACATCGATAATTTAAACAAAGCGCTAGAAGCATATCCCCAGTACCAATCCTACACGATTGAAGAGCTCATCATCGACCAACACGCACTGCCAGCTGATCTTAAAATGGTAGTACAAAATCATGGTGGCGGACATTATAACCACAGCATGTTTTGGCAGATTTTATCAACAACATTTGATCAACAACCTACGGCTATAATCGCTCAAAAAATTGATATTGCATTTGGCTCTTTTGATAAATTTAAGGAAGCGTTTGATAAAGCTGCACGCACCGTTTTTGGCAGCGGCTGGGCATGGTTATGCTTGGATCAGAAAGATAATTTGGTTGTAGTCGCAACGCCAAATCAAGACAATCCGCTAGCACAAGGGCTACGCCCATTGCTTGGACTTGATGTGTGGGAACATGCTTACTATCTCAAATTTCAAAATAAACGTGTTGATTATATTGATGCTTGGTGGCACCTAGTCAACTGGCAAGAAGTTGAAGCTGTGTATAAAAAAGCTAGCACGATATAAATGAAGAAGGGGCGAGATTAACTTTCGCCCCTTCTTCATTCTAAGTTAAAAATAACTTATTTTTTGTAAGTAACTAAAAATCCAACAATTGACGCTACGAATACCAAGAAAGTAATCCAAGCGCCCGTTTTGGATAACCAAGAGTTTTTAAACTTACCAAGCAACGCACCATCATTTGCCACAGCAATCATACCAACGATGATGATTGGCGTTACACAACCGTTAATGATTGCAGACCAGAGAAGAAAATCCACCGCATTGATGCCTAAAGCATTTAATGCAAGGCCGATGACAGTTGATGCTGCAATTACTCCATAAAATTTACGCGCTTCATGCCACTGCAGATGCAGCCCCTGACGCCAGCCAAAAAGCTCTGCCATGGCGTACGCTGATGAACCAGCAAGTACAGGCACCGTCAAAAGACCAGTACCAATAATACCGGCTGCAAAAAGCCATGCTGCAAAATCGCCGGCCAATGGTTTCAACGCAGCTGCAGCTTCTACCATCGAATTTATGTTGTTACTAGCGCCCTTACCATGCAACACTGCGGCAGTTACCGCCATCACAAAAAACATAATCGTATTTGAGAATGCCATCCCAAGCATGGTTTCTTCTCGCATACTTTTGATTTCGCATTCTTTGATGGCATAGCCGATGTTGCCTTCACGGCAATCACGAACACGCTTTTCTTCAATTTCTTGGCTAGTCTGCCAAAAAAGAAGATACGGACTAATCGTCGTGCCTAAAATTGCTGTAGAGATATACCAAAAATCATTACTGTGCATATCGATATGTGGAATCAATGCATGCCATGCAATAGTTCCCCACCCCATGTTTACAGTAAATGCTGCAATTAAATAGCTCAAAAGACTTATTGCGCACCATTTAAGAACGGTTACATATTTTTTATAAGGAAGATAAATCTGTAAAAACAACATCCCAATCGACAAAATAATTGCCGACCATACAAAAGGGACACCTGTCGTCATTTGTACTGATTCCGCCATCCCGGCAATGTCCGCACCGATGTTGATGGTGTTGGCAATC
Organism: candidate division TM6 bacterium GW2011_GWF2_37_49; assembly: GCA_945861145.1. Lineage (GTDB taxonomy): Bacteria > Babelota > Babeliae > Babelales > RVW-14 > CAMATL01. Next base: position 59,145 of record CAMATL010000004.1, on the reverse strand, counting down.
ACAAGGCACGCAACCATAAAATAGACGCTCGCTCGCGAAAATTTTTTGAGAAGCGCCCTAGTCAAACCACCTTGAGTCATTAACCCTATGCGACCAGCCATCTCTTGCACGCTAATCATCAAGGGCAATGTCCATGGAGCAAACCATAATATATTTTTGCCTACTTGAGCCCCTGCTTGTGCATAGGTAGCCAGACCTGACGGATCATCATCTGAAGCTCCAGTAATAAAGCCGGGTCCTAATTTTTTAAAAAAACTTCCCTTACGTTCGCTTCTGTGTTTACACAAGCCATTAGGTAATACATCACACTCTTGAACTGGCGTCATACGACTCCCCCCACTTTTTTATTATTAATACAACATACTCAGGGTAGAACCGAAGCCTCTGACGAACAATTAAACGCAAAAAGAGCCAGGGAGTCCCTGGCTCTTAAAATGTTTTATAAATTAATTTCTTTACACTGCTAAACAAAAATCTCGCTTGGTGATGCGCAACGGTGGGCGCACCGGCACTTTACCATCAGCGACAAGCTGTTGGCACTCTGCACTACACGTTTCAGCAAATTTTTGCATACATTCAGGACAACAAATAAAGTGCTTATTGCATTGCGCATTTAGGCAATTGGTGTATGAATCATATGATACCTGGCACAGGTCGCAAGTACCAACTACATCATTATTGATGCCAACTTCAATGCGATCATCAAACACATAATTTTTGCCACGAAAAAATCCATTGGGGAACTTTTCAACATAGCGGTGAATACCACCCTTGATTTGAAAGACTTCTTTAGCCACACCCTTAAGCTTGAGGTACGCAGAAGCGCGCTCACAGCGTATGCCACCCGTGCAATACATTAAGACTTGCTTGTCTTTAAACAGCTCAAGATTTTGATCTATATACTCGGGAAATTGCCGAAAATATTGAATCTCTGGTTTGATTGCACCTTCAAAATGCCCTACTCGAGCTTCATAGTAGTTCCTACCATCAAGCACTACTAAATCTTCAGGCTTGTTAGTCAAAAGTTTATGTGTTTGTTCAGGCGTAAGGTGCTTGCCTGTATCTTGCACGGTAACATGGCTAGGATCTATATCCATACGGACTATTTCATTTTTAACAACAACGCGCAGCCGTGGAAAGTATTCATGAGTTGAATCTTCAATTGAGTCTTTGAAATCAATTTTTTTGAAAAGAGGATGAGCTTCCATTATTTTTACAAATAACGTTGTCGCTTCAACACTGCCAGCAAGTGTCGCGTTGATACCCTCTGTGGCAAGTATTACCCGCCCCTTAAGATCAAGCCCCGTACACGTCGCCTTCATCCAATCACAAACTTCTTGTACATTATTAATATTTACGTACTTGTAAAATAATAAAATTCGCCTTACCATTGCTATCAACTTTCGTATAAAGTTTTGCTGTTAAAGTGATAGTTTATCATATGAATTGACCGATGTGACAAACTATTTCTTAGTTGACAATTATGAGCGACCTTTGTATGATTATTCACATCAATTATTTTCCTTTGAAACATTGATCTCATCATTGCCGGGATAGCTCAGGTGGTAGAGCAGAAGACTGAAAATCTTTGTGTCGTCGGTTCAACTCCGTCTCCCGGCACCATCCTTCGCTCTTCGCTACGCTTGTAGCTACGGATGGCAGGCCATCCTGAAGGACTTTTTTCTATGTTCTATGTATACATCTTACGATCAATCAATTACCCCAAAAAAACCTATGTTGGTTATTCTCAAAATGTTAATCAACGATTAGATGCTCATAACAACGGCGAATCCGTGTATGCTTCAAAATACAACCCTTATTTTTTTAATGCGATTTTTAACACTCGGTGTAAACTAGAGTCGTTTTTATACGCAAATAAGCTTTTCTGCTTCGCGCCCAAAGAAATTTGGTGAACAGGGCTACATGCGTTTAATTTTATTTATCAAATGAACGGGATTTTCTTTACCAAGGAACAGGCTCATGTTCAATTTTCTGTCTGAAAAATTCTCTGGTGTACTCGGTTGGCTCAAAGATAAAGGCCGCCTCACCGACGAAAATCTGCGCGACGCTACAACTCAAGTACGCACTGCATTACTTGAAGCTGACGTCCCACTCGAAGTAGTTGAAGACTTTTTAGCACAAGTACAACAGGAAATGATTGGCCGCAAAATTCATGACAGCCTCAACCCTGGACAACAACTCATTAAAGTAGTCCATGATAAAGTTTTAGATTTTTTAGGCGGCAAAAACACAACCCCCTCAATTAGCTTTCAAATTCCTTCAGTAATCATGGTTATGGGCTTGCAAGGCTCAGGTAAAACAACCACTATCGCCAAGCTTGCTTACTACATGCAAGATCAAGCAAAAAAACGCGGCAAGTCTCGGCGCATTTTGCTTGGCTCTGTCGACTTTTATCGCCCTGCAGCTATCGACCAGCTTGAAATTTTAGCTAAACAAGTCGGCGCCACGTTTTACCGCGCAACCAGCACAGATCCTGTCAAAGCAGCACAAGAAATCCATGAACATTTCAAACAAAATAATTTTGAACACCTTCTACTCGACACTGCAGGCCGCTTGCATATCGACACCACGATGATGGAAGAGCTCAAGATTATCACCGCCAAAGTACAGCCTAAATATAAATTCCTGATTCTTGATGCCATGACAGGACAAGAATCATTGACCGTAGCCAAAGCATTTGACGCTGCAATCGGCTTTGATTATGCGGCACTTTCCAAGATGGATAGTGACACGCGAGGCGGTGCTGCATTTGGCTTTAGATACGTACTAAAAAAACCAATTGTATTTGTTGGCATTGGTGAAAAACCAGAAGATTTAGAAGCTTTTATCCCAGAACGCATGACGACCCGTATTCTTGGCATGGGCGATATCATGACGCTGATCGAAAAAGCTACCGACCAGATAAGCGAACAAGAACAAGTATCAATGACGCAAAAAATGCTTGGCGGGCATTTCACACTGAAAGATTTTGCAGACCAAATGGGCATGCTTGATCGCTTAGGATCGCTACAAAAAATTACCCGCTACCTTCCAGGCATGAACAATTTATCCCCAGAAGTCATGGAAAAAGGACAATCTGAAATGAAGCGCTTTCGCGCCATCATTTCTTCCATGACAAAGAAAGAAAAGCTTGTACCAAGCATCATTGATGCCTCACGCCGCCGCCGCATTGCTGCTGGTTCAGGCGTTACCGTGCAGGAAGTCAATCAGCTCTTACAACGCTTCGAACAAAGCAAAGAAATGATGAAGATGTTTAAGAAAAGTGGCATGATGCGTAAGTTTTTTAAATAGTTGAATAAGAATAAATCCGTTGTATACTTAATCCTGTTTTTATTTCTGTGAAAGTCTAAATTACATACATAAACTCGCTCTGCTCATGGTGAGTGTTTTTTGTGAAACAAAAAATGTATCGAACCACGATTAAGCGCGTGACCAATTGTACAAAGAAAGGGAACTTCAAATGGCTGTGAAGATACGGTTGAGTCGCATTGGTAAAAAAAATACCCCTATCTGGCGTATTGTTGCCATCGATTCACGCAAAAAACGTGATGGTGCATTTCTAGAAAATCTTGGCACCTACAATCCAATCAACAAGCAACTCGTTCAATTCCATGCTGAACGTATCAGTGATTGGGTCTCTAAAGGCGCAATCTGTAGCGATACAGTAGAAAAATTGTTCAAAATGAACAAGAAAGCTAGCGCTGCTTAAATGCCTTTCTTGATAAAAAAATACCATGCACGCTTTTAACCAAGCATGATTATTGTTGTACAAGATGGCTCATGTGGAGAATGCAATGCTTAAAGAACTTGTTGAACACATCGTCAGAAAGCTCGTTGACAAGCCAGAAAGTGTTTCGGTAAACGAGATCAATGGAGAGCAAGCAACCATTATTGAATTGCGCGTTTCTCCTGATGATTTAGGCAAAGTGATTGGTAAAGAAGGCAGAACAGCTCGCTCAATTCGCACTCTAGTGCATGCAGCTGCCTCCAAGGAAAACAAGCGCGCCGTGCTTGAAATTCTTGAATAACCAGCACGTTGAGAAGCATAAAAATTTAGTAGCAGGGCGCATGCGCCCTGCTTTTTCTTTTTAAGACACACACAATGAAAATATCAATTATCACCGTTTTTCCAGAAATTTTTGAGCCTTTCTTAAATACAAGTCTCGTTAAACGGGCTGTTGATCAACGTTTAATAGAGGTACAGCTCATTAAATTTTCGCAGCTCTGCCCACTCAAAGAACGCATTGACGAGGCTACAGCAGGCCCAGGCAGTGGCATGATTATTAAACCAGCACTCATCGAAGCTGGAATCGCACAAGCTGAGCAACGCTGGGGCAAAGGGTTTAATATTTTTTTCACGCCGCAAGGTAAACGCCTCGATCAGCCACTTTTACACAATCTTAAAGCAAAAATTTTTGCGGGTACTCCGCTCATATCTCCCGATCAAGTCAAGGATGGATCCCGGATCAATGTCCGGGATGACAAGGAATTAGAGGAAGACACCCTCAATAATACCCAACTACATCCAATTGCAAATTCTGTCATCCCGGACGCCGATCCGAGATCCAGTACTTCTTCCTCTTCCGAGCAACCACACCTTATCATCGTATCAACACGCTACGAAGGCATCGATGCTCGTGCAGAAGCAACCTTTGCTGACGAAATAATTTCTATCGGTGACTACGTGCTCATGGGTGGTGATCTACCAGCGCAGGTATTTCTTGAAGCTTTTTTACGCCTCATTCCAGGAATAGTTGGCAGCCAAGAATCAGTCGACCATGAATCATTTAGCGGCGCCCTGCTTGATCACCCGCAGTACGGGCAAACTATCACCTGGCGGGAACAGACAGTGCCCGACATTGTTAAGTCAGGCAATCACCTAGCAATAGCCAACTGGCGACGCGAAGAAGCATGCAAAAACACGCTACTCAAGCGTTTTGATTGGTTTAGAGAACATAACCCGACGCCTGCAGAGCTTAAACTTGCTCAAAAAATAATCCCTAATCACTATGTCGTACTCATGCATAGCGAAATTGTTTTAAAAGGCGGCGCCGTCGGCACAAGTTCAGTTGCCTCGCTTGATATTCATGACATCGCTCGTTCAAGCGCAACCTTTGGCCTCAAGGGGTATTTCTTGGTAACCAAGCTTGAGGATCAAGCCCAACTGGTCAATACCTTCCTTGATTTCTGGAAATCGCACGACGGAAAGGAATACAATAAAAATCGCTACCAAGCGATGCATAGCGTACAAACTGCATCATCAATCGACGAAGTTATTGAAAAAATCACACAAATCGAAAATGCAGCACCACTTATGATAGCCACCTGCGCGAGAAAGCAACAACTTCAAACTCCGCAAATTGACTACCACAGTCAAGGAACGGTGTGGGCTCACAACCGCCCAGTACTCTTTATTTTTGGTACAGCGCATGGCCTTTCTTCATCCATTATTGAACGATGCGATTACCTACTTTTACCGGTAAATGGTATGACCTCATACAACCATTTATCAGTCCGATCCGCAGCAGCAGTCATCTTTGACCGTTGGTTTGGACTCAATGAAAAATTGTATGGATCGATACATTTTTCGCATAGCGAAAAACACTCACCATGATCGGAGTTGAAAACGATTGTAGTTGAAAAAAAATATTGCCTTGGTATCTGAATGCCGCTATAATAACGGTCATTGAATCGAAAAATAACGATTTCGATTAGATCATCTACGCGGTAACACTCGATAAAAGATTTAAAGCGACTTGAGGACACAATGAAAGCACAAGTGCTAACTAAAGAGACCATTCTTGATTATGGTGTTGAAAAACGCAGTTTCCCTGAATTTCGCGTGGGTGATACCATCGAGGTAGCGCAAATCGTTAAAGACAGCGAAAAAGAGCGTATTCAGCTATTTCAAGGTGACGTATTGGCAATGAGCAATAACGGAATCGCCTCAACTTTCACCGTTCGTAAGATTGGTGCAAACAACATTGGTGTTGAGCGTATTTTCCCTTACTACTCACTCAATATTTCAGAAATCAAAATTATTAGAAAAGGTAAAGTTCGTCGCGCTAAGCTTAATTACTTACGCGCTCGTACTGGCCGTTCAGCTCGCATTAAAGAGCGTGTTCTTACCAAAGAACAAAAAGCTCACATGCAAGATCAAGCTAAGTAAGCTTGAACAAGTTAGGGCGGATCCAATTGGATCCGCCCTTTTTTTATGGAGTCACGGTTCAATACAATTTTCGCATTAGATCCAGCTCATTCTGAGTGATTGCGAAGCAATCGTATCGAAGGATCACCACGAGCGGTGTTGATTTTATTTTCGCTCATTTCCTTCGAGACAGGCCTTCGGCATTCCTCAGGACGAGCGAAGTGGTAAAATACCCGTTTTAAAATTGCTCATCCTGAGACCGCTCATGTACTTCGAGACGCTGCTATGCAGCTCGTCAGTATGAGCGGATTGAAGGACTCGAAGAACATGAGCAATTCAATAGAGCTTGAAAGGTCATGGTAATGAAAAACTCTGCCTACGTCTTAATACTTCTGGTTACCACCTTTACCACCGCATGCATCAAGCAACAGGCGCCTGAGGTCAAACCTTTAACACGTGCCCCCGCTCATATCGTAGAGCTCAGCGAGCAAGAATACCTGACCTTAAGCGATTTACCCGTCCCTCTTGGTTTTCACCTCGTAGCATACGAGCCAGATACGCCAATGTCTTATTGCCACTATCAAGGCTCTCTTGCGCTACATAAAATTGAAGATTTTTTATATGCCGATGCTGAACGTAACGGCTGGCGTTTTGATAATTTAGCAACGCCTCAAGTCAAAACATATCTCATCGCCAAGCCAGGCAAAATAGCAATGATCATGCTTGAACGTAAAAAGCTAACCTCACACATTCACATTAATTTAAAAACACAGGCATCATAAGTTATGAGCATTAATCAATTTGAGCTTACCCATGAGCTTGATAGGGATCGATTTAATGTTGTTGCTACGAATATTTTAAAAAAAATGGGCAGGTGCGATTCTAAGTATGATTGAGTTGAATTTCTAAAAAAGAGTGTGGTATGAAGATGTTTTCTAGATTGATAACGGTTCTTGCAGTAGTCGCTTTACTGAGTACTGGTCAGCTTAATCCATCTGTGATTCAAGGGACTTTGATAGCAACTGTGGCTGGCGAAAAGCGTGTAGAGGATCTTCGAGTCGGCGATGAGTTGTTTGGTGTTGACATAGCGGCGCAAACAATTGTGAAATCACGGGTGACGGCCATTTCTAGGCGGTTAAGCAATAGCACGGTGGTGCTCACAACAACAAGAAAAGAGGTTATTCCCGCTGCGCCAGATCAACAATTTCTTGATCCAGTAGAGCAGCAGTGGGTTGTAGCATCTGATTTTGCGGTTACAAATCATCTGCTTGATAGCAAGGGCAACCATGTACCGTGCCGTGAAGTGATGCGGTGTAATGCAAATGAAGAGATGTACACTGCTTACGACATTTCAACAGAGGCGCCGCATACATTCTTTGTGACTAAGTCGCAATTTCTTACACATAATTTTGCCCCTGCCATAGGAATAGGCGTATCGTTTGCATTTGATAGTTTGCTTGCTTTGAAGACATGGGCGTTTGCTAAAGCAGCTTTTTCTGTTGGAGCTATTGCCATAGGTACTGCTGGGATAGCAATTAACAATCCGCAGGCGGTGGGGGACTTGGAAAAGTGCTTTAAGTATCGACTTGATGAAAAACAAAGTCGACCACACATATTACAAGAAAAGCATAAATGGCAAGATCTTGTTCCTGATCCAAACAATAACTGGGATGAGATTGTTAAGATTATTACTCTGGCTATGACAGCGGGTACTCATGGGCCCTACAAAGATAGTAAAGAAGTTATCCAGGCAACGGTATGCTTTGGTGGTCGAATAGTAGATGTGACATATATTGTGCTCGATGGAATAAGGACTGTTGGTAATGGCTGGGTGAGGTAAGAAATTGGAAAAAACTATCAAAAAACAATTCATTCAAAATATTATCCGTGGTGATTTTTTTGCAGCACAGGAACAGCTTTGTAATTTCAATGAGGAAGAAATAAATGAAATTTTGATTCTTCTGGCTTATGACCAGTACAATTTTTGTTCATATGCCTTTGCAGCATTTCTATTATCAACAAACAGTAATATTACTTTCCATCGATTTGCTCGAAATGTAACGGAATTAGGAATTAGTTTTATCGCAGGAGCCTATAGCACGGCAGCTTATCATGCGAGAAGTATATTTGAAATTTCTCGACACAATGATCCAGCGAATACCGGTGGATTATTTTCTCTTTTTGGTTACCCCGAGACCCCAATTAGGGCTGAAGAAATTGCACTTATTGCTAAACAAGTTCTTAAGCATGATTCTCAAGACCTATCTGCCTTGGAAGCGCTCAAAGATGCAGTAGAGCGTAAAGAAGATCCTATTGTTCTCTCTCGCAATGAGCGAGAGCAATTCGAGCAACATATTCTTGCGGGGAAATTTACCCAAGCGAAACAACTGCTTGGTGTTATAAGTGAGCGAGAGTTGCACGCGGTATTGATTTATCTTGGTTGCGAGGAGCGCAATTTGTGTGCATACGCTTTTACTTGGTTTCTTATGCAAGAAAAAGAAGACGCTGAAGTGCACTATCTTGCCTACAGGTTTGTGACACAAGCATATTCTAGGAATTTAACTGGTTGTGATGCTACAGGAATCTTTCACTTGAGGCGTGCGATGGCGCTAGAGCCACAGAATGAAAAATATGTAGAGCACTTTTTGATGCTGCATACCCCGCCTATGGTGCCAACAGCGTTGATTAGTGATAATGAGGCCGAGAATGTTGCAAAGCATGCGCTTGATAGGGATCGATTTAATGTTGTTGCTACCAATATTTTAAAAAAAATGGGCAGGTACGATTCTAAGTATGATTGAGTTGAATTTCAAAAAAAGAGTGCCTTCTTGAACGTAAAAAGCTAACCTCACACATTCACATTAATTTAAAAACAAAGGCATCATAAGTTATGAGTATTAATCAATTTGACCTACTTGAAACCATTGTTTTATCGCGAGCATTATTCACAGCAGCTGAATTTAATTTAGCCGAACACTTGGAGCATGGGCCGCAAAGCCTTGCTGCATTAGCTACGCTTACGGGCGCAGATGCAGCGACTTTAGCTCGATTACTCTATTTTTTGTGTCTCAAAAATATTTTCACGCGTGAACAAGATGGTACGTATTCTTTACCTACAGATTCATATCACTTGCTTGAGCACCATGGAGCGAGCATAAAGCCATTTTTAGTCCATGATGATGAAACGCGCTGGAACAGCTTTGGTAACCTCAGCTACTGAATCAAAACAGGCAAGCCAGCCTTTGATATGTTGTATGGACATGATTATTTTACTTCTCTCAAAAAAAATCCGGTGCTCAGTGAGCGGTTTGATAAAGCGATGAATAGCATATCCAGCAATGAAGACGCGGCAATCGCACAGCAGCTAATTTTTAATGGTAAAATTGCTGATATTGCCGGCGGCAATGGACAACTACTGAGAAAGATTCTCACTAATCAAGCAGCAGTATCAACCGCAATTTTGTTTGATTTGCCAAATGTAGTTGAGTTAGTTCAAGAGACCCCAAAACTAGAATGCATTGGTGGAAGCTTTTTTGAGCCGCTCAATATTAATGCCGAAACGCTAATCCTTAAAAGAATCTTACACGATTGGACCGACGAACAAGCTCTTGCGATTTTACATCAAGTAGTCGCAACTATGGGCCCTGAATAAGAGCTGGTAATTATCGAAGGAGTCTTGGATAAGGCAGAAGAGCCAAGCATGCTTGCAGCAATCGATTTGCTCTTACTTAGCATCTTTGGCGTCAAAGAACGTACTCTTGCGCAATTTAATACATTAATCACGCAAGCTGGACTGACCATCTTCAAAATAATACCAATTACGCCAATACTTTCGGGCATTTATTGCCGCAAACAATAATCCTCCAATGTAGTCTTTAGGGCTAAACTATCCAGTTCGCACTTCTCGATACATTTTACTCTACGAGCAAAACACTCGAAGCGAACGGATTGTGTGGCTCTCCTGCCAGTTCGTCTCGAGTGTTTCGCGCAGCACTTCTGTGCATAGCGAAATGTATCGAGAGATACGGACGCGAATCGCGCCAACAGTAAGTTTTAGAAATTATTCAATTCACAAATATGAGAAGAGGCGTGGTACAAAGTTGTACCACGCCTCTTTTTTATCTTCTAACCTTATTAAAATAATTTAAACACACCATTAATTATAGCGCGAAGAAAATCAATAATCGCATCGACTATCGCCACAAACGTTCCACCGATAGAACGTTTTTCAGGTGGCGTCACTTTTTGAGTGTCACCCTTTGGCATCTGATTGTTTTGATAAAAAGCGTCCCATTTATTTGGTTTTGCAGGCCTGAAGGTATGCTTAGTTTTTCCTTGTGAGTCAGGTGTCGGTATTGCCCTTGCCGGCGTCAAAGGTGCTGGTGCGGTTGGAGCTGTTGTTGCGGTAACAGCTTTTGGATTAGTCAAGACTGAGGGTATGCTGGGCAGCACCAAAGGTGTTGCTCCCTGCATGACAATACGATCAATTTTTTGCAAAAACCAAGATTTTTCTAACCCAGATTTTTCATCAATTCCACAAATTACTAATTTCTTTGGAACTAATAGATCAGATGTCACCGCTCCTGTACTCGCCGTCACCTCTGCAAGCAAAAACTCTTTATCTCCAAAGCGCTTACTATCAAAATGAGGCTTTAAAACCTTAAGCTCTTTGATTTTTGAAAGCTCAAAACGAGTCATTGAATCATCAGTTTCACGCCGCACACCCCCAACGGTGGTATGCCCAAAAAATGAAAAATCTTTCAGCGTGTATTGATTATTATCATCATAAACAAGAGCTCGAAAGCTACCCTCTCCTTCAGCGAGATTGGCAAACCCCGGCTCGTTTGTAGTATTAGTTTTATTTTTGTCCCCCATGCTGCAGGCAAAACCAAATACTAACGCAAATAAAAGTCCACGTTTAAAAAAAAATCCACGCTTACCTGTCATATCAACCTCGATTTATTTAATATGGCTATTGAAAAACATCATACCAAGACGCAGGGTAAAAATACAAGAAGTTAGTCCCATTGCATGCTACCAAACTTATTTCCCTTAATTCTTTTGCTTTTACCATTAAGCTTCGTATACTTACTCAAATTTGCGCGGTGTCGAACTCAACAAATAGGTGGCTTAATGCTAGCAATTTTGTACCTCCTAAGTTTATCGTTGATTGTCCAAGCTATGCATTTGCAAGCAGGGGCAATGCAATTCACACCACAAGAAATGCTAATGGCTATTCAATTATACGAGCAGGAAGCAGCATCAGAAGCACGGCAAAATGCTACCGAAAACACAACACCATCAGATTTAAGCCCAATCGCCAACTTTACTACCATCAAAACATTGTGCCAGTGGGCTAGAGCCATCGATCATATTTCATATGTCAGTAAATACTTTATTGGTCTCGCGCCATTATTTTTTGGCGAAGCGGCTCTTGGTGGTGATTGGCTTACAGGCAATGCTTTTGTTGAAGGGCATGACGATGAATCAATCATTGCACTCAAGATCAATAAAACACTGCTTGATGAGCAGCATATTTCACTTAAAGAGCTTTTTGAAATTTTTGAACGGTTAAGAGAAGATCTCACCGTGAGAACTAGATACCTTAACCATCGAGCAGATAAAGCTACAATTTTACACGTATTACATGACAGGAAAAAACGTTTATTAAACCATCTGCATGTTATGGAAAACCATATTTTCCATTTTCGGAAACATCCATCGCTTCATGATTATCAAAAACGAGTTGCTCTCACAGGTTTAGTCTTAGGCTCTGTCTTAGGAAGCTTGTGGCTACTCGCTTCACGCGACTTTGAAACAAATAACTGGCAAAATACTGAGTCAGAACTCATCCAAAAAAATTTACAGTTTTTATCAAAAATACTTCTTAGTAAAATTACCTGAAACAAATTATCTACAAAGGACCTGCTAGCATGCCAAAACAGTTATTCGCTCCCCATGGGCGATAAAAGAAATTTTTCATAATTATCATGACAGGACCTGCCTATAAACACACGGTTTGATTTGTGAAAGACAGCAAATACTACTCTCAAAAAACATTCCCATTCTTACCCCAGAGCGATTGGCAGGAATAAAGCCGCCTGTACTTTTTAATAACGACTTACTAGTAGGTCATCCCGGCCTCCGAGCCGCGATCCACCAAAATCCTGTTTTCCAACCGTGAAGAGTATACTTCCAACGCACTGCTCTCGCTCAAAAACCAATTGCACGTAAGACTTCTTCAAATCTTGCGCTCAATTGGTTCTTTTTTTTAGCTTGTTCGTGTGGTATCTCAGTCGTTTTTAATCTTTGGAGCTAATACTATGAATTTATTCAAAAAAACATCTGCCATCTTGTGTGCGGTTATTTTTTCTATGGGACCTTTAACTACAAGACTTGAAGCCAAAAAAGATATAAATCACCAAGGCCCGCTACCAAAAAATTTCTTCAATAAAGCTGTCAAACAATCAAAGGAAAGAGCTTTAAGCTCCTCTGATACCAGCTCTTTATCTACTGCATTAGCATCAACCTCAATCAGCGCCGGCAATAATGCGCTACAGCTCCTCGCAACTATCGCAGGCAATCAAACCAATGCAATAACCGCTTTTTTTAATATTTGTTTAGCACTTACTACGCCAGATCCAACTCACGGCAATGCCACGCCAATCAGCTTAGCAACACCAGTCGTCAGGCTAGCGCTCAGCAATGGCGTGATCGAGATGGTAAATGATAGCTACAATTACACGCTACTCCACTTTGCTGCGCTGTATTCAGCATTTGGCAGCTCAGTTGATTCAAGTATTAATACCAGAACAGGTGCCACAAGCATCATATCAACCATTTTGAGCGGGTTAACGCAAGCTCAAATCATTGCCGCTGCGACAGCAGTCGACATATGGGGCTCAATACCGCTCCATTACGCAGCAATGTCATCAGCCAGCGGGCAATCTGCTGTCACTAGCGCTCTTCTATCAGGAATAACGTCTTCTGCCTCAATCGCCACAGCAATCTCCACGAAAAATACTTGGGGCTACACACCAGTACATTACGCAGCAACGTTTGCACCAAATGCTACCGATATGATAAAAACACTTTTTATTGGAACCACAGCAACACAAAAAATTGCCGCATTGACAGTACAAGATCAATGGTTAGCAACCCCCCTGCACTATGCTGCGCTATTGAATAGCGGATCTATTTTAAATAAATCTTTTTTGCTAGGCATTACGCAATCCCAAAAAATTGCTGCCCTCAACATTAAAAATTTCTGGAATTTTAGACCAGCGGATTATGCAACTTTTGATACCACTAAAAGCGCTCTCATGGATCCAATGCAACGTGGCATGACAACCACAGATTTAAAAACTAGCGTAACACTTGCCGTCCCTACACCTAAATTTGAGCTTCAAACGATAGTCGCTCCAACGTTTTTAATATCTCAAGACTAGATATTGGTTAATCACGTTCATAACTTTTGGAGCAAATACTATGACTTTGATAAGAAAAATTTCGATTACTATTTGTGCCCTTGTTTTCTGCCTAGGCCAAATTTCAACACTTGTAGGAAAGCCTGCGTTAAAAAAAACACCTCTTTAGTTCAAACCATACTTAAAAAAGCTGCGTCAACTAAAAAAAACCCGCAGTCAGCAACAAAAAGGCCTAGTTCCTCTTTAACTTCTGATGAAATTACAACGCTATTTAATCCATTAGCAGCAACAGATGCTAATGCTGGCCAAGCCGCCATTGCACTACTTACTGTCATGGCAGATGAAAAATCTACAGGACTAGCTAAAAAAGCTTAAAGATCCGATCTAGATTGATTATCTAAAAAAGAATACTCTCCTCAGGACGATCAAATCAAAAAGGAGAGTATTATGCTTACAAAAAGCACGCTTTTAACATATGCATTCTGTTTAATCATGTCTACTGGTAGAAAAAATTTTACCAACATTAATCGCGAAAATAAAATCAATAACAAAAAGACTTTACAGCCTGCTGATAGGATTTTTACAACGCTGCAAGAGCTATGCCAGACGTTGTTTAAAGATGCAAAAAAGTTGATTCTCGTCGTTGACGAAACACTTATCAAGAAAATTTATTCCCAATGGATGCAGGGATCGGGTAAGTTTTATGATACAAAGACGGGAAGATCCATTACATCGTTCAATCTTCTTGTTGGTGCAATATCTGATGGGAAAAAAGCCATTCCTATTTCTGCATCATATATTTTTGCAAACAGGTTAATATATTCGTTGATACATGGATGGGTGTTTTTAGACCTTAAAATGGATAAAACTGATTCAACAGATTTTGACTTACGGGCTATTTTTGTTTGCTCGAGGTCTATGAAAGCAATCATAACTGCTAAAATTTGATTAACGATTCCATCAGCTTTTTTAGCTTGGCATCACTCCAAACCAATCGATTGCTTGGATGTCCTGAAAAACTGTTCTATCTTCCCTCTTAAAGAGTAGATTCTAATACCAATTACACAAATTAATCATGTATTCATAGGATTGGTATTATTTAGTAAATGAAGATTTATATCAAGTCTCTAGCGCAAGGTTTACAGGAATAAGATCTGCTTCTGGTGCCGGTGGCTTTAAGCTTAAGCTTGCGGTTATGTTTTCTTGCCATTGCCCAATGCCATTTTTTGGCATTGGGATGTAGCTGAGATTTCGTGACAGTGCCCAAGCGTTCAGGAAATGAGCAAGTTTGTAGCGCTTTAATGTTTTACGATTGCTGCGAAATGCAGGATCGATGCAGATGACAGAGCTGGTTATGTTATCCCAACCAACAACCACCATGAAGTGACCTTTGCTGTAAGGTGTGGCTCCTCCTTTGAGGCGGCGAACACTTACGGCTACTGGAATCTCTTTTGATATATAATCATACAGTTCGTTGAAGCTGTTGAGTCTTTCAACGCGATAAAAAATATGACCGTTGGACGCATCATGAGCTTGGGCAACATTAAGCGGCCAATTGCCATAAATGCCAAGCACGCCGTCGTCATGGACCTTGCCTGCGAAATCGATAACGTAATCATGCATGCCAAGTGGGCCCTTGCCGGTATATAATTTATTGGCGAAATATTGCACGATCATACTTGTTGATGCTGGCGAGCATAAATCTTTGGCACGAGGATGATCGATAACCATTTGGGATTGCTGTGGGACGCCTTTGACTAACAGGCTAGGCTTTACCGGTACTGTGCGATTTTGACGAAACATCGGCATGTTTGAGATACAGGCAAAAAGGGCATTGAGCGAGCGTTTGGATGCTCCATCAGAAAATACAGCCTTAATTCTAAAAGCTGTTGCGAAAAGGTTTCGCTGCATTTCTACTTTAACGTACTTAGTGTGTACGTAGGGGTTGAGCTTATTTACAAAGGTTTTTTGAGAGTCTGCACCCCATTCTGCAAGGCGGTGCCATGGAGACCAGTCTGAATGTTTAACGCTGACAAAAAAAGTTATTTTACCTGAGGCTGGGCGCAGAGCATTCCAAGAAAGAATAAGCTCATCAAATGGAATAAGGCTCTCGCCTTCCCAAATGCATGGCGATCCGGTGGGCGATTGATCCTCTGAATGATCAAAAAATTTTGATAACGTGCGTGAAAATTTTGGATAAAAGATTTTACGACGAACTTTTGTTCGAATTTTGCGTGGACGTTTTTTTTTCTTGAGGCTTCGTTTCTTTTTCCTTTTCATTGGTCGCGTTGTCGATGTGGCAGCACAAAGAGGAGGCATAAAATCGCCACCTAAAAATGCAAAAAAAACAAAAAACTTAATGAACCACCGCATAGAGTAATTCATCGCGACTCTCCCCCCTGGTCCCTTAGCTTGCGCAGTTTCATCGTTATTTAACTCCGATCACCCTGAGTGATTTTCATGGTGTGAAAATCGTAGCGACGGGTCATTTTCCAACGCAAAATTTGCTAAACACCGTGTCTAAAATTTCTTCTGAAACACGCTTGCCGGTTAATTCACAGACTTTCTCTAGTAAATCTTTAAGCTCATAGGACACTAACTCGTAGTGTACTTGACTGGTTAAGGATTTTTCAATATACAGCAGTTTTTTCTCAATTTCACTCATTAGATTAAACTGCCGTTGTGTTAAAACGAAACTTGTTTGTTGTAAATCAAAAAGTGATGTAATTTTTTGCGCAATAGCCTGCTCAACGTCAGCCATACCGATATTTTCTGCCGCAGAAACATACAGCATAGGAAGGCCAGAAAAAATTGTAGCCACCTGAGGGTGGCATGCTAGGTCACTTTTATTAAAAATGACAATAATTTTGGCGGCGTATTCTTGTGCCATGCGTTGATATACATCAAGCTCTTCGGTTGTTGTAGGGCGACTAGCATCAACAACGAGTAGCATAACGTCGGCTTTGATTGCTTCTTCATACGATTTTTCAATGCCGCGTTGCTCGATGCTATCACCTGCTTGGCGTAGGCCAGCAGTATCAATCAACAACCAATAGTAGCCTTCTTTGTATAAATTTGCCTCGATACTGTCGCGCGTTGTGCCGGCAACATTGGTGACAATTGCTCGTTCTTTGCCGAGTAGTGCGTTGAAGAGGCTTGATTTGCCAGCATTGACTGAACCGATTAACGAGATGCGAACCCCGTCTTTGATTTGTTGCTGCATGTTGAAATGTTTTTTAGTTGTTTGGATTTTAGATAAAATATCTGCAATCCTCGCGTGTACCATCAGATTGAAATCAAGATCACGTTGTTCTTCTTCGAGAAATTCAAAACTGGCTTCGCACAAGCTTAAAAGCTCAACAAGTTGTACTTCAATTCCTTCAAAGCACTGAGATAAGCTTCCTTTGAGCTGGGCAAGCGAACATTGTAAGGCTTTTTCTGATGGCGCATGGATGATTTCATTGATCGCCTCAGCCTGCGTTAAATCAAATTTGCCGGTCAAAAAGCCACGCATGGTGAATTCACCAGCAGTTGCTTGACGAGCTCCAGCAACGATTGCTGCTTGTATGATGGCGTCAATAATAAATTGGTTGTTGTGGCAGCTGATCTCTACCGTGTCTTGACCGGTAAAGGTCTTCGGTGCTTTCATCAGTAAAAAAAGAACCTCATCAAGCTTGGTCCCGTGGTGATCAACTGCAAAGCCATGATGAATAGTATGGCTAGGTTGTTCGCTGAGTATGAGCTGTGATGAGAGCTGTGCGATGCGATTTGCAACTTCTAAAGAATCAGTACCGCTGAGCCGAATAAGGGCTATCGCCCCGCTTCCACGCGCTGTTGCTAAAGCAACAATTGTCTCTTGGTCTTTTGGCAGTAGGGCGTGCATGGCTGAATTAAGCAGCAGTAATAACTAGATGGAAGTCGCGAAGCTTTTTCTTTTCTTGTTTTTTGGTCAACTGAATAAGCAAGTAAGAAAGACTGATATACAAGAGGCGCGCATCTTCTTTGTTGTCCAGCGGAGGTTGTGCAAAAGTGATGGTTAACGTCTTTAGCTCAATTTTTTCTTGAAATGTTATTCCGATACCCATGATATGCAATAGACCACTAAGCTCATTACTCACAAACTGTGCAAGTTCTGGTGTCCACCCGCTGATCTGTTGATCTTGTTGTCTTGGTGGCTGCGGAGTACGTGCAGGTTGCGGTTGTGCTGGAGTATTAGTCTGTTGAGTTTTTGATTGCGCTAGCTCTTGCTGGCGCTGTGGTTGTTGAGCTCTTTGTTGTGGCTGCCCTGATTGTGGCGCCGGTTGACGTTGTTGGTACTGACGGCTTCTAGGATTGTTTCTAGAGACAGAATCAAACTGAGGCATGCTTGTACCACTCAAAAGTTTATCTTGGGTGCTATTGCTGTTGCCATGCTGTTGAGAAGGGCGTCTGTTATTGGCATTGATTTGATTTTGTTGAGGGCTAGTTGTTCTTGGAACATGTCTAGGGTCGAAAGAGATTGAAACTATGGCAGGCCTGCTGGTAAAAAACAAAAATTTTGTTTCAGCTTGTTCTAGCACTTTGACATTAAATTCAGATGGCTTGCCGGAGGCTTCCCATGCTTTCTCGATTGCTTTTAAGATCGAAGATGCCTCATGCAGCACTGATTTCATGCTTTCTAACCTTTCTGTGTCCGTGTAAACCCAAGACCGTGTAGAACCATAGAATACTAATTAAAAATCTGCTGCTGATTCATAAGGTGTACAATATCACTCCTTAGATGCTAGCAGAAGAAAAAAAGCCATGCAATTCAGCAATGAATAAGAGCAACTATTATTCGATCGACTAGGTAATGAAAAAATGGAGCGGGAAACGGGATTCGAACCCGCGACCCTTGCCTTGGCAAGGCAATGCTCTACCGCTGAGCTATTCCCGCGCTAGATCGACGAATGTTTCAATTGCTTTAACGAGTACAAAATTTACTGGCATTCAATCTCTTTGTCAAATAAAAATGTGTATTTTTTTAATTACATTTCAACAAGTGTTACTACGCCATGTAATTTATAGGGTGGTAACTTGTAAAATTGCACGAAATTAGGAGTCAATTTTTTGATTAATGCGTACATGCGCCACACCATTTTTTTCGATACAATCTCTTCTAGGCCGTAGAAAATGACCTTTGCATGAATGTTTGCATTGAGTAAAATTTTCTCGATATCAATCATTTCAAGATAGCCAATATGGGTTTCAAAAATACGTAACCCAGGGGCTAACTCGCCTTTAAAAAAACTAATAACCCCATAAGGATCATCACGAGTAACGATACTTACGATGATATTGTCTTCATACATGATGTTGTTTTTGAACATAGTTTGGGTAATAAATGGCGTTATTGCATTGAGATCTTGTGTAAAAAAAAGCGCTGTGCCTTTTATGTGATTGATGTTTTGATAAGCGCTTTGATATTTATCAAGAAAATCCTCTAACCGTTTCGGCTTGAGAGCACGAATCATGCGCTGTTGACCTTTTGTGTAGATAAGAATCAGTGTCAGTGGTATCAATGCAAGAAGGACTGAAATATACCCGCCATGAGGAATTTTATAAAGATTTGAGGCAAGAAAGACGGCATTGATAGTAGTAAGTACTCCGGCTAGCGAGCATTTGAAGAATTTTTTACGTAAGTAAAACACCAAAGTCATCATGATGCCGGTCACCAGCATGGTACCGGTTACCGCGAGACCGTAAGCGATCGTGAGATTGTAAGAGGCTTTAAAGGTTAGTACAAGAATTAAAACAGCGAATAAAAGAGACCAATTAACAAAGCCGACATAAATTTGTGACCTGAAATTACTAGAAGTATATTCAACCCGCATCTTTGGCAGAATTTTGGTCATAATTCCTTGGTATACAATGGAAAAGAGCCCACTGATTATGGCTTGTGAGGCAATAACAAGTGCGCAAAAATTGAGACAAAGAAAAATAATATAGAAGTTGCTGCCTAGCTGGCTGAGCATTAATTCATAAAAAACAAATTTAACTTTTGGGTTATTTATTAAAAAAGCCCCTTGCCCCAGATAAGTGAGTGTAAGTGCAAACGCTACGAGATAGCTTGCAAAACGAATGGGGTTGCGTCCCAGGTGGCCCATGTCTGCGTACATAGCCTCACAGCCTGTTGCACACAAAATAACGTCACCTAAGACAAAAAAGCTAATGACGCTGTGATCTAAAAAAAATGAGACTGCTGTCCAGGGAGACAGTGCTGTTAGTATGCCAGGGTAGCTTGAAATTGCCATAACGCCTGATCCCGCCAATACCGTGAACCAAAGAACCATTATAGGTCCAAAAAATAAAGCTACTTTTTCGGTACCTCGCTTTTGAATCCAAAATAAAAAAATTGCGATGCAGCAGGCTGCAACCAAGAGGTACCCTTGCGGAAATCCTTTAAAGCAGGGAATGAGCATGACGCCTTCTACAGCGGAGAGCACATTGATTGCGGGGGTGATGATGCCATCGCCAACGAGCAATGAAAGGCCGATGTAGGATAAAAGTGAAACAAAACCGACAGTCTTTTTGTTTTTGAGGAGAGGGGCTAGGATTTCACGTAAAACAATTGTGCCACCTTCACCTTTTTTACTTAAGCTCATTGCTAGGATAGTGTATTCAGCTATGAAAAGTAAAAGCAGCGTCCAGCAAATGAGTGAAGTAACGCCAAAGATATTGGCAGGAGTCATCGGTAATGTCAGAAAAATTGCAGTCATTGTGTATACAGGGCTTGTGCCGATATCACCGAACACAAGCCCCATTGATTTAATAATACTAGTAAATGAGGGAATAGAGGATTGTTGAAACCAGGAAGAAGTCAATCTGCCTAACATACAAACGCAACCTTTCGTTGACGGGAAACGAGCATGTACTAAGTTTTTTTGTCTTGAACTGTATAACCCAAATGTGCAAGCTCTGCGCGCAGAGCATCTGCTTTTGCCCAATCTCTATTCTTACGAGCTTCTTCACGCGCTTGCAACAAAAGAGCAATTTCAGGGGTAATGTTATTTGGTTCATTGATTGGCTCAAGCGTTAGACCAAATATATCCCGCAGTATGAGCCTAATTTGCTGGCAGATTGTAGCACTTTGTTTGATCGTGCTTAGGTGTTCAAAAATAATGCCAAGCGCCTTGGAGGTGTTGAGGTCGTCGCTGAGAGCTTGCATGATTGTGGCGATGAGAGGGTCTTCGAGATTAATGCTTTGTGGCGTGGTTGATGCAAGACTGCTTAAGGCACAAAGCCTATTGTAGGCTGTCTTAACGCCTTCAAACTCTGAAAATTCAAAATCAAGTGGTGTGCGATAATGGTGCTGTAAAAAATAAAAACGCAAAACCATTGGATCAATTGATTCGAAAATTTGCTTAAGATTGATAGCATTGCCCAAGGATTTAGACATTTTTTCTTTATTGATATTAATAAATGCATTGTGCAGCCAAAACCGAGCTAGTGGTTTGCCCGTTAAGCATTCACTTTGAGCAATTTCGTTTTCATGGTGTGGAAACATAAGATCCATGCCGCCACCGTGAATGTCGACGGTAGATCCTAAATATTTGTATGCCATTGCCGAACATTCGATATGCCAGCCAGGTCTGCCGCTTCCCCATGGCGATGGCCAAAATTGACCTTCGGCGTTGCCTTTCCATAAAGCAAAATCACCAGGATTGCGCTTGGTTGCATTAACGGCTACGCGGCTGCCCGCAATTAAATCGTCAATTTTTTTGCCGCCAAGGTTGCCGTACTGAGCGTGTGTGGTGATGTCGAAGTATACATCTAAGCCGATTATGTAGGCATTTCCGTTGGTAACTAGACCTTCAATGAAGGTAATAATTTCTTGTATGTGTGTTGTTACCTTTGGCTCAATGTCCGGCTCGCTGCAGTTCAGTCGTTTCATGTCTTCTTTGTAGCTTTGAATAAACGTGTTTGCTACTTGGTCAATTGATTGCCCGAGCTGATGTGCCTTGTTGATAATTTTATCTTCAATGTCCGTGTAGTTGCGTACATAAGTCAGTGAGTATCCGGCAATGGTAAGAAATCTGGCGAGCGTGTCAAATGCTACATAGCACCGTGCGTGTCCAAGGTGTGCATGATCGTAAGGCGTTATTCCGCAAACATACATATTAACGTGAGGGGGATGCTGAGGGACAAATGGTTCTTTTTTCTTCGACAACGAATTAGTCAATTGTAGGGGGAGTAATAGCATAAGAGACGCTCTCGCCAGTTAAAAATTATGGAGTTTTTTGTTCTACTGGAGCTGTTGATTCAGGTAAAACGACAGATTCGGCAGCAGTGTTAATGGCTTTGATTTTAGCAAGAAGCTCATCGCCACTGCGTATCTCTGCGCCTACTATCCGGCTATCTGTAATTTCTTTGCCATTTTTAATAAAGAGTAGTGCAGGAATGCCAACAATATCGAATTGTTGAGCGATTTTTGGCAGTATATCAACATTAACGCGAGCGAAAATATAATCGGTGCCTTTGGTTGCAGCATCAACAAAATGAGGATGTATGTCTTTACAGGCTGAGCACCATGGCGCGTCAATTTTAACAATTACAAGCTTTGAAGATTCTTTTAGAAGTTCTGTAAATTGTTGCTCACTGGTCATTTGTGATATGACTTTTGCTTCAGCAGCATCTTGAGCGGATTGTTCTGTTGTTGTAGTTTGCGCTGAATTTGATTTTGACGTATTCCACCAGCAACCACCTAAGGTAACCATCACAGCAACAGGTAAAATTAATAAATATTTTGTCATTATTGAACTCCTTTTCATTTGAAAATTAGATTGATCTGTTTGCGCGCAAAGCTGCTCTCTGCAAGGTAATGTTATAATATCTGGAAAAATAAAAATAGATCTACCTACGCTAAAGGAAAAAGGGTATGAGGTAAATCATGGAAGTTCGACGTTTTTTTTTAATCAAAAGTCTGGCGGTATTTGTCGTAGCTATTGTTTTTAGCAAAATTTACCTACAAAACCGGATTATTAAATTGCAATATGAAAAACAGCGCCTTGATCGGCAGCATCAAACGTTGGTAAAAACGCGCAATGCTATGTTGGTAACATTTGCCGAGGCAAAAGATTATTCGGCATTAAAGAAGCAAGCTGAGCAAGAATTTGGTATGACACAATTGCCGTTGAGTCATCTCATTACCTTTACCGGGAGAAAAGCATGATTCGCCGGGGCCATAAAATCCGTGTGTGGATGCTTTTGAGCGCTTGTGTTGTGATTTATTTGTGCGTACTTGTACGGCTGCTGTGGGTACAAGTTATTCAGCAAGATTTTTTTAAAGGATTAGCTTCGCAGCAGTACTTAGTTGGCGGATTAGGGGCAAATCAACGGGGTGACATTGTCGATCGTTATGGTCAGCCGTTAGTTGTTAATAAAGAGCTACCATCAGCTTTTATTTTACCTCATGTCAGTGCTCATCATGAAGCATTATGTGATTTTTTGCGTAAGCATTATCCAGTAGTTTTAGCGCGTGTAGAGCGACACCCTGAACGACATTTTTTTTGGCTTGAACGGCGGTTAACGCCTGAGCGGCAAGCTTGGCTTAAGCAGCAGGACATTTCTGGCATTCAATTCGCGCAAGAATCTGTACGTCATTATCCTTACCCCGAGCTTGCGCATGTTCTTGGCTTTACCGATATTGATAATCATGGCATTGCCGGCATTGAGCTTGCATTTAATAAGAATTTGACGGGAGAGCCTACTCAGTATTGCATTGCAAAAGATGCTCGCGCTAAACGCTTCTATTTTGACCGTACGACAAAAAAAGAAGGTGTGCCTAGCATGCCGGTTCAAGTGACGATTGATCATAAATTGCAATTTTTGTTGTACCAAGATCTGGCAAAAACAGTTGATCATTTTAAGGCTAAACAAGGAGCTATAATTGTTTTAGAGCCTTTTTCAGGTGAGATTTTGTCTATGGTTTCGTACCCAGCATTTAATGCGAATGATTTAAGTAGTATTGATCTTGCTCTTACGAAAAATGTTGCGGTTACTGAATGCTATGAAGTTGGTTCGGTAATGAAGATTTTTTCAGCTCTGGCTGGCCTGTCTGCTGGGGTTGTTGATTTTAACGAAGTATTTGATTGCCAGGGAAAGGCAACTTATATACAGGGGCTACGTGTTGAAAATTGGAAATCGCTCGGCGTGATGCCTTTTTATGAAGCTGTTAAAAATTCAAGTAATGTTGTTTTGGCAAGAATTGGCTTGCGATTGAAAGAGCAGCTGTATGAGCATCTTTCACGTGTTGGTTTTGGCCGTAAGACGCAACTAGGGTTTCCAGGAGAGCGGCCAGGCTATATAAACCAGCCGCGTAATTGGTCTAGGTTTTCACCCATGGTGTTGACTTTTGGGTATGAGGCTACCGTAACGTTATTGCAAGTAGCACGTGCGATTGGCGTTATTGCCAATGGTGGTTATTATGTTGAGCCGATTTTGGTGCGGCAAGATAGTGAAGCTGCAGGCAAAGACTTATCTGATGAACGCAAGCGGCTTTATGATAAAAAACATATCGATGAAATTACCGCAATTCTTGAAATGGTTGGTGAGCGTTACCCAATTAAGGGGTTTAAGCTCAAAGGTAAAACTGGGACAGCGAGAATGGTTGTTGACGGCCATTATTCAACAACGCAGCACATCTATACATTTGCTGGATTTGTAGAAAAAGATGATTATCGGCGTGTGGTTATAGCCTTTATTAGAGAGCCTGAAAAAGCCCATCTTTGGGCTTCGGATGTTGCTGCTCCGTTAGCACAAAAGGTTGCTGAGCGGCTGGCAATTCATGATTTTAATAAGGGGACCTTGAACAATTTGTAAATGCATTGGGTAAGTAACGAATAGTAAATGTATCTACTGCCCCAGTAACAATTGCTACGTCAAAGCGTAGGACTTTGTTGCTTATCTTATTGGTAAGAATATACCACTTTGCCGTCTTGATGATTTTTTGCTGCTTGGCCTTGGTTACGACTTGTGAGATGGGGAAATATTCAGTGGTGCGCGTTTTAATTTCTACAAAACACAGTACCTCGCCGAGCTGAGCAATGAGGTCAATTTCGCCACAGCGTTGGCGGTAGTTGTGGGCTAAGATGGCAAATCCTTGCTGTTCAAGATATTTTGCCACTGCTTGTTCGCCGCGCTGACCGATGAGTAAATGTTTGCTCATGTATAAAACTTTTAATCTATTGGCTCGTATCTTTCAGGACGCACCATTGCGGGATGCTCCTCAGGACGACTGGTTATATGATTATTTACCCATGTAGCTTTTCCGCTCATCCTGAGGAACGACGTAGTCGTTTCTCGAAGAGCCTTTCCCGGACTCCGATCCGGGGGCATGGCCGGTTTATTATCTAAAAAATAAAATCTACAGGCTTTTTGACCAAATTTTCTGCCATTTTAGTGTACGGAGATGTTGCAAAATTTGTCGTAAGTGCCGTGATTTTTTCTTCAAGCGCCAGGTGGTCGTCGGTTTTATTGGCAAGTTTGCATTCAAGGTACAGTAAGTTGGCTTCAAGGTCTTTGTGAAGCCCGAACATCTTACGAGCTTGTTCTAGGCGCTTCGTTGCAGCCTGTGTTTTGCCATGTTTGATATAAAATTTGCAGATGGATAGTTCCTTGTCGACCAATTTTTGCAGGCATTGCTCATGCGCGGCTGCAATTTCAGTACGATATTTCTGGTAGGTGGGCACTTCTTGATAGGACTTGCAGGCGTGTAATGCAGCATTGGTTGCTGTTTGATCGCGGTCAAAATCGAGGGATTGGCGAAATTTGCAAAGCGCGGCTTTGTATTTTGCATACTCAGAGCGCTTATCGCTAGGATAGTATTGATGGAAGTTTTCGTAGAGCTGGTAAGCCGGTTCGTACTCAGCATTGTTGAATTTACAGTTGGCTAAGCTGATTTTGTAGTTACCAATTTTAGGATCTTCAGGGAATCTAGTGATCATTAGTTGAAGCTGTTCAGCTGCTTGCTCAAATTCTTGTTTTTTAAGATGGGCTGTTGCTTTGACCTTTATTTCTGTAAGCGAAAGCTCTTCATTGGTTTTTTCTTTAGCACAACCACTCAAAACAAGCTGTAGACCAATCAGAAACGTAGCAAGGCGTACGTGTAGTTTTTGTTTCATAATTTTTTCTCTAACTAATGTCCCGTGACGATCAACTCCATTTGAATGGTGTACCAGGTTTTTTCAGATACGACAAGATATAGGGATTTTGTTTTTAGGCTAGCCTGTTTATCATTGATCTGCTACACTTGCGCCCATTCGCTAGATTTTGTGTGCTGGGTAGCAAAGGAAACTGAATGAACAAAAATATTTTAATATCTGTTGGTCTGTCGTTAGCAACCTTTTGGGCTTTCCAATATTACTGGTACAAACCAACGCCGGCATCGGGTGAGGTTTCACTTTCGGCAAATCAGGCTATGCCAAAACCTGGTGAAGCAATTAAGGTTCCCGTTCGTGAGGATCTGTTTAAGCCTATGAAAACAGCCGCGTTATTTGGGCCTGCTACAGAAGGCATTACTAGCGAAGAAATAGTTATAGATACACCATTGCGCGCCGTGTCGATTGCGACCAATGGTGGTGGTATTACTAATCTTAGTTTTAAGCGCTACTTGGGTAAAGACAAGCAAGCACTACAAACCATTTCTTCTGAGGCTGTAACTAAATCTATTCCGGCTTTCTCGCTTATGTTTGATGAAGCTGCGCCATTGAATTATGAAGTTGTACAGGCTGAGCAGCCAGCTCTTAATGTGGTTACTTTGCAAGCTAAGTACAACGGTTGGTTGGTGACCAAAGAATTTACGGTTGATTCTGAGAGCTATAAAGTTGACGTTGTATTGCGCTTTGAGCCAATAGCTCAGCCTGCTGCGGCTCTCAATCCGCGTCTTTTTGTCGGCGCACCCGTTGTAGCTGAATTTGGCGAAGACAAGCCGACCACGTTTATGTTCAATGAGCATCGCAATGAAGTTGAAAAGAAAACGGCTGGCGCTGAAGAGGGCTTTATTTGGTATTGGCAGACGAAAAAATCGTTGATTGGCGCGCAAAATAAATATTTTGTGCATGCATTGACCGCTGATCAAGACCAATTTGTACAGCGAGCTTATTTTCATCGCATAAGTAGCAATCAAGCGTTACAGCTTGTGTTAGAAGGTCCTGAAATCAAAGAAAAGGCTTCTTGGAACCTGTCATTCTATCTTGGACCTAAAGTGTATTCTGATCTTGCGCGTGTCGACGATCGCTTGGGCACGGTATTTGCAGGAGGCTGGCTTGCTTCAATTACCAAGCTTATGCTTAAGTTTCTGGATTTTGTAACCAAGTATATTAAGAATCTTGGCTTGGCGATCATTGTATTGGCTGTGCTGCTTAAATTGCCGTTGGTTCCTCTTTCGATTTACTCGCGTATAAAAATGGAGCGTTACCAAAAACATGCCCCAATTATTACGCGTATTCGTGCAAAATTCAAAAACGATCCGCAAACGCAATTACAAGAAGTAACAAGGTATCATACAGAGCATAATTTATCGCCATCAACACCAATGATAGGATGCTTGCCGCTCTTCTTACAACTGCCAATTATGTATTCGTTGTATGATATTCTGAATAACTCTATACAGCTGTATCAAGCGCCATTTTTCGGCTGGATTTTTGATCTTTCTGCAAAAGACCCATTTTATGTTATCCCTATTCTTATGGGTGTTAGTATGATTTGGCAGCAAATGATGGCACCGGTTAATGATGAAAAACAGCGCGTTGCAATGTTTTTTGTCTCAATTGTGATGACAGTAGTATTTGCTGGGTTGCCTGTTGGATTAGTACTGTATTGGTTTATCAATAACGTATTAACCATAATCGAAGATTACGCACGGCGCCTGTTTTTTTCCTAGGCTCTGCCAGGGGAGAGAAGAGAAATGAATCAGTCTTTACCTAGTTTGCAAAAATTGATACGGCACTTACAAAAGGTGCCGTATCTTGCTTCTAAAAATGTTTATCGTGTTGCTTCTTATTTTTTGACAACTGACGTTGAAGTAATTGCTACGCTTTGCCAGGCCATTCTTGAGGCCAAACAAAATATAGTACCATGTCAGATATGCTTTAACTGGACTGAAGCTGGGCTGCGCTGCTCAATTTGTAGTTCTGCTGGGCGTGATCAGGGTGTTGTGTGTGTGGTGGAAACCTGGCATGACCTGATGGCCATTGAGCGAACTGCTGGCTTTGTGGGTTGTTATCATGTGCTTGGTGGGGCCTTAAATCCATTGGAAGGCATAGGACCAGATCAGTTATCGCTTGGTGCGCTTATGCAGCGGCTTACGAATGGCCAAGTGCGAGAGATTATTTTGGGCACAAATCCGACGCCTGAGGGTGAAGCAACCGCAAATTACCTGGCCACTAAAATCCATCCGCTCAATATTATCGTATCGAAATTTGCCAGTGGTATACCAACTGGTGCATCACTTGAATTTATGGACAAAATAACGATCTCCAAGGCCTTGATTGGCCGAACCCCTTTTTAAGCGATGGCGCGTCTTATCCGCGGCCTTTGTTTTATTTTTGCTGTCGCAGGGAGCATGCTCAGTGGTGAGGCAGTGCTTGCTAAGCTGCCGTTGCCTGCCAACGTGCGGATAAAAAGTGTGCGGCAAAAAATACTGTCAGCGCGTGAATTTGTATTTTTTGATCAGGTAGATTTTTTACTTGAGCAGCGGCTGCATGTTTTTTCAGATCGCCTTTTTTTTGACGTTGACCAGCAATGTGCTCGTGCGCAAGCGCAGGACCAAGGTTCTATCGTATTGCAAGATGAGCAGATGCTGTTATTTGCCAATCGCTGCTTTATCGATATTGCTTCGGGGGAAGTGACCGTTGCCAATGCTCGAATTCAGGGGGTTGAGGGGTTTCTTGCAGCAAAAGAATTGTATCGTGATGAGGCTGGTACTTGGTGGGGGAAGGATGTTGTTTATACCCCGTGCGATGCTGATACACCTCATTGGCAAATGCAGGCTAAAAGCGTTAGTTATAACCCTTCTTACCTTAAACTTGAAAAAATTAAGTTTTTAATTAACAAGATGACCGTGGCTTGGCTGCCTGGGGTTGTAGTGCCGTTGCGTCGGAAATCAAATTCAGGCTTCTTGGTGCCTCGCCTGATGCTTGATTATAAATATGGGCTTGGCGTACGGCAGGATTATTACTGGTATATCAATGAACATGCGGATATAACGACCGGTATTGACTGGAAAAATGGGCGGGGCGTTTTTGGCACTGGTGAAGTTCGTTGGGCTGCGAATGCTCAGCATGCTGGATATTTTAAGGGGTATGGCGGCTACGCGGAGCAAATTTATGTGCAGCGGCGGGATAGTATTGTACAAACCGGCAAGCCGCAATATTGGCTACAGGGCAAGCATACGTATGGGACGCCACAGTTTTTGGGGTTTGAGTATGTTTCGGCGTTGACCTTGCTTGATCATGGTACCGATAAAAAAACAGGATATGAATTTTTTGATAGCCTTGAATCTGTTGATGATACCTTCTATAACGGGCTATTGCTGCGTGGTTATGGCCAACAAGGCCTTGTGCAAGCTGTATTTGATGTTGCACAAACGTCGCGTAAAAATTTTTCCATAGTACCAATTAACAAGCTGTTTACGGGGCAGGAGCAGTCGCAGTTTATCTTGCAAGCGCCTGTAGATAGGGCGGTACAGGAATTTGATAATCGTTCTAGTGTTTTGCATAGACCGCAAATTTTATGGACTGGGTTGCTACGGCGACATGGGCTTTTTTCTTATAAAGATTTTTATATGGCTGATTATGCACTGATGCGAGAGCAAGAGAATGAGCGTATTTTTTTGCTCTCAAAGTTAGCGCGAGAAGAACGCATTATTCCACGGGCTGAAGGAGAATCCTTGCGATTTGAATATGGCGGTGATCTTGCGTTGCACGTGCCGACTAGCGGGGGAACTTTTTATGGGACATGTTTGCCTCTTCTAAGCGTGCGATCGCAGGTTGTTGGAACAACGAAACAGCTAGGTGCTGGCGTCGAAGAACACGGTTTATTTGCCCATGGTGCTTATCGTACACTGATCAAAGCGACTGCAGGGTATGTTTTACCCGTTGTTGAATGGGTAGATGCCGCAGATGACACTTTTTTTGCTGTGCAGCCACGACTGTATGCCCAGGCGGCACCGTTTGTAGAGCAGCAGTCGTGGCCGCTGTTTGATCGATTTGATCGCCATTACCCAACGCGGCAGTTTGGGGTTGCTTGTGATTACTCTCTTAAACTTGGAGGCCAGCAAGCGCTACGCGGCTATGTTAAGCAAGGCTATGATATTGTGCCGCAGACATTGTGGTTTGCGCCGAAACGCACAGGATCTACCTTCCGCAGTACATCACTTGATTATGGGGCCACGTATCAGGGGGGAGCTGTTTCATGTAGCCTTGAGCAGGAATTTTGTCCTGTGCAGCAAAAACTACTTACAAGCTTTGTGCATACCAAAGCAACACTTGGCAATAATGATTTTCACCTTGGGTACTTATTTCAAGATATTGCGGTGAGCCGTGCGCGTCGCCAGCAAGCACAATCAGCGCATTCTTTTTTTATTAGCACCGCTTTTCCTTTGGGGGCGCGAGCTCGACTGGAATATAGCGGATTTTTTGTCACTGAGCAGAATGTTGTTGGCTGGGGAGGGCTTATGCTTGTGCCAGTCAAACATGAGGTTCGGCTTGAATATCGAGGCCACTGTTGGGGGTGCTATGTTGGCGTTGAAGAAAAATTTTATCGTCAGTACGGTAACAATAAACATGACCGGGCATTTGTTTTGTCTGTGTACATTGATTCTCTTGGTTCTTTTGCCAAAAAAATTAAAAACAATAGTGACTTGATTTCAAGCTCTGTCTCTAGATAACTAAAGATGCTTGTATTGTGGAAAAAAATTTTTCTACAATGAGTAGTGGAGTTTTAAGAGTCTTCTTCACGGATCAAGCGTTTCGTGGCGCTACAACGAAAGATTAACATCTTGACAAAACAAAAAAATGTTGATTAACATTGACTTATACTTTTCGGTTTTGTTAGATATTGTTGTAGCGAAAAAATACTCCTTTAAAATTAACATGATGGAAAATTATTAAAGAAAGGGGCAGATTAGGAAAAATGTTGTAAGGATGCTTACACAAAAGTGAGAGAGGTATTAGTAATAAAAAAGAGAGAAAGGAATGACGGATGAAGAATCTCAATTCTTTATTAGCGCGTCTTGGTTCATTGAGTTTGGCAGCGGCACTGGTTTTCTCAGTAGCGAATGCTGCAACTGCACGTAAAGATTCTAAAGTATCTGCTGCAGTCATCGAAGCATTGGTACAACAAGCTATTGAGGAAGAAGTTGATGATGATGCTACAAGAGCACAAGCGATTACTGATGATGTAGTAATTGGTTCAGCTGCTACAGGTCGTAATTTGACCGTGTATGGTGCTGCTCGTATCAATGGTGATATAACTATTGGTAAAATCGGACTACCTGGCCAGAAATTCATCATGGGCCAACAAGCACTTAATCCTGTTAACCAACAGCTTGAGCTTCGTTTTAAAGACAAAACAGCAGCAGCTCGTGGCGCATGGCTTGATGTTGACTTCGTAACAACAGCAACAAGCTACAGGCTTGGTATTGTCAATAATGGTATGGCGACTGTTGCTCTGCGATCACAAGATATCTATAGCCACCCACAAATGACACCTGGTCAAATCATGGGCGTCAATGGTGTTAGTAAAAAGGATTTTAAACAATCCACAACTTGTAGAGTGTTTAATGGTCCAGCCGTTACAGAAAATAATGATTTCCGTTTGACACTAACTGTGCGCAAGGAAGCAATTACCAATAACGTTTCAATTGGATTTGTTCCATGGGCTAATTACACCACCACAGTAGGTTACTTGACAACTGGTGGTACAAATAATAAAGGTTTCTATGAATCAAATTGGAATAATAACACCGTCAACACCACACATCCTATTTGGAATCCTGGCGTAGTTTCTTACACAATTAACAGCGATAACCTTGCTGGCTTTAGTGTAAATACTGCCGTGACTGACTCACTACAAACAGTTGACGTGTTTGACTTATTCAGTGATGCAGATCTTCAAACACTCTTGGCTTCGTTGAACTCATACTTCGGTAATGATTCAACCAAGGTTGCGACTTACTTAGCTGAAAACCGTCACAGACTTGCAAGAGCGTTCAAAGCGCTTAATTCCTAATCGCTTCTACGCGATAAAAAGCTGAAAAGCTCGGCCCCTGAGGGAAACCTCGGGGGCCTTTTTGTGCTTATGTTGCTAAAGATTTTTAAAGTCTAGGCGTCGATTCAGAGATCTTTTACACTGTTGAGCAATATACTTTTTACGATTGGGAAACAGGATTTTGGTGGATCCCGGCTGGCAGGCCGGGATGACAGGAGAGAAATGACCTTCTACATTGTCATCCCGGCCTGCGAGCCGGGATCCATTCTTGATATAAAAAAGTCGGTATTTTCAAGTGGATTGAGCAATATGATTAGGTAGATAGAAGTGGAGAGAGAATGACTACGTTTGATATAGATGTTTTTTCACAGCGGCGACAAAAACTAGCCGTTGCAGTGGGTAAAGCCAATCAGCAGCAGGAGCTTGGTGCGATTGTAGTCTGTGCTGCGTTTGAAGAAGAGCGGCGGCGGTTTAGGCAAAATAGTTATTTTTATTATCTCTTTGGTATCACAGAGCCAGGCGCTGTTGGGCTAATTTCGCTTGATGGGCATGCAACTTTGTATCTGCCTGATTTTGGTGGTGCGCGGAGTGTGTGGGTTGATGAGCAGGTATCATTGAGCAGTGACCCTTCTTCGTTTGGTTTAGCAGTCATCAAGCCTATGGGCGAAGTGCAGCGTGGGTATTCAAGCGGAACGGTATTTACCGCTGGAGGCTATCAGCAACTGATTAATGATATTAAAAAAATTTTTGATAAAAAAGGCGTTGTTGGTGGGGTTTGGGGTGAAACTGCTGGTGAGGTAGTGATTTGTAACCTCATGCAATTTTTACAGCAAGCTTGTCTGGATGGTGGGGTATTTTATAACGGGACTGCTATCGTTGATGCGCTGCGGCGGGTTAAAAGCGAGCAGGAGATTGTGCTTATCCGTCAGGCAATTGATATCACCATTGCGGCACATCATGTGGCGGCCAACGTGCTGCGCCCTGGTTTAAAAGAATGTGAGCTGCAAGCTGAGATTGAAGCAGAATTTGTGCGTCAGGGTGCTTTGTTGCCAGCGTTTCCATCAATTGTTGGTGGTGGCGTTAAAACCACCGTGCTGCATTATGTTGAAAATAACCGTGTTTTAGAGAAAGATGATTTGGTGGTTGTTGATATTGGTGCCGAGTATGGCTACTATGCAGCCGATTTAACGCGGACCTATCCTGTGAGTGGTAAATATTCGCCGAGACAGCGTGAAATTTATGATTGGGTGCTGGCTGCACAGCAGTACGCTGCTAATATCGCCAAGCCAGGAATGTTTTTACGTAACGCTGTCGTAAAGGAGCAGTCGCTACATTGGCTTGTGACTGAATTTTTTAAAACCCAGGGTTTAGAGAAATTTTTTCCTCATGGTCTTGGTCATTACATGGGTTTGGATGTGCATGATGTTGGTACGTATCTCGAGCCTTTGCAACCTGGCGACGTGTTTACCATAGAGCCAGGACTTTATTTGCGCGATGAATCGATAGGGGTTCGTATAGAAGATGATTATTTAGTGACGGCATCAGGAGTTACTTGTTTGAGCGCTGTATTGCCTAAAAAAGCTCAAGAACTAGAAAATTTGATAAACAAGTAAAAGGGCCTAGAAAGCCATTGCTTTTTGAATAATTCTGGTCTACGATTACCTAAATCTTGTTTCTCACTGAGAGAAACGGCATGAGTGTAATGGATTACTCTATTTTTAAAGGGAGAGTTTTCATGGCGAAAAAATTAATGATGTTTGTTTCTGCGGCTGTTTTATCCTTCGGGATGGCGCTTTCCGCTAGTGAGGTTGTAGGACCAATGACAAATAGCCAAGAATTTGTTGTGGCGCAATCAATTTCAGCGGTCATTCAAGAACTTGAAGCACAAGGCATTTCAAGAGATGAAATTTTGGCAGCTGTTGGAGCTGATAAAAATATTTCAGCTAAGGATTGGTCTGCAATTCAAGCTTTTATAACAAATAACGGTAATGCATTTGCTGGTAGTGCTATTGGTTCTATTACCATAGGCCAAATAGCATTAACACTTGCAGTGGTAGCAGCTGTTTATTATGGCGCTCCTCGTGCAAAGAATTTAGCTGTTGCTGGTTGGGAAAAAGGAGCTGCGTTAGCAGGTTCTATTGGCTCAAAAAAAAAGTCATCGAATCCTGTCGAGGCCGAGATCGTCAAGCAAGACTAAATATTAAAGATTTGTCTGCTGCAGTTGATAATGCTGAGGATTCGCGTAAACTGACCGAAACTTGCAAGGTGAGCGCGCGCCCGGAAGCAATGAAGCTCAGATCTGGGGATCGACTGAAATAAGTAGAATCGAAGTAATAATTCGGTAATACTGCTAAAAAAGACAAAATATTTCGATGGAGGGTGTGGTATTAAACCATGCCCTCTTTTTTTATTATATACAATGGGTGAGGTGTATGCGCAAAGTTGAAGATCTCGTAGTAGAGGTTCGAGAAAAGAAAATTAAATTTGTGGTGGTTACTGGGGGCGTGTGTTCGTCGCTTGGTAAGGGGGTTTTGGTATCATCTCTCGGTGTTTTGCTTCAAGGAGCCGGCCATCGAGTAAGTGTGATCAAGTGTGACCCTTACTTGAACGTTGATCCTGGTACTATGTCGCCAATGGAGCATGGAGAGGTTTTTGTAACTGCTGATGGAGCAGAGACCGATCTTGATTTGGGCCATTATGAGCGTACGTTGGGGATCCAGCTTTCCCGTGACTCATCTGTATCTGCAGGGCAAATTTTTGCGCATGTGCTTGGGCGCGAGCGTCGGGGCGAATATTTGGGCCGATGTATTCAATTGGTACCGCACGTTGTTGACGTTATTAAAGAGCATTTTTTAAATTTTGCACTTAATCATGATGTCGATACTGTTTTAATTGAGATTGGCGGGACGGTTGGTGACATTGAAGGAATGGTTTTTCTTGAAGCGCTACGTCAGCTTAAGTATGATATGGGTCCTCATAACCTTTTACATGCACATCTAAGCTATGTACCATTCCTTTCTTGGACGGGCGAAATTAAAACCAAGCCAACACAGCATAGTGTTCAGCATCTTAAAACAACGGGGCTTGTGCCTGATGCGCTCTTTTTACGTACGGATCAAACAATTGATGCGAGAGCTCAAGCAAAAGTTGCGCTCATGTGTGGTGTGCCGGCGGCTCGTGTTTTTGAAGTGGTGACTGTGCGCCCATTATTCAAATTGTTTTTTATGCTTGAACAGCAAGGCCTTGTCTCAGCGGTGAATGATTTTTTTGAAGGCAAAGCCTTAACAAGAAAAACTGATTTACAGCAGTGGGATGACATTCTTATAAAATTTGCTAAGGCAAAACGAAAAGTTACCATTGCATTAGTAACCAAATATGCTGGTAATAACGACCCATACATCAGTGTAATCGAGGCTATTAAGACGGCTGTTTATCATGAACAGCTTTTTCCTGAGGTAGTAGTGGTGAATGCCGAGCAGCTTGAAGAAAACAATCAAGAGGCGTGGCAATTACTTAAGAGCGCTGCTGGCATTGTTGTTCCTGGAGGGTTTGACAAGCGGGGCGCTGAAGGCAAAATACTGGCATTGCGTTATGCTCGTGAAAATAACGTACCATGCCTTGGGTTGTGCTTGGGCTTTCAGCTTATGCTTGTTGAGGCGGCAAGGTCTTTGCTGGGGCTGGTCGAGGCTACCAGTACGGAATTTAATAAAAAAACTGTTGAGCCTGTTATCTCCTTGCTTGATGAGCAAGAAGGTGTGGTTGATAAGGGCGGGACTATGCGTTTAGGTGAATATCCATGCGATATTATCCCTGGTACGCAAGCATACGCGGCGTATGGCAAAGAGACGGTACTTGAACGACATCGTCATCGATACGAATTTAATAATGTGTATCGTGAGCGGTTAGAGCAGGTCGGTGTGGTCTTTTCGGGAATGTATACTGAAAAGAATTTGGTTGAGATAGCAGAAATTAAAAACCACCGATTTATGCTTGGAACGCAGTTTCACCCGGAATTTAAGTCGACATATCTACATCCTCATGCCCTGTTTAATCGTTTTATTCAGGTTGTCAAGGAGGGGCTGTAGGCTAGATAATGCATGCAAGCGGTATAAAGCATGCATTTATTGTTTGACCAAAAGGGTGTTTTATTTTAGACTTTCGAGGCATCAATTTTTTGTTTTGCAATTTTCAATTATGCAAGGATCTTTTCATGGATATGAACAAATCGTTTGTTTTACGCACCGAAGCGTATTCGAAGCATGACCAGGCATGGCATGTAGTCGATGCTTCAGATAAAGTGCTTGGTCGTCTAGCGACTCAGATTACAGAAATGTTACGTGGGAAAGATAACCCTATGTTCACACCTCACGCAGATTCAGGTGTGTATGTTGTGGTTGTTAACTGCGAAAAAATTAAGCTTACTGGCGATAAGTGGAACAGCAAGATGTATGCAACTTATTCAGGCTGGAGATCCGGTCTGAAAGAAACCTCTGCAAAAGACATGCTTGCTAAAGATCCTAGCTCATTGATTATGTTGGCCGTACGCGGTATGTTGCCAAAAAATAAATTGAGCCGTCAGTTGCTGAAAAAGCTTCGTGTTTATGCTGGAAATGAGCATCCACATCAGGCGCAAGTTACTGCGTAAGCTTGCTAGGTAAATTTAAAAGAGGGTCACATTTGTGACCCTCTTTTTTTATGGGTAGTTGTAATGATGCAAAATACCGTACAAGAAATTATCTCGTTCTCTGGGCTTGGTGTACATAGTGCAGTGTTTGCTCAAGTTTCTATTTTGCCTGCAGCGGTCGATGCCGGTATCATATTTATGCATAAAAATTTCCTGACAGAGCCCATCGTGGTTGGTGCTGTTGTGCCGTTGGATGCTATGCATGCTACCGTATTGCGGCAAAAATCCTGGACTCTTAGTACCGTAGAGCATCTAGTCGCGGCTCTTCGCATGGCTGGTGTTGATAATGCGGTCGTGATGGTTGAGGGTGGGTATGAAATACCGATTCTCGATGGCAGCGCGGCACCTTTTTTTCACGCCATTTGTCGTGCAGGGCTTGTGAACCAAGGAATGCGTAAAAAATTTTTAATGCCTCGGCAAGCGATTTCATTTGATGAGCGCGGGGGGAAAAAAATCTACCTTAAGCCACTTGAGGATGATACGTTGTCAGGATCGTTATTTTGTGATTATGAGGCTGTTTTTAATCATTATGCCTTGGGTAGCAAGAAGATGACCGGTCTTATTGATCAGCAGTTATTTAAACAAAAAATTGCGCCGGCCCGGACCTTCGGCTTTTTAGAGCAGTTGCCTTTTTTGCGTAGCCATCAATTGGCTATGGCTAGTTCATTGGGAAATACGTTGGTTTTTAATGCTGATGAAGCAATTAATGATCATCGCATTGTTGATGAGTGGCTTAGCCATAAAGTTTTGGATTTTATTGGAGATTTGGGATTGCTGCCTCACCCCTTTACAGGGTATGTAGAAGCCGCGCAGACAGGTCATGCATTCAATCGGCGG
Source organism: candidate division TM6 bacterium GW2011_GWF2_37_49 (assembly GCA_945861145.1). Taxonomy (GTDB): domain Bacteria; phylum Babelota; class Babeliae; order Babelales; family RVW-14; genus CAMATL01. The sequence goes on along the minus strand of CAMATL010000004.1, from coordinate 21,800 downwards.
ATTGTTGAGCATTATTTAACTCATCCAGAATCTTGGATAGTTGTCTAAAAAATTGCTCTTTTAAGTAAAAAGAGACTGAAAATTGGTAATAAAGAGCCCACCTATAAAAATTAGGTGGGCTCTTTAAATCTATAAAAATGCTAATAAAATTAGCGGAAGCAAGTCATGCATTTTTGAAAAAGCGTTGCAAGGTGTGAACCAAATAGCGATGCCACGTCTTTATAGGTTAAATAAGCCGCAAGAGCTGCGAAAAGGACCAGAGACACTACATTCATGGCCATGCGAATTTTATTTGGTAATGGGCGGCGGGTGATGAATTCTATGGTGGCAAATAAAAGTTGCCCGCCATCAGTGATGCCAAGGGGTAGCAGGTTAAAAAGTGCTAAATTAACGCTCATAATTGCTAGAAATATGAATAATGCGGTTACGCCGTGCTGTGCAGTTTTGAATCCTTGTGCAAGAATCATGACTGGTCCACCGGCACCATCAAGAGTTTTTTGAGAAAAGAAGTTTTTGAGGCCCATTGCAATCGTAATAATCCAACCATTGGTTGTTTCAATGCCTGCAGTTACAGCTTGCATAAATGGCAATTTGTGGATTACAGGAGGGAAGAATGCGCCTAGAGAGCCAATTTCTTTGCCATCGTTGCCAATACGTGAGCCAAGAAGGATGGTTACGGTGTGTTGGGTGTTGTCATTGCGTTTTACACTGAGAGTCACATTTTTATGGGGATTTTCTTGAATAATTTCAAGTAGTGTTTTTTGTGCTTGGCGGGGTTGTTGTTGCGCGGGGGTGGCAATATCGGTGTCATTAATTGCCAAAATCTCGTCACCGCCTTGTAGCCCGCTTTTTTCTGCTGGGGACTCTTTAGTTACACCGCTGATAATGATGCGATTATTGTCTTGCGAGCTGAATACAAAAAGACTTACAAATGTTACGTAGGCAAAAATAAGGTTGAACATGATTCCGCCGAGCCAAACAAGAATTTTTTGCCAAAACGGCTTGGTTGCGTAGGAACGGTCAGAAATATCATGAGCAAATTTTTGTTCGCCTTGAGCTATTTCTTCTTGGCCTGCAATTTCTACGTAGCCTCCGAAAGGAATTTGTGCCAAACGATAGGTGGTTTCACCGATTTTCTTTTCAAATATTTTTGGACCAAATCCGACAGAAAATGAGGGGACATAGATATTGAATAATTTACAAAAAAACAAATGACCAAGCTCGTGAACAACTACTAGAGAGCTGAATCCGAGAACTGACAGCAACAAAGGAATAAGTTTTTCTGCAATAAAATTGACTATGGCAACCATGGTGACCTTTCTTGTCTGTAAGGAAAAAAATTTTAATTTTTATAAAAAGTTTCAAGCCAGGGTAAAGTATTTCACATTTTAACCGCTTCCACAATTTTTACTTATTTCAAGTAATACGAAACTTGCTTGGGTTTTATTCTTAGCATGCGGCAGTAATGGGTTTTTTTGCTTGAAAAAATTAAAAGAATCTATAAAATTAACCTGTCTTTGGCGTGCGCTACAAGCACAAATCTTCCTGCAAAGTGTGTGTAAATAGGTCTGCAGGGCTTTGTACGTGTACTCTTACCAAGTTTAAGTTGTTTGTGACGGATACGCCGATATCCCGCCAAAAACTAGAAATGATTTGGGCCCAAAGTCAAGAACAGGGAAGTTTAGTAGGTCTTTATTTGTAGGAATTGATACATATGCCAACGATAAACCAGCTTGTTCGTTGCAAGCGTAAAAAGGTAACGTACAAAACGAAAGCACCAGCTCTTAATGAGTGTCCACAACGTCGCGGCGTTTGCGTCCGTGTATACACCCAAACACCGAAAAAGCCTAACTCAGCATTACGTAAAGTTGCTCGTGTGAAGCTTACCACCGGTAAAGAAGTTACTGCGTACATTCCTGGTGAAGGACACAATTTGCAAGAGCACTCAGTTGTGCTTGTGCGTGGCGGTCGTGTAAAAGATTTGCCTGGTGTGCGTTATCATATTGTTCGCGGTACATTAGACGCGGCTGGTGTTACGGCAAGAAATCAAAGCCGTTCATTATATGGTGCTAAACGCAAGAAGAAGGGTGTTAAATAATGCCAAGACGTAAATCTGTCAACCTGGTCAGAGAAGTAGGTGTTGACCCTCGCTTCGGATCAGGTGTTGTTCAAAAATTTATCAATATCGTGATGGAATGCGGAAAAAAAAGCATAGCTCGCGGTATTGTTTATGAAGCGTTTGATGTCATTGCCAAAAAAATTGGCGGCGATGAAAAAAAAGCTTTAGCTTTGTTTGAAAAAGCAATGGGCCAAGTTCGCCCGTTTGTTGAAGTAAAATCACGTCGTGTTGGCGGTGGTGTTTACCAAATTCCTACCGAAGTTCGTCCTTCTCGTGCGCAGACATTGGCGTTCCGTTGGATTCTTGATTCAGCAGCTAGTCGCTCAGACAAAACAATGGGCAAGAGATTAGCAAATGAATTATTGGATGCGGCTGAGGGTAATGGAAGTGCAGTGAAGAAACGTAATGATGTTCATAGAATGGCTGAAGCAAATAGAGCCTTCTCTCATTACGCTTGGTAATTTTAGGTAAGGAATCTGCACATGATTAATCCTAAATTAGCGAAATATAGAAATATAGGGATCATGGCGCACATTGACGCGGGTAAAACCACGGTTAGTGAGCGAATTTTGTTTTATACCGGTGTTTCTCACAAAATTGGTGAGGTACATGCTGGTGAAGCGACCATGGACTGGATGGAGCAAGAGCGTGAGCGTGGTATTACAATCACCTCAGCGGCGACTACCTGTTTCTGGAGAGATCATCAAATTAATTTGATTGATACTCCGGGTCACGTTGATTTTACTATTGAAGTTGAGCGTTCATTGCGCGTTCTTGACGGAGCTGTTGCGGTATTTTGTGCTGTTGGTGGTGTTCAGCCTCAATCGGAAACGGTTTGGCGCCAGGCTACTCGTTACAAAGTTCCGCGCATTGCGTTTATTAACAAGCTTGATCGTGTTGGTGGCGACTACTTTAATGTTGTAAGCCAAATATCTGAAAAGCTTCGTGGTAACTCATTGGCAATGCAAATTCCAATCGGAAAATCAGAAGATTTTTCAGCGATTATTGATATTTTGACAAAAAGAATGGCGATCTCTGATGCAGAGGGTGTTGTTACTTGGCAAGATATTCCAGCTGAATATGTAGCGCAGACCAATGAATTATACGAAAAAATCGTAGAGCGTGCGGGTGATTTTGACGAAGTACTTGCTGAAAAGTATCTTGAAGCTCAGCCAATTACCGTAGAAGAAATTAAAGCTGCAATGCGTAAGGGTGTGCTTGATCAAAAGGTTACCCCTGTATTTTGCGGTGCTGCATTCAAAAATAAAGGCGTACAGCTTTTGCTTGATGCTGTGCTTGATTATCTGCCGTCACCTCTTGATATTGATGCTGTTACAGGTATCAACCCAGAGACCGAACAGGCAGAAACAAGATCAGTTGATGATGCAGAGCCATTTTGTGCATTAGCTTTTAAAATCATGGTCGATCCATTTGTAGGGTCGTTGACCTTTGTTCGGGTGTATTCTGGCAAGCTTGAAGCTGGTTCGTATGTGTATAACGTTGCTAAAGGCAAAAAAGAGCGCGTTAGCCGTCTTATGCGTATGCATGCAAACAAGCGAGATGAAGTTAAGGTTATTACAGCTGGCGATATTGCAGCTGTTGTTGGTGTAAAAGATGTTATTACCGGCGATACCTTAACAGCAGAAGGCTTTCCTTTGTTGCTTGAGCGTATTAATTGTCCAGATCCTGTTATCAGTATGGCTATTGAGCCTAAGGGTAAGGGCGACAATGAAAAGATGGTTGCCGGATTGCGTAAGCTAATGCAAGAAGACCCATCATTCAGATTTAGTTACAACGAAGAAACAAATCAAACAATAATTTCAGGCATGGGTGAATTACATCTAGAAATTATTGTTGATCGTTTGCTGCGTGAGTATAAAATTGAAAGTACCGTGGGTAAAGCCCAAGTTGCTTACAAAGAAACCATCCAGCGCTCAATTGAGGTGGAAGGTAAGTTTATTCGCCAATCAGGTGGACATGGTCAATATGGCCACGTTTGGTTGCGTTTAGAGCCAAAAGAGCGAGCAACTGGCTTTGAATTTGTGAATGATATCAAAGGTGGAACAATTCCTAAAGAATTTATTCCAGGCATTGAAAAAGGTATCAGAGAAGCCCTCGGTCAGGGCGTTCTGAGCGCGTATCCAGTAGTTGACATCAAAGCAAGCGTGTTTGATGGATCGTTTCATGATGTTGACTCTTCTGAATTAGCGTTTAAAATAGCAGCTTCTATGGCGTTTAAGGATGGTTTGGCTAAGGGTTCTCCAGTACTTCTTGAGCCGATCATGAAAGTCGAAGCCGTTTCGCCAGATGAAAATATGGGCGACGTAATGGGCGATTTGAATTCACGTCGTGGAAGAATTTTGGGAATGGATGCGGCGCAAGGTTCACAGGTTATTACTGCGGAAGTGCCACTCGGAGAGATGTTTGGGTATTCAACCGCGCTTCGTTCTTTGACAAAAGGGCGTGCGAGTTACTCGATGCAATTTGAAGTCTATCGAGAAGTACCAAAAAGCATTCAGGAAGAGATAGTAGGCAAGAAGCAACAGTAGTTTTTTAGGTTTTGTGTGGAAGGATAAAAAATGGCTAAAGGCGTATTTGAGAGAAAAAAGCCTCACGTTAATATTGGTACAATCGGTCACGTTGACCATGGTAAAACAACTTTAACTGCAGCAATCACAAAGGTTCTTGCAGGAAAAGGTATGGCGGATTTCAAGGCATTTGATCAAATTGACAAATCCCCTGAAGAACGCGCTCGTGGTATCACGATTTCTGTTACTCACGTTGAATATGAAACAGCAGGGCGTCATTATGCTCACGTTGACTGTCCTGGTCACGCGGATTATGTTAAAAACATGATTACGGGTGCTGCTCAAATGGACGGCGGTATTCTTGTAGTGTCAGCAGCTGACGGCCCAATGCCGCAAACTCGCGAACACATTCTACTTGCTCGTCAAGTTGGTGTCCCGGCGCTTGTTGTATTTCTAAACAAAGTAGATATGGTCGACGATAAAGACATGATCGATCTTGTTGAAGAAGAAATTCGCGATCTATTGAAAAAATATGGTTTTCCTGGTGATGAAATTCCTGTGATCCGTGGTTCAGGCTTAAAAGCATTGAATGGCGATCAAGGTGAATTGGGCGCACTAGCAATAATGAAGCTTATGGATGCTGTTGATTCCTACATACCAACACCAGCTCGCGATAAAGATAAACCTTTCTTGATGCCAATTGAAGACGTATTTTCAATTTCAGGTCGTGGCACCGTAGTAACCGGAAGAGCTGAACGTGGCTCAATGGCTCTTGGTGGCGAAGTTGAAATTGTTGGTTTCAGAGATACCGTAAAAACAACGGTAACTGGCATCGAAATGTTTAACAAAGAACTAAAAGAAGTAATTGCTGGCGATAATGCTGGATTGTTACTTCGTGGTATCAAAAAAGAAGACGTTGAACGTGGTCAAATTATTGCAGCCCCTGGCTCAATTAAACCTCACCACAAGTTCAAAGCTCAAACCATTATCTTGAACAAAGATGAAGGTGGTCGTCATAGCCCGTTCTTTAATGGCTACAGACCGCAATTTTATTTTAGAACAACAGACGTTACCGGTACCATTACATTGCCTGAAGGTCGTGAAATGGTTATGCCTGGCGATGACGTTCTAGTCACAGTTGAGCTTACAAGCAAAGTCGCCATGGATAAAGAATTGAAATTCGCTATCCGTGAAGGTGGACGTACCATCGGCGCAGGCGTTGTAACAGAAATTATCGAGTAAGGATCAGGCAGGATCTTCATGATGAAAAAACAAAAAATACGTTTGACGCTCAAGTCTTACGATCATCAACTGCTTGATAACGCAGTAAAACAGATTGTTATGACCGTTAAAAGAACAGGATCCCAAATTTTGGGACCTGTTCCATTGCCTAACAAAAAGCGGCTTTTTACGGTATTGCGCTCCCCGCATATCGATAAAAAGTCTCGCGAGCAGTTTGAATTGACAACCCATAAGCGCATTGTTGATATTATTGCTCCTGTTGAGCAAACAATGGACGCGTTAATGAAGTTGAACATATCTGCTGGTGTTGATGTGGAAATCAAGTAGAGACTTGGGATTAGTTAGAGGCAGTTATGTTGCAGAATATAGTAGGAACAAAAATAGGGATGACGCAGCTCTTTGATACAAAGGGTAATGTTGTTCCTGTCACCGTGGTTAACGTTGCCAATTGGTACGTGTTGCAAGTTAAAACAGTAGAACACGACGGGTATAGCTCTTTGCAGCTTGGTCTATTAAAAGAGCGTTATAGAAATAAACCGTTTTTGATGGAATGGTTGAAAGAGAAAGCTAAGTTTTTCTTGCATATCAAAGAAGTATCTGTTGATGCAGCAACTACGGTAAATTTTACCATGGGACAAGCGCTTAATTTTACCAATGGGCCTTTAAAGGTTGGTGCGAAAATAAGCGTTTCCGCAAGAAGTCGCGGACTTGGTTTTCAGGGTGTTGTTAAGCGTTGGGGTTTTGCGGGCGGACCGGGATCTCACGGATCAACATTCCATCGTAAGCCTGGTTCGATTGGTAACATGCGTCGTCAGGGTGAAGTTATTAAAGGTAAGCGCTTGCCTGGACATACAGGATTTCGCAATTTTACCGTTCGTGGATTGACGTTGGTAAAATTGGACGAACAAGCAGGGTGTATTTTTATTAAAGGTGCATTGCCAGGAAAAATAGCCACCTTGGTACACATCAAGTTGCAAGGAGTTTGATGGTGAATCACACAATTAATGTTTATGGAATTGATCAACAGCCACAACCGTTTGCACTTGATCTTACAGGTTTTGAATCAAAAAAAGTGAGCCCAAGAGCATTTGCTGTTGGTATTCGCGTTTTGTTTCAAAATTGGAGACAAGGTACCGTTGCAAGTAAAACACGTGGTCAAGTTGCGTTCTCAAATAAAAAACCTTGGAAGCAAAAAGGTACTGGTAGAGCTCGTGTGAGTTCTATCCGTTCACCATTGTGGAGAAAAGGTGGTATTATTTTTGGTCCTCAGCCACGGACACGTACACTCAGTGTTAATGCAGGACAAAAACGATTAGTTTTGAATAATTTATTTCAAAACATGATCACTCGCGATGGAGTTTTCTGTTTAGATATGGATGGGCTTTCAAAGCCGAGCACAAAAACAGCTCAAAAGTTGTTGAATGCTGCTGAAATAGCGAACAGAAAAATCTTGATGTTTCTTTCGTTTGGTGATGAAATTACGTTTTCATCTTTCTTAAATATTCCAAACGTAAAGATCATTTTTTACGATCAACCAAATGCATATGATCTTGCAAGCGCCAATGCTTGGGTGATTTTAAAGCGTGATGTAGCTCTCTTTAAAGAAATGGTTTTGAAATGGAACTAAGTATTTACGATATCATAAAAAAACCGGTCATCACGAGTAAGAGCGTTATGCTTTTTCAAAAGGCTGGCAAGGTAACGTTTGAAGTCAATTTGTATGCGAACAAATTAATGGTTCGTCGTGCAGTTGAGAAAATATGGAACGTTGAAGTTGATAATGTTCGCATGATGATCCGTAAGGGTAAAAATAAAACATATGCGAAAAGACCATTTAAAACTTCTGACAAAAAACGTGCTATTATTACGTTAAAAGAAGGTTATAAGATTAACTTGCCTTCTATGTTCGAGACAATGGGCGTAGAAGATGGGGCTAGTGTACAACAGGCCGAGGCTAAGGAATAGGTATGGCTATTGTTAGTAGAAAACCAAGAAACGCTTCGTTGCGTTTTCAACAGTTTATAAAGTATGAAGATCTGACCAAGAAGGATCCTGAAAAGTCATTACTTGCTCCGTTGCCTAAAACCGGTGGAAGAAATGCTTACGGGCGTATTACCTCTCGTCATAAGGGCGGTGGTGCAAAAAAATTGTACCGTATAATCGATTTTCAGCGCAAACATAAGAATGTTCCAGGCGTTGTACGTGCGATTGAGTATGATCCTAATAGAAATTTACCAATTGCTCTTGTATACTACAGCAATGGTGCAAAAGCTTACATGCTTAAGCCTGAAAATATCAAAGTTGGCGATGCAGTTATGTCTAGTGAAAAAGCTGAAGCAAAAGTAGGAAACTGTCTGCCAATGCGCAGTATTCCAGTTGGCTTTTTCATTCATAACGTAGAAATGTATCCAGGTAAGGGTGGCAAAATTGCTAGAAGTGCTGGTTGCTCTGTGCAATTAGTAGCAAAAGAAGATGATAAAGCAATTTTGAAAATGCCATCTGGTGAGTTGCGTTACATGGGGCTTGATAATTGGGCAACAATTGGTGTTCTATCAAATGCTGATTATCGCAACATGGTTCTTGGTAAAGCAGGAAGAACTCGTCATCTTGGTATCAGACCAACAGTGCGTGGTATGGCAATGAACCCTGTTGATCACCCTCATGGTGGTGGTGAAGGTCGTTCTAAGTCAGGTTCTCACCCAACAACTCCATGGGGTAAGAGCTGTAAAGGTGCACGTACGCGTACGCGTAAGAGTGCCCTTATTATTAAACGTCGTAAATAGATACCTAGAAGCGAGGTAAGTTAATGGCAAGATCTATAAAAAAAGGCCCATTCGTTGCTTCTTCACTTTTGCGCAAGCTTGAAAAAATTCAAAGCGGTGGCAAAAAAGAAGTAATAAAAACATGGTCACGGGATAGTGTTGTTACCCCAGAATTTGTAGGGTTAACAATTGCGGTTCATGACGGGCGGAAGTTTAATTCAGTGTACTTAACTGAAAATATGGTTGGGCATGCACTTGGTGAATTTGCGCCAACAAGAACATTTAGATTGCATAGCGGCCAGCGTCAGGCTGAAAAAGCAAAATAAATAGGTTAAGTATCAAAAGGTTTAGGATTTCTTGAAATGCAAGCACAAGCAATAAGTAAATATGTTCGTCTTTCGCCCTACAAGTTACGACCGTATGCTGATGTAATTCGTGGTAACACGGTTGGTAAGGCGTATGCATGGCTCAAGACTTGTGCCAACAGGCGAACTCTACCGTTGCTAAAGACAATGATGTCTGCAGCAGCAAATGCAAAGAATAAGGGTGGAGATGCGGTTGTTATCGATGATCTGAATATTAAAGAAGTTCGCATCGATCAAGGCCCTATTATTCGCTATTTTAAGCCCGGTGCAATGGGTCGCGGCGTTATCCAACGTAAACGGTTGTGTCACGTTAGTGTTATTGTTGAGATGAAAAGTTAGTAAGAATTAGAATACTCTTTACTGAGGTGTCAGGTGGGACAAAAAGTTCACCCGTTAGGGTTTAGGCTCGGTGTTCACGAAGATTGGTCTGCTCATTGGTTTTCAAAAAATGCCTATGGTGCAAGCCTCATCGAGGACTTTAGAATTAGAGAATATCTTGCACATAAGTTGAGCAGAACTGATTTATCAAAAGTCGTTATTGATAAAGCAGTGGATAATGTTCGCGTAACATTATTCGCGTCTCGACCAGGATTGATTATTGGTAAAAAAGGCCAGGGCATTGATCAGCTTAAGTTTGATTTAAACAAATTAGTTAACAAGAGCATTGATATTTCAGTTCAAGAAGAGAAATCTCCTGAACTAAATTCACAGCTTGTTGCTGAAGGAATTGCTGAACAACTTGAAAAACGTGTAAGCGTTAAAAAGTTAATGAAGAAAGCTGGTTTTGCGGCCTTGAAAAGTGGCGCTAAAGGTATTAAAATCTGTGTCTCGGGTCGACTCGGTGGAGCTGAAATTGCTCGTTCCGAATGGTTGCGACTTGGGTCTATTCCTTTGCATACCATCCGTGCGAATGTCCAATACGCCTTAGCGGAAGCTAAGACGATTTATGGCATCATTGGCATTAAGGTTTGGATTTGCAAGGGTGAATACTAAGATTGAATATTTAAACAAGGATATCTTGCCATGTTAATGCCCAAAAAAACAAAATTTCGCAAATCACAACGAGGATCATTGAAGGGTCTTTCTAAGGGGGCGCGCACGGTCCATTTTGGAGATTATGGTCTTATGGCTCTTGAGCCTGTATGGCTTACCGATAGACAAATTGAATCAGTGCGTATAACACTAAATCGTAAATTGAAAAAGCTTGGTGAAGCCTTTTTGCGAGTGTTTCCAGATAAGCCAATCTCTAAGAAACCAGCTGAAACCCGTATGGGTAAAGGTAAAGGTGGCACTGAATTTTGGGCAGCTCCTGTTAAGAGAGGTCGCGTAATTTTTGAAATTAAGGGCGATTTTGATCTTGCTGTTGCACGAGAAATTTTACAGGCAGCTGCATATAAATTGCCAATCAAGACAAAGGTTGTTGCGAGAAATCCAGAATCAGCAGCAACAGCGACAATAGCGAAGTAAGTAAGGACAGTTATGGATTTTACAGAAATGAAAAAAATGGACGCGGTGTCCTTACACTCTGAAGTTAATTCTTTGAAAAAAGAACTCTTCAACTTACGGCTTACGGCTATGGCTGGACAAGTTAAGGATATTTCGCAGTTTCGCAAATTGCGAAGCAAAATTGCGCAATGTTTGACGCTCATTAATCAGGGCGGCGTTGTGGTTGATGCTTCTAAAGAAGTATCACCAAAAGGAAAGCGTAAGTAATTTACTTACGGCTTTTATAATAAACAAACCAGTTTTAATAGGACTAGTATCATTATGGTTATGAGTTCTGAGAACAAAAACAAGGTCTTGCAAGGAGAAGTTGTCTCCGACAAGATGGATAAAACGATTACCGTTAAGGTAACGAGGACCTTTGCACATCCATTGTATGGCAAAATCATCCGTCGTTTTAAAAAATACAAAGCGCACGATGAAGCAGAAGTTGCTAAAATTGGTGACTTGGTAGAAATTATGGAATGTCGACCATTATCTAAAACCAAGCACATGGTATTGAGTCGGGTTATTCAATCAAATAGCTCAAAGGTTTAGAGATGGTTCAACAAGAAACAATGCTCGAAGTTGCTGATAACTCAGGTGCAAAAAAACTTAAAGTCATTCAAGTGACTGGAAGCACTGGTAAACGCTACGCCTATTTAGGTGATATAGTTAGAGTTACCGTGAAAAAAGCTATCCCAGGTGGCACTGTTAAAAAAAGTGAAGTTCTTAGTGCCGTCATTGTCAGAACGAGAAAAGAATGTCGCCGTGCAGACGGTAGTTACATTCGTTTCGACGATAACGCTGCTGTGATTATTGGTAAAGACAAACAGCCGGTTGGTACACGTATTTTTGGGCCGGTGGCAAGAGAATTACGTGCGGCCGGGTATGCAAAAATTATTTCTTTGGCACCGGAAGTACTGTAATCAGGTAAGGGCATCGCGATATGTTAAGCAGAATTAAGAAAAATGACTCCGTGGTTGTTCTTTCTGGTAAAGATAAGGGCAAACAGGGCTTAGTTATTTCGGTTGATCAAAAAGATGGTGTAGCTCTTGTTAAAGATGTGAGTGTGGTAGCACACCATGTTAAAGCACGTAAGGCTGGCGAAAAGAGCCGTACGGTCAAAGAAGAGCGCCCAATTATGTTATGTAAAATTATGCCAATCTGTCCGTCATGCAAAAAGCCTTGCCGTGTGCAAGTGCGCTTTCACGAAGGATCGGAGAAAGCACGTATGTGTGGTCGTTGTAAGGAATCGTTTTAGTACTGATGGATTAGGCGTATGAAATCTCATTTGCAAGAACATTATTCAGCAACAGTTCGTGATCAACTCATAGCAGAGTTGGGATACACGAATGTTATGCAGGTACCGCGAGTCTCCAAGGTTGTAGTAAACATTGGTGTAAAAGATGCGGTTTCTGACAATAAAGTAATAAACGGTGTCAAAGATATTCTTACCATGATTACTGGGCAAGCTGCTGTAACAACAAAGGCAAAAAAGTCTATCGCAAGTTTTAAATTGCGTGAAGGCATGCCTATTGGTGTAATGGTTACTTTGCGCTCAGACCGTATGTATCATTTTCTTGAAAAATTAATCAATGCAATATTACCTGCAGTGCGCGATTTTCAAGGAGTTTCACCGAAGTTTGATGGAAAAGGCAATTACAATCTTGGTCTAAAAGATTGGATGGTTTTTCCTGAAATTGATTATGACACAGCTGCAGGCAGCAGAGGTCTTAATATTACTATTCAGACTACTGCAAAGACAGACGCAGAGGCATATGCTCTGTTGAAAGCTTTTGGTATGCCTTTTCGTAAGAAATCATAGAGTCAAAGCCGGGAAAAATTATGGCAAGAAAAGCACTCATTGAAAAAGAAAAAAAACGCAGTAATTTGTACCAAAAACATGGTGCAAAGAGAAAAAAACTAGCTGCTGTTATTAAAAATCCAGCAACGACTTTGGAAGAAAAACGTGAAGCTCAGTTTGCGATGGACAAACTTCCAAACAATTCTTCGATTACTCGTATGCGTAATCGTTGTACATTGACAGGAAAACCGCGAGCTTTTATGCGCATGTTTAACCTTTCACGTATGGCATTTAGAAAATTTGCTCTACTAGGATTATTGCCTGGTGTTAAAAAGGCAAGTTGGTAATCAATTTTGAAGCAAGGTGTTTAAATGGATTCTATCGGAGATTTTTTGACGGTGATTCGCAATGGTATCGGCGCTCGTAAGCGTACGGTTAAAGTTGCTACATCGAAATTGAAACTAACAATAGCTCAATTGCTCAAGGATGAAGGATATGTTAAAGACTTCAAACTTGAACAAGAAGGCATAAAAGGTTTTTTAACTGTTTACTTGAAGTATGTTGATGGCGAACCTGTGATTCATGAAATAAAGCGCATGAGCACCCCAGGTCGTAGGTCATATCAAGGTGCAAATAAAATTAAGCCTGTGATTGGTGGTTTGGGAATTGCTATCGTTTCAACTAATGTTGGTTTGCTTACAGATCGTAGGGCGCGTGAGTTGAGTGTTGGTGGTGAATTGATTTGTCGGGTTTGGTAAGGATTATAAGGGTTACGAATTATGTCAAAAATCGGAAGAATGCCTATTGCCTTTACCTCCGCTAAAATTACCATCAATGGGACTAAGGTTTTAGTTGATGGTGGCAAAGCCAAGTTTGAGCATATATTGCCAGAAACAGTTAAAATAGCTGTTGCTGACAATATGTTACGCCTGACAGTTACTGAAGACACACGAGCAAATCGTATGCTTTGGGGCTTGCATCGTGCATTGCTCGCCAATAAAGTTACTGGTGTTGAAAAAGGTTTTGAAACTAAAATGGTCATTGTTGGCCTTGGTTACAAAGCAATTCAATCTGGGACAAAATTGACGTTTACTCTTGGGTATACACATAAAATTGAATTTGATGTGCCGGCAGCTGTTACTGTTGAAGTCGATAAAACTGGTCAATTATTGACGCTTAAATCAGCGGACAAATTTGAGCTCGGTAACGTTGCTGATAAAATTCGCTCATTCAGACCACCAGAGCCTTACAAAGGTACTGGCGTTATGTATCAGGGCGAAAAAATTCACAGAAAAGCTGGTAAAACTAAGTCCTCATAATTGACTGCCGCAGGATAAGACAATGAGTTTGTTAAAGAAAATACAGTTACGAACAGTCCGTAGAACTTTCCGCGTTCGTAACGCACAGCCATCACGTGGTGAGCGCGTGCGCATTTCAGTATATCGCACGCTTAAGCAGATTTATGCTCAAGCTATAGACGATAAAACACATCAAACGGTTGCTTCATTTTCATCAATGACTTTGGCTAAAGTTGCAGGTGATAAAAAAGAGCAAGCGCGTCAAGTTGGTCTTGAACTTGGCAAGGTGTTGTTGCAAAAGAATCTTACGTCCGTATTTTTTGACCGTGGTCACTTTTTGTACCATGGACGCGTTAAGGCGCTTGCGGATGGGTTGAGAGAAAGTGGATTGCAATTCTAAAAATTGCTTTGATTTAGAAAATTAGGATTTTGCATGGCAGAAGAAAGAAACAGAAGACCTCAACAAGGTAAAAAAGCTCCGGTAGTTGAAGAGTTTGCTGAAGTTGTATTGAATGTGCGTCGTGTAGCCAAAGTTATTAAGGGTGGCCGTCGTTTAGCATTCTCAGCACTTGTTGTTGTTGGTGATCATAAAGGTGGCATGGGTATTGCACTTGGTAAGAGCCGTGAAGTTTCATCGGCTATTTCTAAGGCTTTGCGTAGAGCAAAAAAAAGCATAACTTGTTACCCTTTGTACAAGACTACTATTCCTTACACTGTTACTGGTAAACATGGCGCAAGCGAAGTAATTATTCGTTCAGCCTCAAAAGGTACCGGTTTGATTGCTGGTGGTGCAGTACGTTCTGTATTAGAAGTAATGGGAATTCGTGATGTGTTGGCTAAGTCTATTGGTGCAACAAACCCACAAAACGTTGTTAAAGCAACAGTAAATGCACTAAGCAAGCTCCGTTCGGCAGCTCATATTGGCGCACTTCGTGGTAAAACGCTTAAAGAAATGATTGGAGATCAGAATAATGTTGCTGCTGAGTAATTTAGAAAAACTTGTCAAACCAAGAAAACGCGTTGGTCGTGGCGGTGGTCGTGGTGGTACTTCTGGTAAGGGTCACAAGGGACAAAAATGTCGACCTGGTGCTGGTGGTGAGCTAAAAGACTTCTTTGAAGGCGGTCAGATGCCTCTTGCTCGTCGTGTACCACGCAGAGGGTTTAACAACTTTACACGTGTAGATGTACGCATCGTTAATCTAAGCGATTTAGAAGATCGTTTTGAGAATGGTGCTGTAGTTGACCGTGTCGCGTTGATGGCATGTGGTTTAATTAAGGGCCACGGGTCATACAAAATAAAGGTTCTTGGTAATGGAGCGTTAACGAAAGCGTTAACCGTCAAGGCTGATTTGTTTAGCAAGTCTGCTGTTGAAGCTATTACGAAGAACAAGGGGAAAGTAGAGTTGAGTAGTGAGGAGTTAAGCAGTGGTAGTATTACTGCGTAATCTTAAGAATATTTTTTATGTAGAAGAGCTTCGCAAAAAGCTCTTCTACACTTTAATGGTTTTCGCTGTTTACAGACTTGGTGTACACATCACAATGCCAGGTGTTGATCTAGTGGCCCTAAAAGGCCTTTTCTCTGGAGCAACAAGTGGTATGTTGTGGCATCTTAATTTGTTTTCTGGCGGCGCGTTACAATATTTTTCAATTTTTGCGTTGGGTATGGGGCCATACATCAGTGCATCGATCATGATGCAGCTGTTGACTATTATGGTGCCATCGCTCGAACAGTTGTCAAAAGATGGCGAGTATGGTCGTCGAATCATTGGGCAATATACAAGATATTTGACGCTGTTAATCAGTCTTGTGCAGGGCTTGTCTATGGTTTTGTACATTGAAAGCAAGCCAGGATTGATTATTGTACCAGGATGGGAATTTAGAATAGTTTCTGTTTTTTTGATGATGGTTGGCTCCCTTTTTGTAATGTGGCTTGGGGAACAAATTAATTCACACGGTCTTGGTAACGGCAGTTCAATGATTATTTTTGCTGGTATCGTGGCTGGACTACCATCTTCTGGTATTCGTCTTATTGAAAACGTTCGATTAGGGCAGACAGACCCGATCATTGCTGTGGTGTTTGTTCTTTTTGCGTTAGCTGTTATTTCATGTGTGATTTTCTTGGAAAAAGGTGAACGGAAAGTACCAGTCCAATATGCGAAACGCGTTATTGGTAATAAATTGTACGGCGGACAGACATCGTTTATTCCGTTAAAGCTTAATCCAGCAGGCGTTGTACCAGTAATTTTTGCTAGTGCGATTCTTGGTATGCCGATGACTTTAGCTGGGATGGTTGCTTCTCGCTGGCCAAGCCTTAACAACCTTGTGAACACTTGGTTTTCGTATAACAGTGCATTTTATAATGTATTAAATGCTGGATTGATTGTCTTTTTTGCTTTCTTTTATACAGCAATTATTTTTAATCCACTTGAACTTGCGGATAATTTAAGGAAATCTGGTGGTTTTGTGCCTGGGATTCGTCCTGGTGCGCGTACTGCGCAATTTTTTGATTATTTGCTAACTCGTATTGGGTTTCCTGGCGCTTTATACTTAGCTACATTGGCTATTGTACCTAGTTTATTAAGCGGTTCAGCGTTTCCTATTATGTTTAGTGGTACCAGCTTATTGATCGTGATCGGTGTTGGCCTTGATACTTCAGCTCAAATTGAGTCCCATCTTATTGAGCGCAAGTATGAAGGGTTCTTATCAACAGGCAGATTAAAGGGACGTTGGAGTCGTTAAGAGCTTATGAACCAATCACAACATGTGCCAAAGGTAGTTTTTTCGTTCTTTGGTCCTCCGGGATCAGGCAAGGGTACGCTGGCTGAGCGTCTTAAGGCTGAATTAGGCTTTGAAGTGTTATCGACTGGAAATCTGTGTCGCTTGCATATAGCTCAAAAAACTACTTTGGGAGAACAACTAGAAGAATTGGTGCACAAAGGACATTTAATTCCTGATGCATTGATTTCAGCTATGGTTCAAGAATGGCTTGAAGAACAAATTAAACTGGGTAAGCCAGTTGTTCTTGATGGATATCCACGCACGGCTGGGCAAGCAACAGCGCTTATGGAATTTTTGAAAATCCATGATGGGTGTCATTTCCGCGTGGTATTTGTGGAATTGGCCGATGATGAAATTGTGCGACGCTTACTTGGTCGTCGAGTATGTAGCGATAACAAATGCCAAGCTGTCTACAGCATGGCATTTGCCGGTACAGCCTGTGAACGATGTGGTGCATTACTTGTAAAGCGTGTCGATGATAAAGAAGAAGTCATACGTGAGCGTTTACGTCTTTATCCTTTGTACCGCGAAACATTGTTTAAAATGTACCGTGATTTAGGTGTTCACATTGAAGAGCTAGATGTTGCCGGCATGAGTATGGAAGAAGTTTTTAATACATTTAAAGCGACGCTGTAAATTGTGAGTAATTCAAATATGCAGCATATACAGCTTAAAAATAAGCTTGCAATTGACAAAATGCGTACAGCCGGCAAACGGTTGGCCACTATTTTAAAAGAAATTGAGCCGTTGGTAGTTGCTGGGATATCAACCTGGGAGCTTGATGCGGAGATTGAAGGTCGCATGAGGGCACTTGCATTAAAGCCTGTATGTAAAGGGTATGGCTCTTATAGGCATGCAACTTGCATTTCGGTGAATAATGTTGTCGTTCATGGCATTCCTTCAAAGGATACTATTTTAAAATCTGGAGATTTTGTTAAGATTGACGTCGTTGGTTCTTTTGAAAATTATTGTGCAGACATGGCGCGGCCTTTTTTCGTGGGCGCTGTGGATGAACGCGTACAGAGGCTTGCTGCGGTTGCCAAAAGTGCTTTAAATAAAGCAATAGCTTTAATAAAGCCGGGCATTTTTCTTTCTGACATCTCGGCGTGTATTCAGGAAGAAGTTGAGCAAGCTGGTTTTGGTGTTGTTCGGTATTTCTCTGGTCATGGTATCGGTAAGTCGCTTCACGAAGCGCCGGACGTACCAAATTATGGCGAAGCAGGCGAAGGGCCTGTGCTACGAGAAGGTATGACGTTGGCCATTGAGCCTATGATTACTGAAGGTAGTTACGAAATTGTCATAATGCCAGATGGCTGGACAGCAAAAACTAAAGATGGCGGGTTGGCTGCACATGAGGAAGATACAATTGTGGTAACACGTGATGGTGTTGAAATTTTAACAAGATTATAATTAGTCACTAAAAGGGTGCATAAAAGGTATGAAAAAAAAAGGCGACATTATTGTTCTTGATGGTTTCGTCGAGAAAGCATTGCCGAACGCGATGTTCCAGGTGCGCTTGGTTGAAGGAAATCATATGATTTTGGCGCACGTTTCTGGAAAAATGCGTATGCACTACATCAAGCTTTTGCCTGGTGATAAAGTGGCCGTAGAAATATCTCCTTATGATCTTTCTAAAGGAAGAATTGTTTCGAGATATAAGGTATAATAGTAAAGTTAAGTAAGTGTTGATGATTATAGCGGTGATAACAAAAGCCGGTAAAGGTTATAGATCATGAAGGTAAGGACATCCGTTAAAAAAATTTGTGCCGATTGCAAAATTATTCGTCGATGCGGCGTCGTTCGAGTTTTGTGTGAAAAATCACCAAAACATAAACAGCGTCAAGGTTAATCAACGTGATATGCGGTTTGCATACGAGTCTTAAGTAGAGAGGTTTTATACATGGCCCGTATTGAAGGTGTATTGTTGCCCAATGAGAAGCGAGTAGAAATAGGTTTAACCTATCTTTTCGGTATCGGACTACATCGTTCTCGTGAAATTTTGGAACAAACAAAAGTCAGTCCAGATGTTCGTATTAAGAATTTGTCGCAAGATCAGGTTGCAGCGATTTCAAAGTGCATTACACAAAATTATAAAGTTGAAGGCGAGCTTCGTAAGGAAGTAACCATTAACATTAAGCGTTTGCAAGAAATCGGCTCCTACCGTGGTACTCGCCATAAACGTTCCCTGCCTGTTCGTGGTCAACGTACAAAGACCAATGCGCGAACCAGAAAAGGGCCACGCAAGGCCGGTAACATTGTTGCCAACAAAAAGATGGTTTCTAAGAAATAATTTTGTGATTGGGATTGCATAGATGGCCTACAAGAAAAGTAAGAAAAAACAATATAAAAATATTGATTCGGTGGTAGCGCATATTAAATCAAGTTTCAACAATACGTTGGTAACTATTGCTACAACATCGGGTGATGTGTTACTGCGTGGCAGTTCAGGACAGCTTGGTTTTAAAGGTGCTCGTAAAGGCACCCCGTTTGCAGCGACACAGATTGCAAACAAACTAGCTAAAGACATGGCGGTCATTGGTGTCCGTCTTGTAGAAGTGAACATGCAAGGTCCTGGATCAGCTCGTGATTCAGTTGTTCGTGCATTGCAAGCTTCAGGTATGACGATTACCGTCTTGCGTGATGTGACTCCGTTGCCTCATAACGGTTGCAGATCACCTAAAAAACGTCGTGTGTAATAGCTCTCTCTAATGTTGAATTTCTGGAAGGTTTTGAAATAGTATGGCTACTAAATTCATATCGGGGTGCAGAAAGTGCCGCCAAACAGGTGAGAAGCTTTGCTCACGTGGACCAAAGTGTGTTATTGAACGTAGAATCTTAACACCTGGCCAACATGGTAAAAAGCCCGGTGCTAAAAAAATGTCGGAGTTTGGTAAGCAGCTCCAAGAAAAACAAAAAGTAAAATTGCACTATGGTGTTCTTGAACGCCAGTTTAAACGCTTTTTTGATATTGCGTCCAAGCAGCGTGGTGTTACGGGCGAAGTATTGCTTAGTCTTCTAGAGCGTCGCCTGGATAACTCAGTGTATCGTCTCAAGATGACAGCTTCACGCTTTCAAGCTCGCCAAATGGTTGTACATGGCCATATTTTGGTTAATGAAAAGCGTGTCAAGTCCCCATCATATTTGCTTAAGCAAGGTGATGTTGTCAGTCTTGGCAAGCAAGCGTTGAATAGCGCAGCTATGCTTGAAACGATCATTGATAAACGTATGAACATGGGCATTAAGGTGCCTGAATGGCTTGAACTTTCAAAGAAAGATCGTACAGGTACAGTGCTCAGACTGCCGGTTCGCGCAGATGTTACCTTGCCAATCGAAGAACATCTGATTGTTGAGCTTTATTCTAAGTAAGGTTAGTAGTAGTTGAAGAGTTGATGGTTTTCGGTGTTTACAACACTGCAACCAGGGTGATCTTACTTGTTATTTGTACTTAGAAGGTGGATGCACAAATGAATTATAAGCCGTTAACGCTGCCGTCATTAAGTTGGAACAAAAAGGTATCGTCAGAAACCTTTGGAGAGTTGGTTGTTCAACCGTTGGAGCCTGGTTTTGGTATAACGCTTGGTAACGCGCTTCGTCGTGTTGTTCTTGCGTCGGTTGAAGGATCTGCGGTTACTTCTGTGATCATCAAAGGGGTAAACAACGAGTTTTCAACGATCAAGGGTGTCAACGAGGACACATTGAATGTGTTGTTGAACATCAAGGGATTAATCGTTAGAAACAAGACTGGAGCTGTTGGTCGTATGCATCTCCAAGTCAAGGGTGAAGGCGTGGCAAAGGCTGCTGACATCAAAGCCGATGAGCACCTTGAAGTATTGAACAAGGATCATGTCCTTGCTAATTTGGGGCGTGATGCTGACCTTGATATTGAGTTTTTTGTGGAAACTGGTCGTGGCTACCAAACAGCTCAATGGCCTTTTGGTAAGTCAATCCAGGCTGATCATCGCATCTATATCGATGCAATGTTTTCACCACTTAAACGTGTTGAATATCATATTGAAAAAACTCGTGTTGGGCAGCAGATTGACTATGACAAGTTGACCATGCGTATTTACACCAACGGCGCGATGAGCCCCCAAAGTGTAGTGCATTATGGTACTTCAGTCATCAGAACTCAATTTGAACATTTCCTCGATGTAGCAGAAATTCCGTTTAACGAAATTTCTACAGAACGTGGTGATGAGCAAGAATTTGTTGCAAAGGTTGATACTGAAGGTCCAACAAGAGGATTGCCGGTAGAACTATTCCTTAAGCCAATTGATGAATTAGAGTTCTCAGTTAGAGCTCATAATTGTCTGATTGGTGCTGGTATTCGCCGCGTGATTGACCTTGTTAACTTGACTGACGAAGATGTTTTGAAGATCAAAAATTTTGGTCGCAAATCTTTGCGTGAAGTTAAAGAAATTCTTTCCGCGTTTGGCCTGCATCTTGGCATGAATGTTAAAGAACTAGATCTTAAGAAAGCTATCAAAGAGCAAGAGGGTAAAAATAAAATATGAATCATCAAAACGGTAGAAAAAAACTTAACCTCAGTTCTTCCCACCGTAGAGCATTGTTGCGTAACCAAGTAATCCATTTGATCAAATTTGGAATCTTGCAATCAACAAGAGCTCGCGTGAAACAAGTACAATCAATGGCTGAAAAAATGGTAACTATTGCTCGCAAGGGTTATGATTTCAACACCATTCGTCGTCTTAGAAAAGAATTGCCTTACGATTATGATGCTGTGGTCAAACTCATTAAAGAGATTGCACCAAAGTATGTTGACAGACCGGGTGGCTACACTCGCGTGATACCTCTAGGCATGCGTGTCAGTGATACGGCTACGATCGCTCGTCTTGAATGGGTGTAAAAACCTACTCAAAATCGTACAGTTAAACTAAAAAGCGCCGCTACAGAAATGTAGCGGCGCTTTTTTTGCTTTGTACCTTAAAGAAGGGTGGTTTTTGCGGCATCTTAATGATTCCTAATCGCAAAAATTTTGGGTGGTGTGTAATGATACCAATCCTATGAATTAGAATGGACCTCTTCCGAAAGTAATTTTGGCGAGCTTCTTGCCCGTCCGTCTCGAGTGTTTTTCTCTAGGAGAAAAATGTATCGAGAAGTGCGAACGAGATAGTTTCGAAAGAAGTCTAATGGATCCAGGATCGCCCCTCGATTCCTTCTACAAGCTCAGGACTATCGAGATATTTAAATCACTTCCGATTTTTTAACTATTGCAAAATAGTACTCATTTTTTTAACACTGCTCCAGATAGTGTAAAAGATGTTCTGTGTTCTTTGCTCGTAGCTTTTGTTGTCAAGCGCTATGGAGTGTTAGATATATAATAGATATTTCACGAAAATGGTACGACATGGTTTGTTTTGAAACAAAAATTGCGATTATAGGTGCTGGTAATGTAGGG
>CAMATL010000003.1 GCA_945861145.1 candidate division TM6 bacterium GW2011_GWF2_37_49 | reverse complement strand
GTTTTTTTTAAGTAGCTTGAACATTAGCGAGTTTGACTTTGCAAAAAAAAGGGAGTGTGGTGAGTACACAAAAAAAACAAGCTGTAATCATTGGGGCTGGGCCAGCGGGATTAACTGCTGGTATTGAGCTTTTAAAAACAGAGCAAATTGATGTTACCATTTTAGAGCGTGATGCCGTTATTGGTGGCTTAGCGCGTACGAATGAGTACAAGGGTTATCGCTACGACATTGGGCCACATCATTTTATTACAAGCTCAGATGAAGTGATGAAATGGTGGCTGGATGTGATGTCTGATGATTTTCACCCCCACAAGCGCTACACGCGGATTTTTTATAATAATCACTTTTTTAATTACCCTCTAGATCCGTACAACGTTATTACTGGGCTGTCTCTTCTAGAATGCTTCAAATGCGTTTTTAGTTATATCAAAGTCCGTTTATTCCCGATTAAAAACGCAAAAACATTTCAGGATTGGATTACCAATCGATTTGGCTTTCGCCTCTTTAGTATTTTTTTTAAGACATACACTGAAAAAGTGTGGGGTATTACTTGTGATAAAATTTCGTCTGATTGGGCAGCCCAACGTATAAAAGGGTTTTCGCTTAGTCAGGCTATTTTTTATGCATTTTTTGGACGTTGGTTTAAAAAGAATGTTCCCCGCACGCTACAAGATACTTTTTTTTACCCGTCGCTGGGTGCAGGTTCTTTTTGGGAGCGTGCCGCTAAGCGCTTAACTTCGTTGGGTGGCAGCATTCATCTTAATCATGGCGTGCAAAAATTAGAGCATGATGGAAGTCGAATAACTGCTGTGATGGCAGGTGATGCTGCAGGCAGCGGGAGCCGTTTTGAAGCAGATGAATTTTTTTCGACTATGCCACTACAGGCACTTATAAAATCATTGAGCCCGTTGCCCGTGCAAGAGGTTATTGCAGCTGCTGAATCGCTGCGCTATCGCGGGCTGATTACAGTCAATCTGATCATTGATAAGGGCACGGTGATTCCTGATCATTGGTTGTATGTGCATGAAAAAAGTGTGCGTATGGGCCGTATCGGGAATATGAATAATTTTTCACTCAAGATGGTTGCCGATCAAAATCATACTGCCTTGAGCTTGGAGTACTTTGCTTTTATTGAAGAGCCTTTTTGGCAGACATCTGAAGCTGATCTTTTGAAGCTTGGTGCTGCTGAGCTTGAAATATTGGGCATTGTTAAAGCCTCTGAAGTGATCGATGGCATGGTAACCAAAACAGCAGAAGCATATCCTATGTATGATCAAAATTATCATACACACCTAGGTATTGTGCTTGGTTACCTTAAGCAATTTCCTAATCTTCATCTAATGGGCCGCAATGGTATGCATCGCTATAACAATATGGATATTGCTATGTTGTCAGCAATGCATGCAGTAAATGAACTTAAAAAAAACTTGCCTGTGTTTAAAAAGCAGCCAGTTCCGATGAAGCAACGAGGTCAAGGCGCGCAATCGCCACCAGCGTAATGGTTCGATACATTTTGCTTCGCAAAACACTCCCAGCAGTCGCCAAGGCTATTGCTGGCAGGCACCATGAGCGAAGTTGAAATGCTTACAAGGAGAGATAGTCATGTGTGGATTTGCTGGATTTTGTCGTCTTGAGGCTAATGCAAACATTGGTGATATGCACTTGTTGCAATCCATGGCAGGAAAAATTGCACATCGTGGCCCGGATGATCAAGGCATATGGCTTGACAAGCAGCTTGATGTGGGACTGGCTAATCGCCGGCTTGCGATTATAGATTTATCTCCTAGCGGGCATATGCCCATGCATAATAATCGAGGCTCGCTAGTTATCTCGTATAACGGTGAAATTTATAATTATCGCCAGCTTCGTGGTGAGCTTGAAGCGTTGGGATATGAGTTTCATTCTGATTCTGACACCGAGACTATCTTGCACGGTTATACCGCGTGGGGTGTCAAAATATTTGATAAGCTTGATGGTTTTTTCGCGTTTGCTTTGTTTGATAGAGAGCGCAATGAATTATTACTAGTGCGTGACCGGATTGGTGTTAAGCCTCTTTATTTTACCATGCAGGGTGGATTTTTAAGCTTTGCTTCAGAGATTAAAGCGCTGTGGGAGCTGCCATGGATGCGGCAAGATTTATCGCCGCAGGCATTGTATCATTACCTCACCTTCATGGTAACACCAGCTCCATACACCTTGTTTCAAGGAGTTTATAAATTGCCTGCAGGGTACTACCTGCGTTTAGATGCTCAACGACAAATTACGTATCACGAATGGTATGATGTTTTAAAACAAATTCCTACCATCACACCGGTTGAATTTTCCGATACTCGTGCTTGCGTTGAACGGATTGGTTCATTGCTGATTGAATCAACAAAAAAACGTATGATTGCCGATGTTCCAGTCGGCGCTTTTCTTTCTGGGGGTCTTGATTCAAGTTTGAATGTGGCATTGATGGCTCGGTTTGTGCCTAAAGTCAAAACTTTTACGATTAGTTTTGCCGATGGGCCTGAGCATGATGAACTTGCATGGGCGCGATTAGTAGCTCAACGCTTTGAAACAGAGCATCATGAAATAACAATTACAGAAAAAGATGCAGCCGATTTTTTTGAAAGCATGGTTTACCACCTTGATGAACCGCTTGCGGATTGCGTTTGTATCCCTTTTTACTTTGTCTCCAAGCTTGCTCGTGATATGGGTGTGAAGGTGGTACAGGTAGGCGAGGGGGCGGATGAGCTCTTCTTTGGCTACCCTGTGTATGCTCAGCATGCTAATTTGAGTGAGAACTGGTGGAAGCCTGCTCAGCGCGTGGTGCCAGCATTTATGCGCAAGCCATTTGGCAAAGCTGCAAGTATGGTATTTAAAAAACGGCCTCATTATGCCGATCTTATAGATAATTGGGCGCTGGGGCGCAGCCATTTTTGGAGTGGAGCTGTAGCATTTAGCGAAAAGCAAAAAGAATTAATTCTTGCGGGCAAATCATTAGGCAGCATTGAACACGATCCCGTGGTTGCTGCTATTTACCCAGGCTTACGCCAAGAATTTGATAGCTATGCGATTATTGATTACCACCGCCGTCGGCTTTTTGAAGCACGACCAAATGCAGATCTTGGACAAGAAATATTATATTTGGAACTTAAGCATCGCTTGCCAGAGCTCCTGCTTATGCGTGCTGATAAAATGTCCATGGCTGCAGGTGTAGAGGCTCGTGAGCCGTTCCTTGATCATCGCTTAATTGAGTTTGCTTTTCAAATTTCGCTACAAACTAAATATCAGCAGAACACGACTAAATATTTACTGAAGCAAGTAGCGCAGGGTATTTTGCCTGACGTCATTATCAATCGCCGCAAGCAAGGTTTTGGTGCGCCAACGATGCGTTGGTTTGAACGAGGTGATTTTTTTCCTCAGTATTACAGTAAGGTAGCATCAGCCAATGCGCAGGGCGCACGATTTTTTAAGACGACTCAGCCTAAACTAGAAACAACATATCGTGCGGCGCCCGCTCAATACGCTGTGCAGCGATGGGTGCTGCAAAACCTATGGGCGACCTGGCCATGATAAGCAAGCGTGAATATGGTGGATTTGCCGTAGGTGCGATTATATTTTTCCTTTTATCGTTTGCTTTATTTAAGCAAATACCACCAACCAAAAATCATATAGACCTTGATTCTGGCGCCTATGTTCAGGCCGCAAATTTTTTGTTGAGGGATGGCTCGTTTGCAATTTTGAAACAACAACCGTACTACGAGCTTGGCTACCCATTATTTTTGGCAGGTATTAAAAAAATAGGCGATGAAAGCGTTTGGTTTGCCGTGGCGGTACAGGTACTGCTTGCCTGGTTAATAACGCTTTTGATTTGGCGTATCACTGGATTGCTTTTTAACCGCCGTGCCGCCTGGATAGCCTATGCGTTTGCGATAATGCACGTAGGCTTTTTAGTTTTTGCACAATTTTTTTTAACAGAAATTCTACTTGTTTTGCTGCTTTGTATAACGATAGAGCGATTGCTCGTTTTTTTACAAACGCGAAGGCTGAGCGTACTTGCAGCCGCCGGCTTTACTCTCGGACTAAGCTGTACGGTCAAAGCTGTAGCAGTACTTTTTTTATTGCCGCTTGCTTTATTTGTCGGTTTTTTTTCTTGGCGGCAAGAGATGTTGAAAAAAATAACTGTACTGGTAGCTATGTTTATGCTGTCGTACGGTACGTATGTTGCCCACAATCAAGTTACGTTCATACAGCACGCGCGGTCATCTATGGCCAAGGTGAATCTTTTTTATTGGTACTATCCGCGACTACGAGCAGAAATTAATGGCACGGATTCATATGAAGAGCAACGTTCTTTGCAGCAAATGCCATTTGAGGATATTCCATCGATGCTTGTGCGTGACGTGCTTGGCCATCCTGGAAAAGCTTTCATAGCCTTGGGTAAAAACTGGCTTAAAACCTTGCTGGGGCTGTACACAAGCAATGTAAAGCTACTTGTAGATAATGCGTTTGTATCAGGATGCTTGTCCTTCTTTAGTCTTAAGGGCTCATTTATTCAGCGGGTATGGGGCTATATATCTGGTCATACAGAGCATGCATGGATTAAAGGACTTGGTTGCATTGAGGCAGCCTTATTGTTGTTTCGTTACATCCTTGTTCCATTTGGGCTTTGGGCGCTTTGCGCTCGCAAGCGTTGGTGGGATGCAGCATTTATCGTGCTCTATCTTGGTTATTTTGTAGGTATTTCCGGGCATGATGGATGTGCTCGATTTCGCATGATGATTGACATGATTATTCTTGCTCTTGCAGCGGGAGGGTATTCGTCGCTGCACCATTGGTGGCTGTGTAAGCTGCAAATGCGTGACATAAATTAAGAAAGGATGAGTAATGAATCATGTATATATTGGTATTTTGGCAGGGGGTAGCGGAGAGCGTTTGTGGCCGCTTAGCCGCATAAACAAACCAAAACAGCTTATTCCTTTTGTGAACCAAAAATCACTACTAGAACAAACGATTGATCGGGTGCTTGATAATGAGCTGGTCAGCAAGGAAAATGTTTTTATTGTAACGAGTGCATTGCAGGCAAGCTTGATTGAGAGTCCGCTCAAAGAGCGCATTGGGTTTATCCTTGTAGAGCCAGCAGCCCGCAATACAGCACCTGCAATATTATTTGCATGCCAAATTCTACGAGAAAAAGATCCTCTTGCCGTAGTCGTATTTTTACCCGCAGATCATTACATTCCTGATTCACAGGCATTTAATGCGGCCTTAACAAAAATGATTAACCATTCCGGTCAGCATAAAGAATTAGTACTGCTTGGCCTTAAGCCACGATATGCAGCAACAGGGTTTGGGTATCTTCAAGTCAGTAATCAGTTGAAGCCTGATGGTGCCGCGCGGGTGGTTAAATTTCATGAAAAACCCAATACAAAAACAGCAGAATTCTATCTACACCAAGATGATTTTTTGTGGAATCTTGGTATTTTCGCGGGCCAAGTAAAGGTATTTCTTGATGAGTTTATTACTTACTCATTAGATCTTTTTGTTGGTATGGAGCGGTATTTAGCAAAAAATCTTGCTTATGAAGAGTTGCCAAAAATTTCTGTAGATTATGCAGTCATTGAAAAATCACGGAGACTAGCCGTTTTTTCGGCATCTTTTGAGTGGTATGATATTGGTAATTTACAGTCATTTTTATCGGTACAGGCGCAATATTCAAAGACACCAAGCAATGTGATTTCACTCTATGCGCATGATAATTTAGCATCGGTGAATAAAAAAATAGTGGCATTTATTGGCGTAAGTAATATTTGTGTTGTTGAGACTGATGATGCGCTTCTTATCGTTAATAAGGATAACATTGAAGAGGTTCGTGATATTTTACCTGCGGTAAAAAAAATTGAGGCTTCACTTGTTTAAGCCTCAGGATAACGATCATTTTTAAGCTTCTTGAAAATGGTCCTTTACATTAACTAAGCTGTTCCTAGTGATCTTAACGCTGAGGGGGGCCTGCTATGAAAAGATTTGAAGAAATAATTGAGCGTATTGATTATCGTGTTGATAAATCATTTGGTTCGTTTTTTACTAAAATTGCACGTCATTTTTCTATATTTAGTAGTGTTATTTTGCTCGTGCTTTTAGGTCTTTTTATATACAAGGTCATGCACCATCGAGCTTACTATCTTTCATCGGTTATTGAGCAGGATGTGACCAATATAGCAAAAATTTTAGCGAGCATTGATAAGGACTGCAGTATTTTGAGCCTGAGTGGCGAGCACCTCCCTATCAATTTTTTGACCGTAAAATCATTTGTGGGGTCTAGTGTTGGCGGGCTTAATCTTGCATATCCTCAAAAATGGCAAGGCCCTTACCTGCAAGTAAATCCAACAAATCAGCAACGTTTTTATGTGCTCGTGCAAACGCATGAAGGGCTTTTTCTCCTGCCTGGGCTGGGCATTTCATTGCCTAGTGGTTTGGTCATGGGGCGTGATGTGAAGCTTGGGTTTGATGTTTCCATTAAAAAAATGCTTGCAAAAGGTGGCGCTCTCAACCACGATGGCAGCTTATTAGGCTTGCAACTTAATTTTAAAGTTGGTGAATGGGACCCTAAGCTTAAGGCAAACAAATCAACCGCTGAGCGTGTTAATGTTTTGATTAATGAATTTAATCAGGCTATGCCATTTGCGAAGAATGAAGGTAAGGTCTTTGATGCTTAGTTTCTAAACAGCTCTTGTAATGATTATGCGATGGCGGCAAAATTACTTGGAAATAGCAATAAAGCCTTCGCCGCAAATATTTATTATGGTGATACCTAAAGTACGGAAAAGATCTCCTGCTGCAATGGCAAGATTGGTATTATTTGTTGCGGAGAGATGTTCAAAAAATCCTGTATCGTGCAGCGATTTAGAAATCATACCAAGCAAGATAAAAGCCAAGAAGTGCGGCATGTATTCACCGAATTTTTTGGTTAGATCAGGACGATTAAAAACCTCTGAGAGAATATTGCCACCATCACTTCCCTTGGTAGGGAATAGGCTAAAAAATTGTACATGATCTTGTGCTGTTGGCATTAAAAGAGATTTTTCTTGCAGGTATTTGAGTACGGCATTGCTGCAGAGGCCGGCTATAGGGCCAGCAGCATGGAACACAAAGTGTAACTGACGGTTTGCATTGATTATTAGAGCCACATGAGTGGCAATTTTCTCTGCATACAAAGGTGAATTTTTAAGATCAATTAACTTAGCGTCAGGATTATTTTTTGCAAGTTCAAGCAAAATCATTTTTTTGAGAGTGAAGAGCTCTTGGGGGTGAATTCTTTGAACATCAGCCAGCTTATTAATAATGTGGCCGCTTTCTCTCGGATCGAGGCTGCATAGCTTGAGGTGTGGGAGTACTTCAAGTGTTGTATTCGGTAACACGGCTTGTCCGGATCCTAAATAAATATCGGCGAAATGACCATTGATTCGATAGTGTGCAGCTGCATGGCCTAATTCATGAAAAAATGTAACTATGGTCTGGATAGCCATCTGCTTGGGGATCATGTGTAGCAAGCTTTGGGGTAATAGCTGTGCAAGTTCAAAAAATGTTTGCGGTTCGCCGTTGCTGGCTGTTTGAGAAAGTTTTATGCCAAGAGCTATAAGGCTACTTCCTATCCCTAGCGCAACGCCGGTCAACATTTCTTTGTACCGGTTTTCCCATATTCTTTTCAACTCATTTTTGCCCCATGTTAAAACCTCTTGCATAGATGGTCTATTTTGCCATGAAAAAGTATTTGTTGTTTTTTTCTCATACAGTGCCTGTGTAAAGCACTGAGCTGCAAATTCACCTACGAGCAAAAGCTCAACTTGTAGTTCAAGAGACAACGGTTGTTTGGATATAGGTAAGCGAGAGGCTACTTGAGCCACTTTATCTCGATCGATAGAGGGTTCATTAATTGCTGGATGGCCCATAGTTATGATTGTAAGGGTTGCCATCGCAAGGCAAAGTTTAATTTTATGTAGCATATTATTTATTCCCCCCGGAAAAATATGTACTGATCCAATTTAGGTCTAAACCGCAGCGGTGACCATACTTCCTGCTGAAGCGTGGGCTAAGCCCATGCCGGCAAAATTAAGGCTAGTAAAGCCGCATGCCTGTACTAATTTTTTTACTGTTTCTTGAAATGTAGCGCTGGCAATATTTTCAATACAGCCGTTTTCTGCGCATGCTTTCAAGAAAAAAGCCATTAATGCGACAGAGACGTGCCAGTCGTTACCTGCTTGTGTGATATCTGGACGATCAAAAGCGGTGCTCATAATTTGTCCGCCATCAAAACCAGGTGCAGGCATAAGGTTTAGTAACTGTTTAATATCATAAGGATCGAGCGATAAAATTGGTTCGCCAGCTATAAATTTAATAGCACCATTTGTAACAAGGGCTGAGATAGCACCTGCAGCAAAAATAGTAGCCAGTTTTAACCTACTAACAAAGTCTTTATTCAGTGCTTTTACGGCAACTAGCTCTTCTTGTAGCTCTTTGCACGCGGCTCGTTCTTCTCGAGTCATATTTGGATATAGCTGATTATATTTTTTGTATATGGCCTTGATTGCGTTAACTCTTTCTTTATAAGGCAGCATCATTGGGGTTTTTATGCCTTCTGTGGCACCCAAAGAAGGATTAAGCCCTGACAGAGTAAGGTGAGGTAATATTTCAACACCATCAGCAGCTTCGGTTGTACCGAGGTACACGTCGGCTA
The DNA here is from genome assembly GCA_945861145.1 of candidate division TM6 bacterium GW2011_GWF2_37_49. Lineage (GTDB taxonomy): Bacteria > Babelota > Babeliae > Babelales > RVW-14 > CAMATL01. The sequence continues at coordinate 72,543 of CAMATL010000003.1, read as the reverse complement.
TTGTGCCATTAATAAAGTAATTGGCTAGGGCATGGCCACCTTCATGGGCGGCATTAGTTACAAAATAACGAGCATATTGTAGGGCGAGTGTTTGCATTATGCTTGCGTATGGAATTTGTTGGATAGTATTGAGCAGTGTTGCTGGTGTCGAAAGGTTATCATATACGACTGCTGGCTCAGAAATACAAAGCAGGCCAACACCAAGAAACATAAACGCGCTATAAAAAGAGCCTTGGTCATAGAGGTGATTTTTTATGGTAGGGCCGATTTTAGAGAGCCATTCATGCCAAGATATTTTGCGCGGTTTGCCATCGGCTGGATTAACAACAACAGTATCTTGAATGGCTAGTGGCTTTTGAGATTCGACATCAATGATTGGTGCTTGCATTTGAAAGAGCTTGGCCAAGTGCTTTGGTGATTCGGCTACTAGCTGTAGCGATTGCTCCCAAGCAGATTGTTGTATGTGGCCATGCAATGATGAAGCGATGCTTAAGCTGCAGATGAGAGTACTCATCAGCTTAGCAAAACGTTTTTTAATCATCATAGAGGTCCCCTTCAAAAAAAATATACGCATTCAATCAGAAACATAATTCTACGCGATGGTCGACAGCTGTCAATTGACCTGTTTCAAAATGCAGCTGAATTTAAAGTAAAAAGGGCGCAAGGATTTCAATTTGAAATCCTTGCGCCGTAAAATCATGATTTTGCTTGAAAAGAGCAAAAATTGTAATTTACGCTGGTTTCGAAACTATCTCGTTCGTACTTCTCGATACATTTTTCTCGTAGAGAAAAACACTCGAAGCGAACGGATCTTGAGGTCCTCTTGTCCGTCCGTCTCGAGTCTTTCGCACAGCACTTCTGTGCGCAGCGAAATGTATCGAGAGATACGGACGAGAATTTCTCCAATAGCTACTTTCGAAAGAGCTCTAATGAGGAATTTATGCTGGTTCCAAAAACGTGGATAATATCTTTTTTTTGCCGATTTTAAAGATTGCAGTGATGTAATACTCATCTTCGCTTGCTTTTTCAACATCAGTAACGATGCCAGGGCCGAATTTTTTGTGCGCAACTTTTTGATTTTTATACCAGGGAGCATTTGATTTTTTAATCGGTGTTGCAGCTGTTGGCGAAGGTGTGGCGTATTTTCGTACCGTTACTGCTGGGGAGCTGTAGGTTTTTACACTGGAAACTGGCGCCGCGCTTCCTGTAAGCGGCTGATTGCCAAGCCATTGCTGAAGTAATTGATTAATCTGCCAAGCATGGTATCGCTCAACATCAAAATTTTTAAAAAGTGCTGGCGTGATTTCTCCAACAAACCGAGATCTTACCTGGTCGGTGAATTGTCCATAGGTGCTACGTGCATGAGCACTGAGTAATAACAAAAATTCTTTGGCTCGTGTAATGCCCACATAAAAAAGACGCCGCTCTTCTTCAAGCTCGTTATTACTATTGAGTGATCTAATGCTTGGCAAGATGCCATCATCGAGGCCTGCAATGATTACAAGATTGAATTCTAGTCCCTTTGCGGCATGCAGTGTCATCATTTGAACTTGTTTGTGCGGATTTTCTGCATCATTTTTTTCCTGCAGAAGCGCGATTTCTTGCAAAAAAAGCTCTAGCAGGCTTGATTCGGTGGCGGTACCAAGGATGCCTACAGGTAGGCCTTCTAGCTGTGCGGCTTGAGCATTTTTTTCAAATGACTCAACGGCACGCAGGAGCTCATTGATGTTTTGTATTTTTTCGTCAGCTTCTTTTGGATCTAAGGTGTCGCGTAAAAAGCTTTCGTACTCTGTGTGCTCAATAATAGCTTGCAGTAAAATACTTGGCAGATCATTGCTTGCCAGGCGGTCAAAGAGATCCACAAATTTATTCAGCCCATTGAAATGGGAGGCTGACAGATCGACCTGTTTATCTAGGGGAAGAGAGCGAATGAGTTCTTTAAAATTCAAGAAAGGATTGCGTGCTTGTGCCTCCTGTATCTCAGTTTCACATTTTTTACCGAGGCCGCGGGTGGGGGTATTGATAACACGAAACAGGCTTAAACGGTCAAATGGATTAATAATGAGCTTAAGGTAGGCGAGCAGATCCTTAATTTCTTTGCGTTCATAGAAGCGGATACCACCAACAATTTTATACGGGATGCTGTGGTAAATGAGTGCTTCTTCAAGCACGCGGGATTGATAGTGGGTACGATATAGGATTGCCACGTTATTGAGCGTGGTACCCGCAGGTAGCAACTTAAGCGTTTGTGCAATAATTTCAGCTTCGTGCTCCCCTGAGCGGCATTGCAGGTGCAAAATACGCTGGGAGCCTTTTTTTTCAGACCATAAGGTTTTTGGATTACGTAGCTTGTTGTTATCAATTACGCTGTTTGCTGCTTGGAGGATACTGTTTACAGATCGGTAGTTTTGCTCAATTTTTATCATAGTAACTGGTTTAAATTCATGCTGGTACTTAAGCATGTTGGTAACATTTGCGCCACGCCATGAGTAGATAGATTGATCCTCATCGCCAACAGCACAGATTGAGTCAACCGCAAACGCACCCTCTGTAGTGAGGCCCATTTCCTTTAAGAGCTCGTGTTGTACCGTGCTAGTGTCTTGATACTCATCCACAAGAATATGGCGTACGCGAGACTGTAGCGTTGTCTTGAATGCTATGTTTTTTTTGAGTAGGCGCAACACGTTTAGAATTAAATCGTCAAAATCAAAGACATGCGCAGCATTTTTTTCAGCTTCGTAGGCATGATATAGCTCTCGCAGTACTGGCTGTACAAGGGAGGGATCATCGTGTGAATTTTTGATGGCTGAGATTTGAAATGCTAGCTGTGACGCGCCAACCTGTTTTTCGGTTGAAAATTTTTTAACCAGGTTTTTTAACATGGTCGCCTGGTCGTCACTGTCGAGAATAGAAAAATTAGGAAATGGCAGTAAATGAGGGTTATTGCGTAAAAGTTGTAAGCAATAGGCATGGAAAGTGCCAACAAACGGCAGATTTTTTTTCGTACCTAAAAAACCAACAATACGGGCTTTCATTTCTTCAGCAGCTTTATTGGTGAAGGTAAGCGCCACGATTGTTCGTGGATCAACGTTCTCTTCGAGGATGAGGTTAGTGATCCGAGCGGTAATTACGCGTGTTTTTCCTGATCCTGCTCCTGCTATGACTAGTAGTGAACCATTTTTGAGCGATACAGCCTGTTTTTGAGGCTCATTAAGCTGTTCAGCAATAAATTTTTTAAATGAATCAGGAGCTACATGCATGGCAAACCTTCGTAAAAAGCTGGGATTTTATTGGATTTCTCCAGTTTACGCCGGTTTACAAAAAAAGTTGATATCAATGTTTGAAAAATTACAACCGATTCTGCTATGCTGATTTTATAACTACAAATAGAAAATTATTAATTGTTTTATAACGAGTGGAGGTAACTGTGAAGATATTCAAAAGATTTCTATTATTATTTGTTGCGCTGGGGGCTAGCTTGTCAGTACAAGGTATTGTTATTGAAAATAAGACGAGTCAGCTGTTTATTGCCGTTGGTATGACCAAAGATCCAGCCGTCGCTGGTGGTTATCGTACTAATTGTAACGTTGCTGTTCCTGCTAATGCATCGGTTACCGTTGCCAATGAGCGTGTTGTTTTATGGACGGCAGTTCCTGCTGTCGCTGAAAGAACCCAGGTTGCATTTGGTGCTGTTAATTATTCAAAGGGCGCTATGTTAAGTGGGGGCTCGATGAATCAGCTAAATATAGATGGAACAACCATGGTGACGATTAGTCTTGTTAATAATCAGCTAGTAGTTACCTGGCCACAAGTTTCAGTTGCTGCTGAGGCGGCAAGAGTAGCTACAAATCAAGCTGCTGCGCTTAAATAAAGGCGCTGCTGTTTGAGCAGTTAGCTGTTAAATAAAAAACCCACTCTAAAGAATTAAAAAGAGCGCCGAGTTCTTAAACTCGGCGCTCTTTTTAATGAAAAATTATAAAGTTCTTACTCGATGATCTTACCGCCATCAACAAGTTCTTTATTGGTACGGCCAACGTAGAGGGCTACGAGAACCCAAACACCAATTATACCAAGTGATACGATAGATCCGTAAAACATCAAGCTGGTCATGTTGGTAAATATAGCATTTACGCTTGAACCAGCAGCTTTTGCTGAACGTCCACCAAATCCATCAATCCAACCCTTAGCTTTAAACTTAACGTCTTTGCTTGTTGGGATGTACATGATTTCTTTGCATGGGTTGTTAAGCGCATAGCTCAAGCCCTTGATCGCAACCATGGCGATGAAAAGAGCCCATAGCATTGGGAATGCCATAACATAAAGCACTACACAAGCAACTGCGGTTGGGAACATAACCAAGCAGAAAGTTAGGCCAAAACGGCGAATGAAGAAGCTGGTACCGATAAGAGCAAATACCAATGCTAGACCGTTTGCAGCCATACCAAAGAGGGATAAAAATTCTGCTACTTTTTCTGCTGAACCATACGCTTCATCAGCCAAAAACTTCATTTGATAGTCAAGGATAGTTCCGATGACTTCGTATAGGGTCGCAATACCCAAGATACCCATGAGGTAAGGCTTAGAAAGCAATAACTTCAAACCTTCGATAGGGCCAGTAGGTTTCTTTGAAGAGCTTTTTTCAGCGCGTGCATATGGATATTTAGTTACATAGCGTGCGATAAGCAGAGGAACCATGAAAATAGAGACTGCTGCAATACCAAAGAGTACCGGAAGACCCAAGGTGGTTGCCATGGTGCTTACAAGCGCAGGGCCTGCAATCGAACCAACTTGTGCGCCACCAATGATCAAGGCATAACCCTTCTTTGCTGCCGAGGTTTCCGTGGTACTAGCCACAAAAGACCAGAACAACGCAACTACTAACGAACCGAATGTTTCGATCCCTAAGTAAGTAGCCCAGCCAACCAAGCGATATTTATCAGTAACGGTGTTTGCCAAGCCGATAGTCGGATGCGCAAGTGTGAGGGCGATACCGGTAAATACAACAAAGTAGACCCCGCAAATAATGTAAAATAATTTATGACGTTCTACACGGTCAACAAGCTCTGAGTAAAGAAGAATGAGAGGAATAAGAACGAAGAATGAGGTCATCTTTGCATAAGGAATGAAAAGCTTACCTACGGTCTTCATGAAAATAGCGTCTTTTACTGTACGCAATAACCAGTAACTACCGATGATACAAAGAAGGACCGACGAAAGCATCCCAAACTTTTTGAACTCATCTGTAGTAAGATCACCATAAAGTGCCTTACGAATCATCTCAAACATATAACATAGCTCCTTGTTAAAAACCGTGGACTACAAAACAAATGCATTAAAAAGTAACGCAATTTTTCTCAAATTGCAATATAACTATCAGTCGGCAACTACTGCTTAATCGATTACTCGCTTTTCATTGACTGCTTTTTGAAAATATTTACCAATAATATTTGCTAACACCACCCAAATACCAACACAACCAATCACGATACAGCCGGTAACGCCCAAGGCTTGGCCTGCAAGCTTATTGACCATAGAGCCAGCACCTTTTGCAAAGCGCATGCCGAACATATCAACCCAAGCTTTTGATTTGAATTTAATATCTTTTGAAGTTGGGATGTAGAGGACTTCTTTTGCGGGTTGGTTAAAGGCAAAGTTGATTGCTTTTGCGACCAACATTACATAGAAAATAGTTTGCAAACTAGGACTGACAAGGTACGTCACAATTGAAGCTCCTAGTAATAAAGGGTACGCAACAATGCAGAATGTGATACCAAAACGACGCTGGAAAAATGACGTCCCAATTAATGCAAAGCAACAAGCAATTGCTTGTACAGCTAGCCCATAATTAAATAAAAATTTATGAACTAAGCCTGGATCTTTATAGGTAACTGTAGATAACCATATCATCTGATAATTCATGATGGTAGAAACTACTTCATGAAAAAAGATGAGACTAAAAATACCGATAACATAAGGAGTCGTTAAAATTACCTTCAGGCCATCGAGGAATCCAACGACTTCTTTTTTTTCTTTTATCTTAGGATCAGTATTTTCTTGGTATGACTTGAGCGTGTTTTTATTAACAAATTTATGCAGCATATAAATTATTGGCGCCATGATAAAAATACAACAGACGGCAATAAGGCCTATTAATGGTGCATTGGTAGCATAGCGTGAGGCATCTGAAGAAAGCAGGTTACCTAAAATCATAAATGTTAATCCACCCAGCTGCGAACCAAAAATTATAAGCCCATAACCCTTGTTTGCCGATTCTGGTGTTGTGATGTCATTAATAAATGACCAGTACATTGAAAGCATTAATGAGATATAGCTATCTACATACAAAAAGAAGAACCAGCCGAGAAGTCGTGAGGTATTTGGAACAGGATTGGCAAGGCCAATAGTTGGATGATAAAAAAAATATACAAAAACAAGGCCTAGTGTCCCGTAGAAAGCTACCAAAAAATAAAAAAGTTTTTCTCTTGAGAGTAAGTCAACAAGCTTTGAATAAAGTAGCACAAGCGGTAGGGAGAGTGTGAGCGATAAAATCTTTACTATAGGCTCATGTGCAGGGCCAACAGTATTTACAAAAATACTCTCTTTTAGGATCTTAAGGAGCCAGTAGGGTCCAATAAGGAAAAAAAATCCTGTTGCTAGCATTAAAAATTTTTTAAGCTCGTCGCCTTTTAAGTCGCCCCAAAGTAAACGAATAACGCTATTTATCATAAAAAATAAAAATCCTTCCGTCCGATGAACGAGAGTGTGGTTGCGAAAAAATAATTTAATTGCTTAAAAAGTAAAGAAAGCGCCGAAGCGCTTTTAGATTCAGTGAAATCATTTCAGATTTTATATAACTCGATAAGTATGTCCTTTAAGGTTTATTACCGTAAAGTAAAATTGTATCAGCTTTTTTAGCCGAGTCAATTACGCATTGCATAGGAACGTAGATATGGCGCTAGATAAAGGCTAAAGAAGGGGGTTATCGTGTTGCATCAATTGATATTTAGGTGAAAAGCGACCTAAAGCAGCTCTCTTGCCTTAAAAATATCACGCCGGTAGTTTTTTGTGCTATCGGCAGTCAAATCAAATTTGTAGTTGATGCAGAATTAGTTGAGCTTTGTTGTTAACAACCTTGAAAAGCCCGCCATTTTCGATATGAATTGTGTGTGTAATGCCCACATTGGTTTGAAATATTGCAACACCCTTTTTTTTCAAGCTACTTATCAGATGGGCATGATCGCCTGCTACCGTAAATGATCCTGAGGGGGTTTCAACCTCGATCATATAAATAAGGTAGGTGAAAATCTTCTTAGGAGTAATAATTTCAAGCTCGAAGCTTTGTTGGGTATTACTGGTAGGCATAGCTTATATTCCGATCTGTGCCTTTTCGTACGCCTCTTCCAAAGTGCCCACCATATAAAAAGCTTGCTCAGGGATGCTGTCGCACTCACCAGAAACAAGTTTGGCAAAATCATCTACTGTTTTTTCACGATGGACAAAGCGGCCTGGCATACCAGTAAACTGTTCTGCCACGAAAAGTGGCTGCGTGAGAAACTTATGAATTTTTTTAGCGCGGTATACCAATGTCTTATCTTCATCAGAGAGCTCATCCATCCCAAGAATAGCGATGATGTCTTGTAGCTCTTTGTATTTTTGTAAGATTTTTTGTACGGCTAACGCCACTTGGTAGTGTTTTTTACCAACAACGCCTGCTTTTAAGCTGCTAGATGTTGATTCTAGTGGATCAATTGCCGGATAAAGACCTGCCTGCGCAATTTTACGTGAAAGCACGGTGCTCGCATCAAGATGTTGAAACGTCGTTGCTGGTGCTGGATCGGTGTAATCATCAGCTGGCACATAAACTGCTTGGATAGAAGTAATCGAGCCATACTGCGTGCTGGTGATGCGTTCTTGTAGGGCACCAAGCTCTGAGGCAAGGGTTGGTTGGTAACCAACTGCTGATGGCATACGACCAAGCAATGCGGACACTTCTGAGCCAGCTTGTACAAAACGGAAAATGTTATCAATAAAAAGCAAGGTGTCTTTGCGTTCTTTGTCGCGGAAGTATTCAGCCATCGTAAGACCGGTAAGCCCTACGCGGAGCCGAGCTCCAGGCATTTCGCCCATTTGACCAAATACAAGCGCCGTTTTATTAAGTACGCCAGATGCCTTCATTTCAAGCCAAAGTTCGTTGCCTTCGCGTGTGCGCTCACCAATACCAACGAAGACTGAATAGCCCCCGTGCTCGATAGCAACGTTGCGCACAAGCTCTTGAACGATAATAGTTTTGCCTACGCCAGCACCGCCAAATAGACCAATTTTTGATCCCTTTGCATAAGGACACAAAAGGTCAATTGCTTTGATGCCGGTTTCGAGAATGTCCGTTGTGAGTCTTTGTTCAATAAGGCTTGGTGGTTGACGATGAATAGGCCAACGCTCACCTTCTATTTTTTTGTTAGTACCGTCAATAGTGCGCCCCAAAACATCAAAAACATGGCCAAGTACGCCAATGCCAACAGGCACCATAATCGGCGCTTCGGTATCAAATACCTCAAGCCCGCGCGTAATGCCGCTGATTGACTCAAGCGCGATGCAGCGCACAATTCCATCACCAAGATGCTGTGTAACTTCAGCGTTAATGGTTTCTGTATCAGAAATTTTAATGATGATCCTATTTAAGATACTAGGAGCTTCGTGTTGCGGAAATTGTACGTCAATAACGGTGCTACTGATGCGCAAAACGCGCCCGCGACGCTTGTATGCGCTTAAATCTTCTTTTTCTTTTGTATCTGAGAGATTGACACGACCCACCATGATTGAGCCTTTTACCGTAAAAGTGTGCAATTTGAATTCATCTGACGATCCCCAAAGTATTTGAAGAACAGGCCTTTGTAAAGAATTTGCTTATTTTTTATATTGATTGGGATTGTGGATTTTAAATCTTTTGTTAAGGTATATGGATCGTTTGCCTGAAAGCATTTTAGGGGCCATGGGTGATTATAGAGCTTGTTCTTTTTGCAACTACGGCGCTTTTTGCGTCACCATTTTTATGCGCGGTGCCTATTGGCATGGCGAATTTAGGTGTATTTTCAGTTAAGCAACAACCAGCTAGCTTCAATGCTAAGATTGTTACAGGGAATGAACTGGTTATTCACCATGAGGATAGACCTTTGGCAATAGTTAAGCATAAGCATGTGTTAGTGGTTTTTATTCATGGCACGCTATTTCCTGTTCCTAGTCTTAGTGCTATGCAGGAGTGGGCGGGGGATCGATTTAAAAAAGATGCCCATAACATGTCTTATCTAGATTTATTGAGAGACAAGAGCATATTTCGGCATCAACCAATTGGGCCGATAGGGTTGCATCCCGTGGTTCCTGCGTTGTCTACCGCCGCAAGCGGCGCGCAGCTTATTAGTTGGTTTTTTCAAGAAATGTATCAATTGCTTCCTAAGGATGAATTTGCGCTGGTTCATCCCTTTACTTTTGGGTGGGACGGTTCACTGAGCCTTTCGCGGCGCAAAGAACAGGCAAAGGCGTTACTCGAAAGCTTGCGCAAGGCTTATACAGCTTTGCAGTATGAATACCCATTTGAAGATATTGAAATTGTTATTGAGGCTCATAGCCATGGTGGCAATCTTGCCTTGCATATGGCTGATTGGATACGTGAAAATCAAAAATTTAAAATAGATCATCTTTTTATATTTGGCACACCAATCCATGGCGACACACAGCATCTGCCGGCATCACCACTCTTTAAAAATGTTTACAACTTTCATTCTGAGGGTGATTTCATCCAGATTGCAGACATTGTCTCAACAAATAAATACATGCCAGCCCGTGTTTTTGCAGATAAACTTGTTCTAGGATCAGTTAATGTGAAGCAAGTTGTTATTGAAGTTGGGAATTATAGTCCTAACCATAGCGAGTTATGGTTTTTTCGGCGGCCGAGTGTTTTGTTTTTCCGCGCGGGATTACCGATAGCGCCACTACCAGTTGCAGCTTTTGCACCGCTGTTTTTATATGAGCTCAAAAAAACTAAAAATTCAGAGCATTTTCTTAAATTATTTCTAGAGCCTGTCGCTGCAAGTATGCGTGTTTGCTTAGTACCGTTCCAGGATTATTGGAATGATACGCTCATGCAGCTCCATCAATATGAAAATCATTTCGATTTTTCCCAGATTCGTAAGCAGTTGCCTCTTATTCAAAATGAATGAGCTTGTTGGCAGCTGTGCTTTCATGGTATGGCTTGCGCGTAAGCTTTACACCAGACTGGTCTAGCCAGTATTCTTGGTTTTTGACTCAATCATTACATGTGGAAGTAATTTCAGAGAAAGAGAGAATAGGATTTTTATGATTGCAGCAATATTAGCTAAAATTTTCGGGACTAAAAACGACCGCGACTTACGTCGTATTCAACCAGTAGTAGAACAGATAAACAATTTAGAGCCGTCAATTGCAGCACTTGACGATGTGGCTCTAGCCGCAAAGACAGTGGAATTTCGTCAACGGTTAAGTCAGGGCGAATCTCTTGATCACATTTTACCTGAAGCATTTGCCGTAATTCGCGAAACAAGCAAGCGTACCCTGAATATGCGTCATTTTGATGTTCAGCTTATTGGTGGGGTTGTTTTGCATGAAGGTAAAATTGCTGAAATGCGTACCGGCGAAGGAAAGACGCTTGTAGCAACATTGCCTTTGTACTTAAATGCATTGACTGGCAAAGGGGCTCATCTTATAACGGTTAACGATTATCTAGCGCGCCGTGATGCTGAATGGAAGAGTGCGATTTATAACTTCCACGGCCTTGAAGTAGGTATTATCCAAAATTCTATGAGTGATTCAGCGCGTAAAAAAGCTTATGGCGCGGATATTACTTATGGAACCAATAATGAGTTTGGTTTTGACTACTTGCGCGATAACATGAAATTTGACTTAGAAGACTATGCGCAGCGTGAGCTTAACTTTGCCATCGTCGATGAAGTTGATTCGATTCTGATCGACGAAGCGCGCACGCCGTTGATTATTTCAGGGCCTAGCGAGCGTCATTCAAATCTGTATGAAGTCGCAAATAAAGCGGTACTACATCTTGGTGCTGGTGAATTTGACGTAGATGAAAAAGAGCGATCAGCAACATTAACAGACCTTGGCGTGGATAAAATAGAACATCTGCTCAAGGTACAGAATCTGTATGCCGCTGAAAATATTTTGGTACTACATCATGTAACGCAGGCATTAAAAGCGCAAAAGCTGTTCAAAAAAGACGTTGAATATGTGGTACGTGAAGATGAAGTGCTTATCGTTGACGAATTTACCGGCCGTATTTTGCCGGGTCGTCGTTACAGTGATGGCCTACACCAAGCTATTGAAGCTAAAGAAGGTGTTAAGATTGAGCGTGAAAACCAAACGCTTGCTTCTATCACCTTGCAAAACTACTTCCGCTTGTATAAAAAACTTGCAGGTATGACCGGTACGGCGGTCACTGAGGCTGCGGAATTTCATAAAATTTATAAGCTTAGTGTAGTGGTGGTTCCAACCAATCAGCCCGTTGCTCGTCGTGACGAGGGCGATATTGTATTTTTGAATAGAGATGATAAGGCTAAGGTTGTAATCGCGGATATCGAAGATTGTTATCATCGCGGACAACCTGTACTTGTTGGTACAATTACAATTGAAGCATCAGAGTATCTTAGCCATTTATTAAACCGTGATGGCATTCCTCATAACGTTCTTAACGCAAAACAGCATGCACGCGAAGCAGAAATCATCAAGGAAGCTGGCGAAAAAGGGCGTGTGACTATTGCAACCAACATGGCTGGCCGTGGAACTGACATCAAAATTAATGATGAAGTCAAAGCGCTTGGTGGTTTGCGTATCATTGCTACAGAGCGTCACGAAAGTCGCCGAATTGATAATCAGCTACGTGGACGTTCAGGTCGGCAGGGCGATCCGGGATCATCAAAGTTTTACATCTCGCTTGAAGACGATCTAATGCGTATTTTTGGCGGAGATCGTTTGAAGAAAACGATGGAGCGCCTTGGTATGAAGGCAGGTGAAAGCATTGAGCATAATATGGCTACCCATAGCATCGAAAAAGCTCAAGAGCGACTAGAAAAGCATAATTTTGATATTCGTAAGCATTTGTTGGAATATGACGATGTGCTTAACCAGCAGCGCATGGTTATCTACCAGTATCGCCGCGAGATTTTAGATGGTGCTGAGCATAGCAAAGAGCTTATCCGTACAATGATTGCTGATGTTGTTGAGCAAACTTTTGCCATTTACGCTCCCCGCGAGCATTGTGATGAAAAAGCATGGACTGAAATTATGCATTCATTTGAAAAGCTAACTGGCATTGAGCCGGCTGTTTTTTATAAAAACAGATTTACTGCTGGTAATTCTACCGATCTTCAAGCTCGCCTTATTGAGTTTTTGAGCTATGAGTATGAGCAATTTCGCGGAGCTATCCAGACAGACATTGTTGAAGAAGCTGAAAAGTGGATTCTACTTGAAACTGTTGATCATGCTTGGAAAATGCATCTTGCAAACATTGATCATATCAAAGAAGGTATCGGGCTACGTGGGTATGGCCAGAAAAACCCGCTTATTGAATACAAAAAAGAGTCGTTTTTTGAGTTTGAACGTATGATCCAGCGAATCACATGGGACATTGTTCATCGAGTATTTAAGATGAAGCCTGAGGACTTTAGTACTGCCAGTCTCCAACAAATTGAGGCTGCAAAAGAGAAGGAATTGTCGATGATTCAGCTTGGCGGAGATAATTCGCAGCCTGGAGTTTCTTCAATAAAGCGAGAAGCCCCTAAGGTAGGGCGAAATGACAATTGTCCGTGCAATTCTGGTAAGAAATTTAAGCATTGTTGCGGTGCTTAATGAAATTACGTTAAATTTTTTCTTGATAACGCTAAGTGCTGTGATTAGAATATCGGTCTCAGCATTTAGCGTTTAAGCTAAGATTTGTTTTAAATGCAGAATTTATAAACCTAAAAATAGTAAAGGGCGCAGGAAATATGGGGTGGGCTAGTTACGACAGTGCACATATTGGTCTTACCTCATTGGTTTGGCTTGCACAGTTTTTCTATGTTGTTTGTTTTATTCCTCAGATCATGGAAAATTTTCGACAACACTCAGAGCGTGGCTTGAGTGACCTTTTTTTGATAGGTAACCTTAATAGCTATATCTTTCTTGCCTTTGATATTGTCTGCAATAATTATCCATGGCCATATCTCATTACTTCGGCCGTACAGCTACTTGGTATCAGTATTCTTATTTTTCAGCGTTTTTATTATGATTTTTCCGCTAGAGGTGCTCGGCAAAAAGCTCAGCGCTTTTTTCTTTTTTATCTAGCAAACGTTATTGGCGCTTTATGCCTCATTCCTTTTGCTCTTAGATATGCCCATTTCATGGGAGAATTTAGTGCTTGGATGGTTATTATTCTCGTTTCTTCAGGAATGATTTCGCAAGCATATAAAATCTATAAAGCCAAAAGCGTTGAGGGATTTAGCTTTTTATTCATATCCCTTTTTTCGATGGCAAGTTTGTGTGAGTTTATTCTTTGCATGAAGCTTGATTTATCGCTTCCTTATTTACTGTACACGGTACAAGACTTAGTTATGTTCCTGGTTTTTGTGGTACAGTTTTTTCTCTATGCTCGCGGGAAAAGCTGGTACTTGAAGTTAATGCACTAGGTCTTTGATGTAATTGGGGCCGCTCATGTCCTTCGAGACGCACGTTTTTAAGGTGCTTCTCAGCATGAGCGGGGAAGAAAATGCTCATTTCTAAGCGCTTGCCATTGTACTAACCCGCTCATCCTGAGGAGCGACATAGTCGCCTCTCGAAGGACATGAGCGTTGCAAGTTTCTCTGGGAAAGCTAAAGAAAGGACATCCCATATGATAATTAGCACGTTTGAACTCTTAATTCTCATTAATCAGTCCATTTACTGCTATTCACTTGTACCGCTTATCTTAGAAAACTGGCGCCTAAAAACGGCCAAGGGTTTGAGTGATGGTTTAGTTTTATTTTTTCTAAATGCGTTCATAGCATTGCTATTCTATTTTTTCTGTCTTGACCTACCGATATCATATCGAGTGAGTGTGATTACGCAGACATTATTGACGTGTGTTCTTGTAGGACAGCGTTTTTGGTATGACCAATTCCCTCATAAAAAATCACTAGCAATTCTTTATGGCGTAAATTTTATCGCCATTTTTTCTCTTATCCCCCTCGCTTTTAAATATCCTCATAACGTTGGTCATATTGCTGGGTGGGTAGGGGTTGCTTTACTTGTTGTCAATCGAGTTCCCCAAATTATTAAGATACAGCGTGAACGCTCTGTGTTTGGTTTTAGTTATTGGTTTGCGCTTTTATTGGGCATAGCTTCAGTAATGGAGTTTATTCTTGTGGTGGTCTACCACTTGCCAATGCAAACTATGGCGACTTCGTCATGGGCGTTTATCTCCTTTCTAATCTTCACGGCACAATTCTATTTTTTTTCCTGGCGTCAGCGCTAAAAAACATCTCTATTGCAATCGGTAAATTCTAGAATGAAGTGCGACACCGGCCCTGATATAATTCAGGCTAAGCAGAAAAGGTGTCCCCATAAAAACTTACAAGCAATTGAACTTAGAACAGGACTTACGCATGAGCAATGGTTTCATGCTGTAAAAACCTAGCAAATTGCCTTTCTAATACCAATTACACAAATTATACCAATCGTATGAATTAGAATGGATCCAGAATCGCCTCTCGATCCGCTCACACTGAGACAGATATAAACCATCCTCTATACAAAAAATCGTAGTCCTCTTTAATGGCAAGGCAAGTAAGGCACAAATTGCTGCGATTCTTGAGCTCAATGCAGCTAACGGTAGCAGAGAGCCACAGCCACTTAATAATCGTAACATTTTAAGCGACGTGGCTATTGACACTCATTAATCTAGAATAAAAAAACAAGCACGAAGAGGGCGGGAATATTCCCGCCCTCTTCGTGCTTTAATGCTAAACTTATTAAAACAATGTTGCTTGTACATCGCCATTCAATTGTAAGCTTTCAGCTGCTGGCACATCAACCACTCTATTTTCTTTCACCGCAAAGCCAAACTCAACCACACGCTCAATAAAATCCATCGGTTTGATGCCAATCTCTGCAGCTTGATGGAAAAGGCACGTCGCAGGCGTTAAAGCTGGTAGCGTATTCACCTCCAACAACACAAGCCGCTCCTTCCCTGTAGGGCTCTCATCTGGCGACTGGTAGAAGCAGTCAATACGAGAATATCCCTGGCACGAAAGCGCTATGAAAGCGGCTCGCACTTGTTCTTGGACGAAAATTAAGCTCTGCGCAGGCAGTGGTGCTGGGGTCTGGTTTTCGCCGGCACCTGGTAAAAATTTTTCTTCCATTGAAAGTATGCTCTGCTTGGTCACAGCCTGCGAAGGAGGTAATGCAATTGGGTTTTCATTGCCCAGCACCCCAACCGTAAGCTCCATGCCACGCATAAATTCTTCGACCATCGCAACGGTTTTGTTTTGTGCAAAAATCGCATCAATCGCCGCCGCCAGCTCTTCATCGTTAGACGCCTTGGCAACCATTACACTGCAACCATCGTTGTGAGGCTTGATAATGAGGGGATACCCTTGTAATTTTTTAAGTAACTGTTTTTGGATAAATTTTTTCTGCCCTGCAGTATCGAGTGCCACCCAGGTCGCACGCTCTACCAGCTCAGATGCTGGTACTTCAAAGCCTCGCGCTTTTAAAAATTGGTTGGTTGCATGTTTATTCATACACAATGACGAGGCTAGCACGCCAGGCCCGTTGAACGGTAAGCCCAACATTTCAAGCGCTCCCTGAACCGAGCCATTTTCACCACGACCACCATGTAGACCGATAAAGACAAAATCTGCAATCGATGGTAAATCCGCCCATGCAATCTGCTCTTGCGCCGTAACATGCTGAGCAATCTCGCGCGTTGAATTTTTGAGCAATAACCGCGAATCAAGCTTAAAAAGCTCCATGCGATCATTAACGAAAACCGGTGTAACAATGTAACGCAGCGGCGAGAGCTTGTAGCAGACGTTACGCCCTGATTCTAAGGAAATTTCACGTTCGTTTGAATCGCCACCCAAAAGTACAGCGATTCGTCTACGAGCTTGCGCATGATTACTCATACCATCCTTTGTCGCTTTAGAACGCGCTCTTACCATGCCGTATTTTAAAAGTTCATTTTCAATCAATAAGTTAATAAGTTGCGCGTGTGAATAGCCAGCTTCTGCCGCTTGATGAAATAAGAAAGTAGCAGGCCCCATTCCTGTTAATGAATTTGGATCAATAATTACGATACGGCCATCTTTGGCCAAAATACCATCAATACGAGCAATCGTTTCAAACTGGAGCAACCGAGCAACATGCTCGCAAACCTGTTTAATCGCTTCTTGTTGTGCAGCTTCGCAGCGAGCTGGTGTAATTTTTTCTGCACGCCCCGGCATATATTTCTGCTCATAGTCAAAAAAGTCAGTACCGACTTCATGTACTACTTCGGTAAGGGGCAACGTAAACCAGCTACGCTCGTGAGTGTTTAGCGGGTTAATTTTCTCAATTGAAACGCCAACAAACTCCATGCCTTCAACTTTTTCTTCAACCAAAACATCTTGAATCGAACCAGGAGTAACGGTGGCAGCATGATACACAGCAGCCACAAGATCAGACAAGCTGCGAATAACTCGAATGCCAAGGCTAGATCCTTCATGTGATGGCTTAACAATCACTGGAAAATGCAGTGATATTTTGCTCATTTCTTGCTCAAGCATATCCGCAGTTAAAAGCTCAAGTTGCGCAGCTTGCACAAAAAACCCAGCGGGAACACAGACCCCTTGGCTTGCTAAGTAACTTTTTTGAGCAACTTTATTCATACCGAGTGCACTGCCAAAAACTTTAGCGCCAAGGTATGGAATACCCAACACTTCAAGCATGCCTTGTAAAGTCCCGTCTTCAGCGTACCGGCCATGAACAGCCACATAAACAAAATCAACCAACAACTTCAGCTCATCCCAAGAAACCAAACGAGCTTCTTGCTCTAGGCGGTGACGAAAGTCTGAAATTTTACCACGATGCAAAAAATGCCAAGGGAGTATGAATAAATGACCCTCTTCTGTTTGAAACAGCGGGATCACCTCATATAGATTACTATCCAAATGATCGCAAATCGTTCTCCCTGAATTAAACGAGACTTCTCGTTCAATTGATTTTCCACCCATTAACACGGCAATGCGATATTTGTCTAATACAACTGGCTGGCTCACAATACACCTTACAAAAACGTTAAAAGCTAGATTTGCGCTCGGTTACGACATCAGAAAGGAAGTGTACACAAAAATTCCCCAAGGCTCTACATCTTCCAACAGTTGTTACGTAAAAAATGCGGCTTGGCGCAAATTTTGGATATTTTTTACCGGATCTAGACCAGAAAATATCGCTGAGGCTACCCCCACAAGATCAATGCCAGCCAAGGCCAACATACCAATGTTTTGCAAGCCAACACCACCATCCATCGCAATTAATGGGGCTGTAACGCCTAGCCGGCTACTCAACGCACGCAACGCTGGAGCCTTGGCGGAGGTATCAATAAACGATTGTCCAGAAAAACCTGGGTTAACCGACATAATCATAACTTCGTCTAGCTGAGCCAAGTAAAGACCTACTCGTTCAATTTCTGTGGCAGGATTAAGCGCCAACCCAACACGCCAGCCAGCTTGCTTGGCAGCTGCCAATACGGGACTAACTTGCGATGTATTGACCGCTTCCACATGAAATACAAAGCTATCACCCGCGGCACAGGCTAGGCGGGAAATCCAGGTAGCTGGGTTATCAACCATAAGATGTATCTGAAATGGGCGATTGGTAACGGTGCGCAACGCCGCAACAAACATTGGTCCCCACGTTAAATTCGGGACAAAATGATCGTCCATGATATCGATATGGTACCCATCAACGTGTGGATCGATTGTTCTAATTACTGATTCAAGATTTAACAAATTGGCGGATATAATTGATGGAAAAAACTTCATACTAATCTTCCTATGGAATAAAAAACCTCATCTCCACTCAACACCATTATTAGAAGAACGATGCTAACGCAAACAACATCAAACAGCAAACCAAGATACGTAACGTGAGTTCGGAGTTATAAACGAATCGTCATTTTTGAATTTTTACGATTAGATGGTACTTCTAGTCTGCCTGCCCGCCATAGCTTTAGCGACGGCTGGGTCGTCCTCGACTCCGATCGAGGATCCAGGCTCAATATAAAAATTCAAATTTTTGAATTAAGAAGCTTGAATTTTGCCAAAACAATTAATCAGAGAGCGCTTTAAGGAATTATACAGCCTGGATCCCCTCCTGGGAGGGGACGACCCAGCCGTCGCCTACGGCTATGGCGGGCAGGCTGTAAGCGAGTTCTAATTTTTTATAGAAATATTGATAGGTTTTTTCTTTTGAAAGGCTTTGAAAATCGGAACTCACGTTACGTAATTAATCAACAGTAAAAAGGGCCTGATGTTTCCATCAAGCCCTTTTATTAACATTATTTATAAATTTAACTTACAACTAATCAGAGTCGTCATCTTCATCTTCTTGACCAGTACCCAAAAACATACTTGAAGCATTCATCATGAGTGAGCCAACGGCGTTCCATGCAGCTGTTTTAGCTGATGAGATTGCATTATGCGCAGCCATTGTAACCAATTTTGACTTTAACGACTGTGGCATCTTGGCAACAACTTCTTGTAAAATCGCCGTTGTCTTTGGATTGTCTGCAACCTGCTCAAAGGTTTGGGATATTGTGGCAATGCGCTCATCAGTCAGTAAGCCAAGTACCGCTTCCATGCGCTCAGGGGTCAGCATTGCTAACACCATGGCAATATTGGCATCACTGGTAAGCATGCCGCCGATTGAAGATCCCATTTCTGCTGTCATAAATTGCGAAGCAATCGCTTGAGGGCAGGCCATTACATCTTCAAAAAACATATTAATTTTCATGGCACGAATTTCTTCTTCAGGTAGCCCAGCCCATTGAGCAGCTGCATGTGATTGAGAGTTTAGCGCACACTCTTGGATGGTAAGCTCAGTTTTTTCATTGACATGAGCGATAAGGCCTTGCGCTATATTTGCTGGCATGCCGGCAAATATAACTTCTGTATAACCAGCCATAACTACACAGTGCGTACCTGTAATCTTTGAATACACTTGCGACATAGCAACGCGTCGTACAAACCATTTTGCCATTTCCGCTGGTGATCTACCAATAACACCTGATACAAGCGGTGCCAGCTCCATCACCAAATTAAGAATAGACGCATTATCAGTCGATGGCTTTGCCACAAATGCTGGTGCCACAACCATCTGCTGATAGTCTACGCCGGCAAGTAATGTCATCGTATTTTCAGCATCAAGCCCTAAAAAAACTGCTGCTGCTAGGGGGGCAAACCCACGGTCTATCATGATTGCAAAAAGCTGCGCTTGCTTGGCGGCAAAGCCATCCAAAAAGGCCTCGATGCTCGCTTTGCTAATTTTTTGATCATGCCATTCACCAACAGAATTTGATGAAGAACTCACTCCCCCTACAACATGCAATGTCGCCGGTGATGGTGATGGTATCGGTTGTTCTTTTTTAACCCTTTTAACAGGTTTGCCTGAAGACTCGTCTTTTTCTGATTCTGCCGCCACTTCTGATGACAAATGCACTTTTTCTTGCGAGCCAGAATCAATCTTAACCGCAACCCCTGAAATTACGTCCCCCGAACCGCCCAGCGCTTTTTTGCCTTTGCGACCAGCAGCAACCAAATCCGTTGCCATCACAAGGCCAAAAAGAACGAATCCAATTAGTTTTTTCATATTTTTCATAGGTCCTCCTCGTTAAAAACGAAATAATATTTAAGAACCAACGGGGGATGATGCTATCGAAAAAAAAACATGCGTGCAAGCTCTATCAATTAAAATATACAGAATGAATTAATTACTTTACAATTAATGGTCAAATTGTGATTAAATGAAAATAAGTCGGTGATTTTACTGAGCAAAGGGTAAATTCTAGAATTTACCCTTTTAGGTCATACTCTTTTGAGATCTCACGGTTTTAATTTGTGAAAACTCAACAGAACCTATTCAATCTTTGACGGGAACTTGAATTGAAACGACAGTGTTAGTTTTTTCTGGCATTGCGCTGTGCCTGTAGTGGTTATTTTGCTACCATTTTCTGTAGTCTCCGCGTGGGCATTGATTGGTAGTAAGGCTGTGCAAGCAGTTTTTAATCGTGGCGCAAGTTCAAGCGAGACTAATTCAGAGATGTAAGAAACCGCAAGATTTACACCCAGATCAATAACGCTATTGATCAAAATAGCGCTTAAAGGAACGACTGGTGGAGCATAATTATGGACCAAGATACACTGCTTGGTGATCAAAAAATTTTGATATTTTTGTACTGATATTTTATACATAGGTACTTTTACATCGCGTAGGATGGTTGTGATTCTGCGCCTATTTTGCATAGGAATAGCGCCTTGTAAGTGGGATAAGACGCTGTCTTTTTCGATATCAAGCTCAATGAGTTTAATCCAGGCGTTGCTCTTGGGGCAAAAAAAATATTGTTCAGGATCGGCACAAATTTCTTCATTGTTCACCTTGAGTGAATCGTAGAGGTACTGTTCTGTTTTTTCTGAATGGGTAACATCGCCTAAAACAATTTTGCCTTCTGCGGAATAACAATAGACCTGCATCCCTTTGCCAATAACGCTGATAGGGTGAAAACCCATTGGTGTATACACGAGTGTGTCGCCGCGAAAGCCTTCGCCGTGGAGTGATGAATAGGTGAGTGTTAGTATGAGTGCGCAGGTTAGAGTTTTTCTGATGATTTTATAGCCACTCATGTCCTTCGAGAGGGATCTACGATCTTCCTCAGGATGAGTGGATAAAGAAAAATCCCCTACTCTTTCTGTTCTTTGACGTCGCTTGCCCTGTCCTTCAAAACCGCTCGTGCTGAGGAGCTGCGCAGCAGCCTCTCGAAGTATACGTGCGGGGTTCTGGATAATCCGGATATTAAGGCTGTCTCGAAGGGTACGAGAGGTAGTTTTTGTGTTTTTAAGCATGAGTGACCTTGAGCTGTTTTTCAATGAACGCTTGCTGATCTGCTGGTGAGAGCAAGCCAATAAGTTTTTCTATCTCAGCTAGATCTTTATTTAATTTTGCTTGTGAAGTTATTTTTTTTTCTTCTGCGAGTACTTCTTCATGTAATGTTTTTACAAGCTCATAAAATTCATAATAATCATTTGATCGTTCATCTCGTAAGTTGCGGGTTAAAAAAGAACCGCGACGTTCGACTTTGAAGCCTCTCACAATTCGCGCTTTATAATTAATAGCTATCTCATCATTAAGGTTTTTAATGTAGACACCATAGTTGGGGCAAGCACTTTTGATTGCAGCAATAAAATTTGGATAGCGGTATAGCTCATGTTGGCTGAGCATGTCCCGCTCTGTTTGGCCAGTTGTTGTATTCATGATAATAATTTCGTCTAAAAAACCATCTTTACTTAGGGTTTTAAAGTGGGTATGGCGACGTTCATATTCAGCTTTATCCTTAGATGGAGAAGTGAGCCAGTTGGTTAATGAAGCAATGCCTGATGAAACAAGTGCCCCAACCGCGATTGATATCACATCAAATCCGTGAGCTGGCGTTGGTAGTGCTAATAACAATGATAAAAATAATGTGCGTAAAAAACGTGATGTAATAAGTGATGACATAATTCCCCCATTTGTTCAGTGTGTACATGAATTCCCCATACTTAAAAGTGTTGTTGATCTGTGGTGATAAAGAAAAGCATGAGAAAATTTGGGTTATTTTAATCCGTTTTTTAGTAAGTATCATAATTTGAGGTAGCGTTTCAAAGAGAAGAGCGATGAGTGGCGCTAGGAGGCTTCTTGCTGAGGGAGTTTCTACCAAAGAGGCTGTCAATAAATCGAAGATTGCTTCTGATGACTATGTAATAGTTTGAAGGTAGGTTTTTTATAGGTGTTTTTTGCGTTAATTGTAATTTGCTACATTCGCTTGTACCATCAAAAGACTTGTTTTAAGTACATTTGTTCTTTCTGGAAAGGCTTTGAACATGAAAATTATCTCTCGCTAGGCCCGGCTTCTAGGGCTGCTTACTGACGACTAAAAGTTGTTTAGCCCTTTATTGAGAGAGATATTAATGAGTCATAAACCTGTTTTCTTACAAAATGTTACTTTTTCGTTATCACATAAAATCTGTTTTGCAGATCTAAATCTAACTATTCATCCTGGTGGTAAGATTGGCATTGCGGGTCCTAACGGTGGTGGTAAATCAACGCTGCTCGCCATTATTCAAGGCTTACAAGAACCAACTGCCGGCAAAGTCGTAATTGCCGCAGGCACTACCTTTGGTTATGTGCCGCAGCAGCCTGCTTTCTGTGAAGGCCTTAGCGGTGGGCAGCTTTTTAACGCTGCGCTGACTCAAGCATTGGCCGCGGATCCAGATATCTTGTGCCTAGATGAACCAACCAATCATCTCGATCGCCACAACCGTCGTTCGCTTATGCGGATGCTGCAGCATTTTGATGGCACGTTATTGCTCGTATCGCATGATGTGGAATTGTTGCGCTCTTGTGTGGATACCATTTGGCAGCTCGAGCACGGTTCTATTGAAGTGTTTGCCGGGGCCTATGATGATTTTATTCGTGCCCAACAAGTGGCTGCCGAGCAAAAGGCTGCACGAATAAAACAGCTTGGCGTGCAACAAGCGCATACAAAAAATGAATTACTCAAGCAGCGTGAGCGAAGTGCTCGTCGAGCACGTGCAAATAAAAATGAAAATGATCGCAACTTGTTGGGCCTTCTTAAGCAATCTAGTGATGCTTCGCTTGGCAAACAATTAGGTAGTCTGGAGGAAAGCAGTAGCGCGTTAGCGCAAGCTCGTGCTGGTTTGCATGAGGCGAAAAAAATAGTTGTTAGCTTTGAGCTGCTTGCTTCTCACATACACAAGGGTGGTGACTATGTTGTCGCGGTGCGTGATGGTAGTGTGGGGTATCAAAATCTGCCGCCACTACTTACCCACATTAATTTGCATGTTGGTGCTGGAGAGCGCGTTGCACTGCTGGGTGATAATGGTTCGGGTAAATCAACGCTTATCAAAGCGATGTGTCGAGTGCAGGGCATAGTGGTTGGTGGTGAATGGCAGATGCCGCAACCAGCATTTATTGGGTATCTTGATCAGCATTATAAAATATTGAATCCAGCGCTCAGCGTTTTGGAGGCACTTAAGGCTGTGCACAATGTGCAAGATGCCCAGCTGCGCATGATATTAAATGATTTTTTGTTTAGAAAAAACGAAGAAGTACATGCTTTGGTGGGTCAACTTTCAGGTGGTGAAAAAGCGCGGCTTGCGCTTGCGTGCATTGCCGTGCAGCAGCCGTCGTTGCTAGTACTTGATGAAGTGACTAATAATCTTGACCTCCAGACTCGAGAGTATGTAATTCAGGTCCTTAATCAATATCCTGGCTCATTGATCGTGATTTCGCATGATGAAGATTTTTTGAACCGCATTAATATTCAAGAGCGATATGTGATCGATAATGGCGCTGCAAAGCGAGAATGTGCTGCTGAATAGCTTTAAATATTTGTAATCAAAGATAATTCCGCTTTGCAAGTTGAGTTCAGCAATCGATGAATTTCCTATAAACTAAAAAGGTCTTCTCTTTAATCTTTTAAACAAAGAAAGGGAGTACTGAATGAATACCGATAATTTTACCAACGGCTTTACCCAGCTCCTTCAAGAAGCTGTCGAAACCGCCCAAACACAAAAACATAGCTCCATCGGTGGGTTACATATACTTAACTCGCTTGTCCAACATTCGCTTTTCAGAAGTGCTGCAGCTAAAACTAAAATCTCTCTGCCTGCGTTAACTGAATTAATCAAAACAGAACTTGCTCGACTACCAAGCAGTAGCAATGCCACCCAGCCAGCAGCCGATCGCTCGCTACAAGAGCTACTCGAGCTAAGCAAAGAGGAAAGCAAAAAACTACAGGATGAGTTTATCAGCATTGATGTTGTCATCTTAACGCTCACAAAAATGCAACACTTACCCTCAAGCATTAAAGATGCTCTAACAGCTGGTGGATTTACCTACACAGCCATACAAACCTGGATCAAAGAACTACGAAAGGGTGACTCCGTGAAATCACAAGACGCTGAAAACACCTATCAAGTACTTGAAAAATATTGCCAAGATCTTTCCAAGCTGGCACAAAGCGGCAAGCTTGACCCCGTAATAGGTCGCAATGACGAGATCCGTCGGGTCATTCAAATTCTCTCTCGCCGCACCAAAAACAATCCTGTTCTCATTGGTGATCCTGGCGTTGGTAAAACGGCCATTGTTGAAGGGATTGCTCAACGCATCGTCAATAATGATGTCCCGGAAGGAATCCGCAACCGCCGCATCTTAACACTGGATATGGGTGCGCTCGTTGCTGGCACTAAATTTCGCGGTGAATTTGAAGACCGCCTCAAAGCAATCTTGAACGCGATAGAAAAAGAATCTGATGGCATCATTTTGTTCATCGATGAGCTACATCTCCTTGTTGGCGCCGGTTCAACCGGTGGCGGCATGGATGCTTCAAATCTGCTCAAACCAGCACTTGCCCGTGGCCTTTTGCACTGCATTGGCGCAACCACCATCATGGAATATAAAAAATATATTGAAAAAGACCCTGCCCTTGAACGCCGCTTTCAAAAAGTTTTAGTTGAAGAGCCCTCGGTTGAAGATACAATTTCAATCTTACGCGGACTCAAGGAACGGTACGAATTACATCATGGTATCCGCATTAAAGACCAAGCACTCGTCAAAGCTGCTGTGCTTTCAGCACGCATGATTCCCGATCGCTTCTTGCCTGATAAGGCAATTGATCTTATTGACGAAGCTGCGGCCATGATCAAGATGAACGCCGACACCAAGCCTGAAAACATGGATAAATCTGAACGCAAAATCCGCCAGCTTGAAATCGAAAAAGTTGCGCTGAGCAAAGAACCGGACGAACAATCCAAAAAGCGACTAGCTGAGCTAGACCGCGAACTTGGCACCTTAAAAGAAGAAAATCGCACGCTGCTCGATCGCTGGAACGCTGAAAAAAAACCACTCGAAGATATTCGCAAATTTAATGAAGCTATTGATGCAGCCAAGGTAGAATTTGCTCAAGCTGAAAGGCAAGGCGATTTGAGCAAGGCCTCAATGATCAAATATGGCAAGCTCGTTGATCTTGAAAAAAAACTTACCGCAGCGCAGGCAAAGCTTGCGGCCACTGAAGGCAAATTAATAAAAGAAGAAGTCGACGAAGACGACATCGCTGCAGTTCTTGCTCGATGGATCAAGGTTCCCGTTGAAAAATTAACGCAAGATGAAAGCACAAAGCTTATCAATATGGAGCAAGAGCTGCATCATCGCGTCATCGGACAAGAAGAGGCAATCACTAAAGTTGCCAATACCATTCGCGTCCACCGCGCAGGCATCAGCGATCAACGCAAACCCATTGGGTCATTCTTATTTCTTGGCCCTACCGGTGTGGGAAAAACAGAAGTGGCCAAAACCTTAGCCGATTTTTTATTTAATGATCCTAATAAAATGATCCGCATCGACATGTCGGAATACATGGAAAAGCACACAGTATCACGCCTTATCGGCGCACCTCCTGGCTATGTTGGCTATGAAGAAGGCGGCCAGCTAACCGAGATGGTACGCAAAAACCCATACAGTGTAATTTTATTTGATGAAGTTGAAAAAGCTCATCCGGATGTATTTAACGTTTTTTTACAAATTTTGGATGAAGGCCACCTGACCGATAGCCAAGGCCGTACCGTTTCGTTCAAAAACTGCATCATTATTATGACCTCAAATATAGGCTCACAGCTCATTCTTGAGGCCAAGGAGATGTCGGCTACGGTAAAAAAGGAAATCGATAAACTTTTATTGAGCCACTTCAGGCCTGAGTTTTTGAATCGCATTGATGAAATTGTCTATTTCAAGTCTCTGCTAAAAAGTGATCTTGGAGCTATTGCTAGGATCCAGCTTCTTGAACTCAAAAAGCGCCTCACAGAACAAGGCATAAACCTTAGCTGGAAAGATGTGGTCTTGGAAACATTGGCTGACGCTGGGTATGTCCCAGAATTTGGTGCACGCCCTATGAAGCGAGCCATTCAGACGCTAGTAATCAATCCGTTAGCTAGCGAGTTACTCAAAAACCCAACAAAAAAGGCTTTTGCCCTCGATACCAAGGGAGCGGATATCATTATATCTTAAGAAATAACATGAGGACTAGGCTCTGTTGATTTTTTGAAATGATCATAATGACTTTTTTAAAAAGGTTTATTGATAGCGCAATTGTGTCATCCCGGGGTTATGGGGCGCCGGGATCCACATTAGATATAAAATTCAGCTACAAAAGAGACTTGAAAAACCACCTGCATTTGTAAATTTTGCCTACCAGATAAAAAGTCTCGCTGGATCCCGGGGCCCCGAAACCCCGGGATGACAGGACTTTAGGTTCATATTTTTTTAAGAAGCATTGGCGTTAATTTTTCAAAAATTCAACAGAGCCTAATAAAAAAGATAAGGCCTGGTCGTGCACGACCAGGCCTTATCTTTTATTTTCTTTGAAAAATAACGTGAAGATTTAGCTAGCTTTAGCAGGCTTTTCTACACGTGGCTTCATAGGAACTTTGCCTGCAACAGGCTTTTTAGCTACTACTACAGCAGCCTTTTTAGGGGCAGCTTTTTTTACAGCTTTTTTAGGAGCTGCTTTTTTCGCTACTTTTTTAACAACTTTTTTAACAACTTTTTTAGGGGCAGCTTTTTTTACAGCCTTTTTAGGGGCAGCTTTTTTCACAGCCTTTTTAGGGGCCGCTTTTTTCACAGCCTTTTTAGGGGCAGCTTTTTTCACAACCTTTTTAGGGGCCGCTTTTTTCACTGCCTTCTTTGCAGCTGGTTTCTTGATTGCCATAATACTCTCTCCTTTTTTGGTATTGGTGAAACACCTACTCCTTTTTACTCCTCCGCCCTTTACAGAGCTAATTTTATTATAGGCACTTTTTACCCCTGTTTGTCAAATAAAATAAATCCCATATTGCTTTTTCTTAAAAATAGTCATGAAAAAATGATAGCCTCCATCATGAAAATTCCCATCAAAGACCCTGCGGGAAGCCATTTCACAAGAATTAATCGGCCCATAGTTTCCTTGAAAGAAAAGTTTTTTTCAAAAAAAAATTTTCTACTAATTACAAAAAAATTCTTACTTTTTTTATTATACCCATAAAGCAAGCCCGCTAGGGGTGCTGATCTGAGATACTTTAGCAAAAAACCTGCCCATTTCCAAAAAGCTATCACTTAGGTACACTACGCTTCGCAGGAACTAGATTTTTTTACGGTAAGGATACTCAGCATGTTTGTCTACGTCAGGCTTTTAAATGGCTTTCAAAAAATCTTGGTGTACAAACTTCCTGAAAAAATGGCTGGCCAAAATCTTATCAATACCTGTGTTCTTGTTCCCTTGCGTGAAAAAAAACTCTCTGCTTTTGTGGTTGCACAAACAACTAAGCTAAAAGAGCCGGCAACCTTTGCAATCAAAGAAATCATAGGGCCTAAGCCTTTTCCTGCCGACGCAAACTTTCATCATTTTGTGCAAAAAATTGCAGAATTATATTTCACTAATTCGCTGATTTTTTATCAAAAATTGCGCCAGTTCCTCAAAAAGAAAGAGGATAAGCTGGACGCTTTTAGTTTATTACCACCACCGTCAGAAGCCGCTCCCCTAGATTGCACACTCACCGAAGAGCAGGCTACGGCCGCGACATATATTTGTCAGACTTTAGATACCGGCTCTTTTGCTCCTGTGGTCTTGCATGGTGTAACCAGCTCAGGAAAAACAGAGGTATACAAAGCGGCTATGCACAAAGCACTAGCACAAGGGAAAACCGTACTGTTCCTACTTCCTGAAGTTTCGCTAGCGCTACAATTTAGAGAGCGCCTTAGTAAGGGTATGCCCGACGCAACGATATATGATTTTCACTCTGCGTCATCACCGCGAGAAAAAAAAGCCGTTTGGCAGGCATTGCTTAAAATGCAGCCAATCGTTATTGTCGGCGTTCATCTACCTATTCTACTCCCCATCGCAAATCTAGGGCTTATCATTATTGATGAAGAACATGAGGCTGGCTTTGAAGAAAAAAAACATCCAAAACTCAACAGCAAATATTTAGCTATTTTACGCGCCAGTCAGTATAAAATTCCCATTGTCCTTGGTTCTGCCACCCCCTCAGTACAGACGCTGCACAACGTCCAAACCAAGGGTTGGCCACTGTTTAAATTAACTAAACGTTTTATGGGCGCATTTCCAACAATCCGCACAATTGTGCTCCCCAAGCAGCCTAAGCGCCGCACATCGTTTTGGATCAGTAAAGAGCTTGAGACGGCGATTGCAGACTGCCTAAAAAATGGTAAGCAGGCCATCATGTTTCTTAACCGCCGCGGGTATAGCTTTTTTGTACAGTGCAGACAATGCGGCTTTGTTATTACCTGTCCTGCCTGCTCAGTTAGCCTAACCTCACATCAAAACGCAAACGGCGACCTTACCCTTCGCTGCCATTATTGCAGCTACCAACGATTGGTACCAGTCGCCTGCGATGGCTGCAAAGGCGGCAGCTTTATAACAAAAGGCATCGGCACTCAACAGCTTGTAGAAATTTTGCACAACATGTTCCCTGCTGCACGAATTGCTCGCGCTGATCTTGACGTCACCAGTAAAAAAGATCTTTGGCTCGCCACCGCTGCTGCTTTTGAACGCGGTGAAATAGATATCCTTGTCGGCACCAAAAGCATAACCAAAGGGTATCATTTTCCCGGTGTTACACTTGTGGGTGTAATCTGGGGTGATTTACATGCACATGTTCCAGTTTTTAATGCGGCCGAACAATGCTTGCAGCAGCTTATTCAGGTTGCTGGCCGGGCTGGACGTGTGCACCCAGAGAGCACGGTCATTGTTCAAGCTATGTATGACCATGATTTATTTAATTTCATTAATGAGAGCGACTATTTAGCCTTTGCTGAGCAAGAGCTTGCCACGCGAGAAGAAACTTGGTACCCACCTTTTTGCCGCCTTATCCAAATTGAGCTCAAACACAAAGATGCGGCTCAGGTAGAAAAAGATGCCAAAAAATTGTTCACTCATCTCCATACAGCAGCTCAATTATTTACAACTCCTATCAGTGTGCTTGGCCCCGCCACGCCGGCAGTCCATAAAATTCAGCACGTAGAAACAAGACATATTTTTATTAAAACACCACAGTTTCACGAGATTAAACAATTGGTGGCATCAGGGCTGGCCCTGCCATTGAAAAGCAGTGTCTTTGTTCAGCTCGTATAGAATAAGGTGCGATTGAGAGAATCTTTAGAAGCCGCTCATGCCCTTCGAGACAGCCTTTCAGGCTTTTTCAGAATGAGCGGGGTCAAAGGATTCAGGATCGCACAATGGGGAATGCCATTCTGGAGTGTCGTCCTCGCGGAGGCGAGGATCCAGGCTAAAATAATTATTCAACGCTGTTGCTCTTTAAATTCAAACACTGCAAGCATCATAGTTGTGCCGTTTTTAATTTTGATTTATATCCAAAGCCTGGATCCTCGCCTCCGCGAGGACGACATAGGCAGGTATATTCTCTTTGTTGAAACTCCGAACTCACGTTAATATTATTCTCCACTTTCTTCACCGAACTCACGTTACATACAAATAACCCCGGGCGGAATTACTTCCACCCGGGGTTATTTATTTCAGTAGCTGGACTTACGCCAGCTTATGCAGCAGGAGCGCTTTGCTCTTTCTCATCTGCACCAGCATCAGCGTCTTTACCTTTGCCTTTGTGCTCTTTCTCGTCTGCACCAGCATCAGCGCCTTTGCCTTTGCCTTTGCCTTTATGATCTTTTTTGCCTTTTTTGCCTTTTTTGTGCTTACCGGCTTTTATTTCGGCAGCTTCTTTTTTCATCTCTACGGCAATGACTTTTGCTTTTTCATGGAGTTCTTCACGCTCAAGGTCGCGCTTCAAGATCTCACCTTTGTCGGTCAACATCAAAGCAATCTCTTCAGCATTAACTTCTACTGCAACTATGCCTTTAGCATCAGCACCAGCAAGATTTTTAACCCCTACCCAGCGATCATTTTCATGCTTGTATTGAAATACTGAAAACACGCCGGCATCGCCTTCTAATAGTCCCCAACCAGCTTTTTCACTTGGACGAGAAACACGACTTAATTTAAGCCCTTCTATTTTTTTCCAGTCGGTTCCTGTACCGCCCTTAAGAACAAAAACTTCTTTTGCAGCATTAATTGCGGTAACTATTTCTTTACCTGCTGAGACAAACACGCCATCAAATTTGTATTCTAGACCCTTTGCGGTCAATTGATACACACCATCTTTGGTACCATCATTTACAACACACCATACATTGTTGGCGTCGCAAGCGCTTACCGATTTAATAACAAGCGCATCGTTACCAGCACCTTTGTTCATTAACATAGCAGTTGTCGGTTTTGCATCCTTTGCAGGCTCAACAGGAGCCCAATTATTTGGATCAACTGGTTTTGCTACCATCGCAGGAACTTCTGCGTTAGGATTTACAACTACCGCGGTGTTTGCAACTACAGGACCTGCTAATACCTTAGATACCGCTGCATCGTCTGCAACGATCATCACTTCTCCCAACACGAAACAAGCTCCAAGAATTAAACTATAATTACGTATTTTCATAGCTATCTAACCTCTTAATGTAAGGCGCGGGCACAGCTTTGTACCCGCGCATGTGTGTCATTTATTCCGTTACTACTGCAGCTTCATCTACTACTGCAGCTTCATCTACTACTGCAGCTTCATCTTTTTTCTCGGCTTTTTTACCTTTGGATTGCTTTTTGTCTTTTTTACCTCGGCGCTTAGCTTTTTTATCGTGCTTAGCATCTACCGCGCCAGCTTCATCTTTTTTGTCGGCTTCATCTACTACTGCAGCTTCATCTTTTTTGTCGGCTTTTTTACCTTTGGATTGCTTTTTGTCTTTTTTACCTCGGCGCTTATCTTTAGCATCATCTTGTTTGTCGCCTTTTTTACCCTTACCATCCTTTTTGCCTTTTTTACCTGGGTGCTTAGTTTTTGCTGTTCTGGTTTTATCTTTTTCATTGATTAGATCAAAGCCAGCGTCTTCTTTTGGCATCGCAGCTGGTGTATCACCCGGCCAGTTCACACCATACAATGACTTACCACTTTCACTAACAACAAAGGTAGTACCATCTTGACCTACAGCAGCATCAGATACCTTGATCTCAACACTATTCTCATCTCGAAGATTAACATGTAGCCATGGATTTGCAGGATCTGAGCTAAATAGGTATTTAGCTAGCGACCCATCAGCAAGTACAATTACCCCAAAATCATCAAACACAAGCTCTTTGACTTTGCTGCCCTTGTTGTTGACGGTTTTTACGATCACACTATCTTGCAGGCCAAACGCTATACTCTTTGCTTTGCCTGGAACCTTTGCAAAACCTAGAGGGAACGCAAGCATATGATCAAGCTCTGACGCATGCAGGGCTGCTTTTTCAGCTGCAGCTTTAGCGGCAACTTCCACTGCACTTAATTTCGAGGCAGCAAGCTCTTCAGCTGTTTTTGCAGCAGCGGCAGCAGCATCTTTGCCTTCTTGCAGCATACGAGCAGCATCTATTTTTTCTTGGGCTAGTTTGCCTTGTAGTTCTTTTTGCACAGCATCAGCATCGGCAAGTAATTTATCCGCTTCCTTTTTGGCTGCTGCTCGCGCTTCTGCATTTTCATTCTTTGCTTTATCTAAAATAGCGTCAGCATCTGCTTTTGCTTTTGCCAATTCAGCTTCTTGAAGTTTTTTGAGATCTTCAAGTTGTTTAGCATTATCAGTTTTTAGGCGCGCTTCTTCAGCCTTAGATGCGTCAAGCTTCTCTTGCAAGTCAGTTTTTTGTTGTTCAAGCAAAGCCTTCTCAGCAGCTAATGCTGCAACTTTTTTCTTTGCAGCGGCAGCTGCATCTGAAAAAATGACTGTAACTTCTTTATTAATGGCTGCTAAGTGTTTGCGAGCTTCATCGCTATTTTCTACCGTCAAATCTAGTGCAAGCGAAAAGCGGAATTTTTCTTGCGTCATTCTTCGATCAAGGCCAAAATTATTTTTGCCCCACTGATCTTCTGCATCCTTGGTAGCGAGAATTTCCCAATAAGTATTGCCATGGCGACTGTCTCCATGTGTCCAAAGGTAGGTCTTATTCCAAGCATTTTTAATACGCACTAAATCCATCGTAGAAATTGCACCGGTCTGACCATCGATAATCGGCTCAAATGTAAAAACAGCTGCATCATTCTGTGTAGCTGAATAGTCAGGAACACTCACCATAAGGTCGCAATACGGCGAACCAAGGCGTGAGTGTTCATGCATCAATACGTATCTAAATGGCGACAACAACCCTGCTTTACGAGAATCACCAGCACCGCCATTGACAACAACAATTTTGATACGGTCACCAAAATTAATGTCCCCTGTTTTGAATTTATCATCAGCGTTCTCAATTAAAAACATTGAAGGCCCGCGGCGAGCACGTTCATCACCCCATGGACCAACAAGAAGCTCCATATGGTTATTCGGCGATGCTGCGGTATTGTTACTATCATAGCTACTGGCGCCATGAGCCCACACGCGACGTTGACCGTAGGACACAGCTGAAGACCCTGAGGGTATAGTGGCACAATTTGCAATTTCTGAGTCCCAAAATACTGGGGTCATGTACGCAAGCTTTACTGCACGACTAGCTTTAAACTGCTTTTTAATATCATCGTTCTTATCTGGTTGCGTCACAATTTCAGCAATCCAGTCATCTTGATCAAATTGATAATAGAAAAACACATCCTGGCGTGGTATTCCATTAAGCGTCGTAGTATTTCGACGTGAACACAAGTACCAATTATGCCACTCCTTTTCAATTCTACAAGAAAAACCACTGGCCCAATACGTGTCCGTTGATTGGGCGCCTCCGCCTTCAGCATCAGCGGATCTAACCCGCCAATCACAATAGGAATTATACACACCATTATCACCCGCATTGACGACTTCGTAATAGGGCAAGGTGGGGTTATTCGACAAAGATCCAGCTATTTGATAATTGTAATGCCAATTACCGTTTAAATTTCTACCCGTCGCTACGTTTTCTAGCCGGAACCAACTATAATTTTTGAGAGGCCAACCAATTTGAGCGGTGGTGTTGCGCCCTGCTGGATATGGATCAGCAAAGTTAAAGTTAAAGCGATCACCGTTATGACTCCCTTTAACAGTCCACTGCGCGCTAGCGTCTTTAGGATCGGTGCCAGCATAAACTGCCGAAAGCCCACTCCCGCCGCTAAAGTAGGTATTGTTGGCTGCGGTTAGATACTTACCTGTACTTTTATGCTTTAAGGTAATCACCGAACCAAACGTAATCGGATTACGCTCATAAGCAACGGCAGTAGTGACGGCGAAGCTCAGCCCCACCAAAATTAAATAACGAAACATACTGTTTCTCTTCATTACATACATTCCTTTTTTTAAAAGTTAGAATTCTGAACCGTTGATTTTAGTTTTAACCTCCTAAAAAGATATTTTTTTGTGGCTATCTCTCAATAACTACCAATATGGTTATATCACCAAAATTAATACAACTTTTTTACTTTATTTCAACTTTGAGGAGTCATCTAAGAGCTTATCCGAAAAGTAATTTGCTAGAAAAAAATATCAGGAACTCAAAAATCCGCCATGATAGCGGTACGCAAAAAAAGGAGCTCTCGATATCGGAGAGCCTAGCAAAAAAAATTTTGGCCCGTCGTAGAGCCAATTTTACAAAAAAGAAAAAAGGGGGTAGGTCGGCCGAAATTTGACCGCTACAAAGTTTTTTTTGGGATTTTATATATTCTGGAAAGTGGTGCCAAATGGCGATTGATTTGTAACTCCGAACTCACGCTATTTAGAATGACATGACTTTTCGGATAAGCTCTGAGCTTTAAATTATTTTCTACGGCAAGTAATGCTGAGCAAGATCTCTAAGGTATTCTGCAACTAACAAAGCAGCCGAACCCATCAATAAACTCATCACTAAAAACAATGGCTGGTGTTTTACACTCCTGGCGATCTGATGAAACACAGACACCAGACATTAACATTTTAGTCTGTGGGGAGGCAGATATTACAGCCCTGTCTTCTTTTACTTCAAATACAGGTTTTTTAGCACGATGCATCGTAACGGAGGCCGCAACCCAATCCTGACCGAATAAGCAACACCAAAAATCTGTAAACGAACGAAGGTGCGCTGAGCCCCAAAAATTCTTGCTCACAATACCATACATATAATGGATCGATGCTCCAGATTGAAGTTTTGCATTAAATTCTGGTGACAAACTCACTGTGTTAAGCGCAAAACGCTCTAAAGTGCTGTTAATGCCATGGCCTTTATACCCTTTTACAGTAAAAGCACTACCAAAATAGATACAGATATCGCGTGAAATATCCAATTTAAGGGCAACATCCTGATCGACAAACTGCTCAATAAATCCCGCGTAGAGTGAAGAACTTACGCCACTTGGATATGGCATGGAAGAGGGCTCAACTAGAGGTTGAGAAAAATTATTTATAGAAGCCAAATCAAGATGATAGTCCCTAGCAAATGCAGGGAAACAGGAAGTAAACTCAACAATGCCTGATTCAGATCTCTCGACGAAATCGCCGGCACTAAATTCATTGCTTACAATATCTAATAATTCTTCACCCTGAGGAATATAGAGTTTACAAAAACTGACTATTTTATTCCCTTCCTTCTCAGGGTCACAAGCAACAAATATTCTATTGGCAAGAATACTCTGCGCTAGCATTTTACTACGAAGCCTTCCTTCTGGATAAACTAGAAGGCAATGATGATCATCTTTTGTAAAATTACGATACAACTCCAAAAGATCCTTTCTATCAGCCTCCCCACTCGCAAGC
Organism: candidate division TM6 bacterium GW2011_GWF2_37_49; assembly: GCA_945861145.1. Classification (GTDB taxonomy): domain Bacteria; phylum Babelota; class Babeliae; order Babelales; family RVW-14; genus CAMATL01. The sequence continues at coordinate 37,419 of CAMATL010000003.1, read as the reverse complement.
CTATATTCCAAGCGCGCTGGATTAATTGATACAGCTGAAGAAGAACCATGCTCTAGAGAAGATGCTGCACAAGCAGAAGATGCTGCATAAGAAGGCACTGCTTCAACAAGCATTAATGCCGCCAAAAAAAGACTAAAGAAATATTTTTTCATAGAATCAATTCCTGAGATTTTAATTTTCTTACATGGCCAAGATCAAAGGACAACTAAAATACAAGAATATTCTATAAGTTACAACTGATAAATTGAGCTACAAAACCAACAAAATCACTGGGTCGCTCGATTAAATTTACTCACAAAAACACCAGCAGAAACTTCTTCATGCAAAAGCGCGCGCAAATCACTCAGACAGAATAGATTGATAGAGGCCGCAACGCGCCGGGATGGCACCCTCTAAAATTGTTGAGGCCCCCAAAATTTGGGGGCCTCAACAAAACCTGTATCAATAGGACTATTTTAATCACCAATACGATAACCAATCAACGTTCCAAATCCAGCATTTAGAGCTTCATCAGGTAAAAGCCTAAGTGGTTCGCCAACAGCCCCTTGATAAAAAGAAGGCTTAAAGGTGCGAAATGCAAATGATGACAGTCTAATCGGCTCTATTATTTTTATCTTCAAATTCGTAAGAAGCACTCTGATCATGATTGATGCCGCTCTCAGCCGCGCCGTGGTAGAAGCATTTACTTCTACTACACCATAAACATAAAAAATCTCTTTTGAGCCATTAAGAAACACATTTCTTTGAATATCAATAGATATGATTTCAAGCGCTTTTTGTTCTAACTTAAAGTTTATACCTAAGCCTCGATAGTCCTTAGCTTTTACGCCTTTTTCTAATAACGTATAAGCGGCGCCATAATAAACATAGGTATTTTCACGCTTATGCTTAAAAAGAGGCGTTGGAATATCATTTAAATAATCAGGTTTACGCGAAAAATCAAATATAAATGCAGGATCGAGATCACAACTTGCAGCAGCACAAGGGACACATTCTGTAAGAACCTCACCGCCAATACTTTCTGAAGAATCCTCTCCGGAAACGGCTGGCCGCAATGCACGTAATTCATTCTTTAAAATATCACGCAATTCAAATTTATCATCAATAACAAACAGTTTTAAAAAGGCTACGATTTTTCCTGAGCCTGGTAGGCGAGCAACAAACACACGTCCTTTTGCAAGCGATGCAAGTAAAGATTTTCTTTGATAAGGAACCCCATCACTATCAGAGCCAGGAAACACTAACAATCTATCGTAATCTTCAGCGTTAAAATTGTCATAGATAGACATAAGAGCGTCGGCGTCTTCCACTGTAGCACGCTCGTAAATTAACGATTCTAAATCTAATCCAACAAAACCCATAGGACTAGGTTGTCGAAACGTTGGCGAGCCGGGTCCATCGCCTGGCAACATTCCGCTATTAACCCTAGGAATACCAGGCACAGAAATCTGCCTCATTGCTTTACCAGGACTCGACATGCCGTGACCTGAATCATTCCCACGAGCGCACGAGCTCTCAAGTGAGCCCGATATCTCTCTTTCGTCAGGGTCAAAACTTTTTTTACTGCTAAGATGACTCGGCGAGGGAGTTATAGTAAGACCATCTATTCCAAGTCCATAGCAACTATCTTCAACATCTGAAGCTAATGATAGGTCTAAAACTAATGGTCGAGCAACACTTATATGACCAGCGGATGCACCTGAATCATTTGAGCCCGATCTCTCTCTTTCGGCAGCATCAGAATTTTTACTGGTAAGATCACTCGGGTAGGAGCTTTTAAGTCTATCTATTTCAAAAACATGCTCCATAGCCAGCAATGGATTCATTACTATCAACCCAAAGAGAAACCCACTGACCAAATTCTTCATAAAAATTCCTTTAAGTTGAACTTAAATGCTTAACATACCGTTTTGCTACGTTGATACCCCAAGCGGAACAAAATTTAGTAAGAAATATAACATTTTTAGCTGCTACTACCAGAAAATAGAAGTACCTGAAAACTGCCAAGCCACCTGGAACAAGTGGATTGAAAAGGTCTGCGTAAAATTATTATTTTACGTACCATGGCAATCCCTTTGATTATATAACTGACCGTTGCAGGCCAATGCAATTACAGTACAAGTAATAATTCAACCTGTCAACGCCTAGAAGTACTGTAAAAGCAGAATTGTCATGGTGGAAAAAGCTGGTAAAAATCATCATTGTAATGCTTTACAAAGAGCTCTTTCACCCTCCACTTTTCCTGAGTTTGTAAGGTAACCATATCACCCAGCCTAACAGCATTCTTCAGAAATTTCTCAAAAAAGTACGCGCTAAAAGAGCTGTCATCCCAGAAGGAGCTTGCCCTTGGCTGCGATCGAGAGATCCGTGATCCATTCTAATTCATAGGATTGGTGTTAGCCTAAAATCTAGCTAATGAGCTCACAAAAAACATTATCAATCATTATAAATAATGATTGATTGTACCTATTTAAAAAAAATTACTACATGGTTTGACAATTTTGAACCATGCGCCCCAACGACAGCTCAAGCTGTGCTCGCTCTTGCTGAGCAATACCCTTGTATATCATAGCTTGAACATATTCAACTACGAGCCAACAACGCTCAAGCAACTGTTCGCCGCGTAGCGTGATCCGCAGCCCTTCAAACATCGGGTGACCAAATCGCTCAACCAAACCTTTTTCCGCGAGAGACTGCACAAATGCACCGACATCTCCCGGCTGCCACAAATACTGCTTCGCAATAGAATCAAAACTAATAATTCGCTCTGCGATCAATTGCATAAGCAGGCATACGTGAGGCAACGACAGCTCAGTCAGCTTGGCCAGCTCTCGTTGAAACGCCTGCACAATGGTAAAAGCAGCATAACCAGGGTGCTGCATAATTTTTTTATTGAGCTGCTCACTGAGTAGTGATAGCAGCATGCGTAATTTAAGCACCGACAGACTTTCGATATCGCCTTCATCTAGCACCCCTTGCTGAATCGACCATGGTGCTACCGGCTCAGCCAACACAACGTCAGCCGCGCTAATAAAATCTTGGCGTACTGGTGCCAACTCCGCACCAATTACAAGAGCAACTAGCGCTTGTTGAACATCAAAGAGGGAACCTCTGGCTTGCACTCCTGGTGCAGACACTACAATTTGATACCCAGCCCGCTTGAGCGCAGAAATAGTAGATTGTGGATTTTTAAAGGAGTGGATAGAGCTGGTAAAAACAGCCCCTTGCGATGTTTCAATAAGACGCCGATAAAAAACATCTCCGCCCGCCTCATCAGCAATTACAACATGGCGCACGCCAAATGACTGCGCATTGCGGACCATAGCGCCAAGATGCTTGTACTGCACTACACGATCAAACACCAATAACATTTTTTCATGCGGCAACTCAGCTGCAACAGTATCTTGTAGATGAGCGATGCCAACAATCGGAATAACAAAATTTGTAGCGGTAATTTTTTTTATAATCCCTGCAGAGACTTCAAGTACCTGCACACCCCGCGCTTCCAATGAATCGACTAAAAAACCATGGTTACATCGCTGTGCTACAAATACCTGATCAATCGGCAGACCAGCTTCAAGCGCCCACGCTATTTGATGCTCGCCAAAAAGCAAACACTCATGAGCAAGGCGTCGCCCGGCCGCTGCCGCTAAACTACGCGCATGAATAATTCGTGCATCTTTGATCGATGCAATACTTTGCATAACCCCACCTTTGCGTTATTCTGTGCGAAAAGATTATTTTTTTTATTTATCAACGAGAGAACGTCAATGAAGCAGGTCAATGTTTCCGCCAACGCCAATATTGCACTCATAAAATATTGGGGCAAACGAGACGAAAATCTCATGCTCCCAACCAAGAGCAGCTTATCTCTAACACTGACGGCACTTAAAACAACCACGACTATTGCGCTTAACAAAGAACAACACGACTGCATTGAATTCGATGGACATAGCGACGAACAACTACAAAGCCCTGTACGGTCATTTCTTGAGACGACACGGGCTTTGTTTGGCATCAATAGTCACTTCTCCATCATTTCGAAAAATTATTTTCCTACAGCAAGCGGGCTTGCAAGCAGTGCCAGCGGCTTTGCCGCATTAGCCCTTGGCATCAACAGCTTATGTAACCTCCAGCTGAGCATGCAAGAAGTTTCTATACTTGCTCGTCGCGGCTCAGGTTCCGCAGCCCGTTCTATATATGGTGGCGCTGTTATCTGGCACCGAGGCGATGCTAACGACGGAAGCGATTCATTTGCAGAACCAGTTTTACCCGCCAGCTGGTGGCCTGACCTGCGCGTCCTGATCGCCATCACAACCACAGCAGCTAAAAAAGTTTCATCTCGTGCCGGCATGCAGCAATCAGTTGCAACATCACCTCGCTATCAAGACTGGCTTATCCGATCGAATAACCGCCTGCCAGCCATGATTACTGCGCTACGCTCGCGCAACATTATAACGGTTGGCTCGCTGTCACAGGCTGATTGGTGTGACATGCGTGACGTGATGCTCAGCACCACGCCTTCACTCAATTACTGGAATGAAGGTTCTCTAAACGCAATTATGGGGGTTAAAATGTTACGCGAGCAGCATGGTATTGCCTGCTATGTAACTACCGATGCAGGGCCTCACGTAAAAGTTATTTGCCTCGCTGTTGACGCTCCTGTCATTATGCAAAAATTACAAACTCTGCTCGGGGTTTCTTCGGTACTTGAAAGCACTATTGCTGGTGATCCGGAAGTAGAAATTGTTGAATGATTAAGCATTCATTTCATGTAGCTGGCAAGCTCATGCTCAGTGGTGAATGGAGTATTTTGACTCCTGGTCACTCCTGCCTCACGCTGCCAACGCGCGGCATTAATGTCTGTATTGAGCCGGCAGCTGAGTCATGTGTTACATCTCCTGCTTACGGCTTGGAGCTACATCCACTGAGTCAACTGAGGGCAAAGCAGGCAGCTACTGCACAATTTTTGACAACTGTGTTTAGAGAAGTGTTTGCACAGCTAGGCCTTGAGGATGGAGCTCTTAACCCCTTCCACCTCACACTAGAAAATGATCCCCACACATACATCGCTCGTGATGGGATTACTCACAAACTTGGGATTGGCTCCAGCGCCTGCACGGTAGTCGGCATAGCCAAAGCGCTCGCTCTCTTTCACGAGATACCACTCGATACCAAGACACTGTTCAACATCGCAACTGCAGCGCACAGTAAAGCACAAGGAAATTTAGGCAGCGGTTTTGACATTGCAGCAGCAGCAAGCGGCACTGCTATCATGTACACGGCACGCAGCAATGCACGTGCAATGGATTACCGTATCATCCCAATTGCCTTACCAGCAGATTGGCACATTGCGGTTGGCTTTAGTGGGACTTCGGCAAGCACTACAAATTTAATAAAAATTTTCAATTCGGCTCGGATAGAAAACCCAGAAAGAGTTGATTCAATAGTTAAGCAGATCAACGAATGCGTACAAGCACTTACCGCTAGAATAAAAAAAAATCATATTCAAGCCGCCATGGCACTGATCAATATCAACCAAGAATTACTCCATCAACTCTCAGCCCTATGCAACAATGCACTCGAAACACCACCCCTTACCGAAATGATTAAAATAGCCGCAGCGTTTGGCGCTGCGGCTAAATTTTCGGGTGCTGGTGGGGGCGATTGCGTTATCGCACTTTGCCCTGACGAGAAAACAAAACAAAAAGTTTATGATGCCTGGTCGGCGGCAGGGTTTTTATCTGTAGATAAGCTACTACTTGAAGATGAAGCATCAACTACAAAATAACCGACTCGTGTAAAAACTTGCGCCATGTCTGCCACATGCTGTGCATCACGCCCAAGCACTAAAACTAAGCCTCCGCGGCTAGAGCCTGTATTTTTTGAGCCCAGCGCACCGTTGTTGCGTGCAATATCTCGCACCCGTTCCACATGACAGCAAGACAGCGTAAGTTTATCAAGAAGACTTTGATTCTGATCAAGCAATTTACCCAACGCCTCAATATCTCGTTTTTTTATCGCTCCAATCACAGCAGCAAAAATGGCTTGATATTCCATCATGAGCGTCTGCCAAAGCAATGAATTTTGCTTTTTAAATTCACCAACCGCGGCAACTGTTTCTTTAGTATTAGTTGTTTTTTGTGAATCAACCAAAAGCATAGGTAACGCTGGCTGAGCAGGTGCAATCCGATGGTGAAACAAAACATATTCTTCTTTTTGAAATAATAGAATACCTTCAATAGTGGCGGCCGTCGTATCAATCCCGCTAGGATTGCCATGAATTTTTCGCTCTCCTGAAAGTGCTATTTCCATAATTTCTCGCTGACCGAGGTGCCGCTTGAGCATAGCCGCGAGCGCACGGGCAATGCCAACCGCAGCCGCCGCACTGGCGCCAATGCCGCCTGATGTCACCGGTAAATCACCCGATAAAACAAATGAATACAACCGGCCAACACCAAAAGCATCGGCAATGGTTGCTGCCATTTCTTCATATAAATTTTGTTTATATGGAACATAGTTGGGGTGCTTAGGCCGCTTATCAACAATAAACGTCCCCGAGAAAGGTATTACATCAACACGCGTACGCAGCGGCAACGAAACTACAATGGCAGGCTCGCTGTGCACAACTACGTGCTCACCGCATAAAATTACTTTTCCTGATCCAAACCCAACCATCAGGCAAGCTCTGCTGGAGAAAATTTTATCCCATAAAAAATCATGCCGTCACTACCTGCAGCAAAATATCGGCGAAATACGGCGATCATCTCCATCCCTACAGATAATTCTTCAAACGTAACATCCGCAAGCTGCATAAGGACTATTGGTCCTTCTTCAAGCCGCACGAGCCCAATACAGTAAGGGGAATAATCAATGAATTCTAAAGGCGGAATACTCACCTTAGTAAAGGAAAGCAGTGCCGCTTTACCAGAAAACTGGAATGGCGAGAAATGAGCACTCGAACAGGTACAGCGATACTTACGAGGGAAAAAAAGAGCGCCACACGTATCACAGCTCACACCTTCAAGGCGATAGGCTGATCTTTGGTTACGCCATGCGGCAATCGGACTATTTTTATACATTTTATATTCCTAGCTTAGCTGAGCTAAAATAGTAACAACTACCGACGTTCCAATCCCGCCCATATTGTGCGCAAGCGCATAACGAGGGTCTTTAAGTTGCCGCCCAAACGCTTGTCCACGCAATTGCTTAGTAAGCTCTACTATTTGCGCAATGCCTGTTGCTCCAACGGGATGGCCTTTGGCTTTAAGCCCGCCAGAGAGATTTACGGGTAACGAGCCTGTGGTTGTTGTCACACCATCCATGGTTGCCCCAGCAGCTTGGCCTGGCTTGAAAAATCCTAATGACTCCAAAACCATCAGCTCAGCAGGAGAAAATGCGTCATGCACTTCAAGCACATCTATATCGCTATGCTTTAGGTTGGCACGCGCAAAAGCTTTATCAGCTGCAAGCGTTGTTGCTTTGAGATCAATTAGACTTGCTCGATCTGCAATATTTACACAGTCAACCGCCGCTTCGCAAGCAATAATCGATACATATGGCCGCCCCAAACTTTTAGCAAATTTTACCGTACTCAAGATGATGCAGGCGGCGCCATCACTAATCGGAGAACAATCCAACAAAGTAAGCGGATCAGCTACCATCGGCGCGTTGGCAAAATCTTCAAGCGTAATATCGCGCTGAAAATGTGCCAAAGGGTTTTGTTTGCCATGATGATGATTTTTAATACTTACTTGAGCGTATTGCTCACGAGTAATTTTATATTTTTCTAAATAAAGTCGTGCGACTAAAGCAAACAAGCTTGGAAACGTTGCTCCCTTAGAATGCTCCACATCACGAGTACTTGCGCTCATAAAACTTGTTGCCACTTGCTCAATGCTAGCGTCCATCAATTTTTCAGCACCGGTTACCATGACAACAGTCGATTCACCAGACAAAATGGCTCTAATGCCAGAACGCACTGCAAATGATCCTGATGCACAGGCCGCTTCAATTGTAAATGCAGGACTGTTTATACCAAGGACATCTGCAGCCAATGCGCCAAGATGAGCCTGCCCCAAAAGCTGCGGTGCACACATATTGGCAACAAAAATTTCATCAATCTGCCCCGGTTCTAACCCTGCATCAGCAAGCGCTTCTAATTGTGCTCGCGCAATAAGGTCAAGCAGGCTTTGCGTCCACAGCTCTCCAAATTCTGTGTGCCCCACTCCAATGACAGCTATTTCCATGGTAACTTTCGCTATACTTAATAGATCATATCTAGGTTGTAACGATAATTTGTGTATGAAACCTGCTTTCTACGTGCAGCATAAGCAAGTGTGGCCGTAGTATAAGCTTGCACCTGCGGCAAGCGTTCGGTCACGGTTAAGACAAAAGCATCACAACCACTGCCACTACCATAACTAATGAGCAATAACCGTTGGCCAGGCTTGGCAACGTCAAGCACTGCAGTAAGGCCAAGCATCGTGCTGGCGCTGTAAGAATTACCAACACTTTTAACCAAAAGCCCCGCCTCAATCTGCTGCTGCGTAAAGCCTAGCTTAGCTGCCGCAGAAATAGGAAAACGTCCATTTGGTTGATGAAAAACAACGTGTGCAAAATCTTTTGGTTCAAGCTTGGTACGTTCAAGCACCATCTGCGTCATCGCTTGAATGTGAGAAAAATAACCAGGTTCCGCGGTAAAACGACCAACATGCTCTGGAAATTTGCGCAGCCCGCGGCGCCAAAAATCTGGTGTATCGGTCGAAAGCGACATTGTAGCATCAATAGTCACAAGCACCCCATCACCAACGCCTACAATGTAGGCCGCAGCACCAGCGCCCGAGGTATATTCAAGAATATCACCTGCTGCTGCCTGGGCAGTATCGGTACCAATAGCCAATGCATGTTCCGTAAAACCACTTTTAACTTGAGCATAAGCGGCTTGTAACGCCGCAGTTCCTGCCTTGCAGGCAAATTCTAAATCAGCTGCAGCATAATTTAAACCAATACCAAGCGCCGCGCCTATGATGCTTGCCGATGGCTTGACCGCATATGGATGACTTTCACTGCCAACATAAATCACTCCCAACGCTGAAGCTGATATGCCTGCACGGGTCAATGCATTGCGCGCTGCACGGACGCCCAAAGTAACGGCATCTTCATCTTTAGCGGGGACAGATTTTTCAGTTACCCCTAACGAGGCTGTAATTTTTTTCCAGTCGTGGTTATTTTCTCGCGCAATTTCTTGTGCGGTAATGCGATAGCAAGGAATATAAGAGCCATAACCAACGATACCCAACTTCATACTAACCCCTTTTACTTCTTTAACTCTTCAAATAGCTCCCGAGCTCGCCCTGCAGAGATGCAATGCTCACTCACCATGCGATCAGCGATGGCATCTATCTCTTCTCCTACGGCGCCCACATTACCAGCCATGTTTTTGCTATGCAGTCGCATGTGACCGCGCTGCAGACCTTCACGCACAAGTACTCGTAATGCAGCAAAATTTTGTGCTAGCCCTACCGCTCCAATAATTTCTGCCAATTGTTGTGCCGATTTAACCCTTAAAATCTTAAGGCACAACTGTGCAATCGGATGACTCTTGGTTATGCCACCAACAATCCCAATCGCCAACGGCATCTCCAGCTCCCCAACTAAATCCCCTTCTTCATTCTTGTAATACGTGCTTAATGGTTGATATAAACCATTACGCGCGGCATAGCTGTGTGCACCAGCTTCAACAGCTCTAAAATCGTTACCAGTAGCAATGACCACAGCATCGACACCATTCATAATGCCTTTATTATGAGTAGCGGCTCGATATGGATCTGCAAACGCAAGAGCATCAGCGTCGAGGACACCCTCAACAACTTCAGCGCCAATAATCTCTTTTTTCCATATAGCAGTAGCTTTCACAACTCGCCGTACGGCATAATTTGAAACAACACGCAAGCGCGCGTACCCGCCGGTTAAATCTTCTAAAAATGGCGCAATGCCTTCTACCATAGTGTTAACGATATTGGAGCCCATGGCATCACAAACATTGACCAACAAGTAAACAATCAACATTGGACCACGCTTGGTATCCAAAACTTGAATTTCAAGATCAATAGCACCACCACCATTGGCAACAAGGACTCGATCGTGGGCGTTGGCAAGGACCAAAATACGGTCTTTATAACAAAATATAGTGTTTTTTGACGTCACAAAATCTTCAATCCCAAGCAGCTGTACCTGACCAATCATAACTGGTTCAGTACTAGATACCTTAAATCCGCCGGAATAACGTGCAAGTTTAGCGGCATTACAAGCCGCAGCAACCACGCTAGATTCTTCTACCGCCATGGGAATAACGTATTCTTCACCATTAATTAAAAAATTTGTAGCCATCCCTAAAGGTAAAAACATGACTGAAACAACATTTTCGATCATACGGCTTACAGTCCCAAAACTTGCAGCAGCATGAAGACGAAGAATATGAATTTCTTCATCAGAAAGATCCGCCTGCTCTTTGAGTATCTGCAGACGTTCTTCATATGATTTTTTATAAAATTCAGGAATTCTACTTGTTTGAGGAGCCACTACACCCTACCGCTTTTCAATCCTTTTTTACCAAAAGCTCGACCAGCCTGCACGAACTTAAAAGAAGTAATGTAAAATGTCAATCTCCAGGGTTACAGCTTCACGTACTGCGTAACGATACAAACACAAACAACAACCTGTATGTAAAACTCTTGTGATCTTAATTTCCAATTTGATAATATAATTTTATGCACATAGAGATATTTCAATGTGTATAAATCATATTATCCAAAATGAACTGGGGGAGCTACCATGAACCGTTATAATTTAAACACGTCCACAAGGATTGTGCTGTCGCTTATTATCACAAGTATTGCAACGGGCTATACAGTTGAAGCATCACAAGCAGACATACAACAACGGCTTATTTCTAACGCTCCCGCAGACAATCCATTTAATAACCAACAGCAACAACCTCAACCAGTCGATCCAATCATTACCGTAACCCCAGATGCCAATACATCTGCAATAAATATACCCATACTAAATATTGGGCAGCCCGCACAAAATCTTTCAGCACAAGCAAACAACACTGCTACCGCAGAAACAACTTCCAATCGAGCCAATCAAATAAATTCACTACCAAGCCTTCCTGTTGGAGGAGTACAAGTAGCACCTCAGGTTTCAATACCCACAATCACAGCACCTGTTGTTAATGCCCCGCCTATTCAACAAATAGCTGCGCAACAACCAATATTTAATAATGCCGCACCAGTAGCTGTAGCTGTACCAATCATCCCAATTATATCAGCAGATCCAACACCTGAGATAAGCTCTTCAGCCTCAGGATCACTACAAACTTTACTAGCTCCAACAATTAACACTGCGGTAGAATCAACCACTCCAGCTATTCCTGCAGTACAAGCAGCCGTAGAGAAAAATACCCCGGCAGACTTGAGCAGCCGGATTAAACAACTGTATAGCTCTATGCAAAACGCACAAAACCAAGCCTTTGATGAAACAACCTATGCCAACTTTGGTGCTTCACTGGTAAATACGTTTAATGAAGCAGTGGAAATCCAATCTTATATGATTCAGCTACTGAATGCGGCAGAATCAACTCCACTGCTCAATGCTGCCCAAAAAAACTATATACGCCAAACCATGCTGCCAAACCTTGATCAAATTGATGAATCAACCAAGCCGCTTACTCATGTAGGCAAATCAGCTCCTGCGGGTGGGGCAAAACACAGCACCCCGGCGAGCAGCAAGAAAAAAGCCAAGAAGAAAAAGGGTAAAAAAGCTATCACAAAAGACGCCGCTGGATCAACCTTGGCTCCTGCCGGCAAAAAGAAAAGTAAAAAAGGCGCCTCTACAAATACTGATACCACAGGGACCGTTACTGTAGTACCCGTTAATACACCAGCTCATGATGGTGCAACCCCGGGTAAAAAGAAAAAGAAGAAAAAAGGTAAAAAATCTGTCAGTGCAACCGAAAGCAATGCAATTTCAGTTGAAGCTCCAGTAGTTACAGTACCTTAAATTTCATAATTCAGTTCCAAAATAAGAGGGGGCAACTTGCTCCCTCTTATTTTTTAGTACATTTTTTGGTAACTCCCCAGGTAGGGATGTAAAAAAATTTGGTAACTCTCCAGATACCTGGGGAGTTACCAAATTTTAAAAGCATTTGAAGGGTTTTAAAAGCATATCTCTCGAAATAACCTTATCTACCAAAAAGGAAACGCGCACGCTCGCCAAGACTTTCAAAAAAACGCATAAAGCCCTTCGGCAGGAACAATCAATCATTTTAAGCAATTTAAAATTTACGTATTAAACACCGTAAAAAGCAAATCCATGAATGAACCTCACCCCTTAATTATATTTTTCATTTGAAATTTTTTTAAATCATAGATTTTTATATTTGTCATTTGTTATCCTGTAAAGAGAATTGAATGGCTTCTTAAGAGAGAAGTCTATAATAATGAAACCTAAGGAGATACGATGAAGTTCAATGGATTAGGAAAAAAAACAGCACTACTGTTCTTGTGGGCTCTGATAACTCAGACAGTGGGCAGTACAGAGCTAAATCTTGGGTTTATTGAAAAAACAGCGAGCATGGCTAGAATTCCAGCCATACAATTAGACTGGATTATTCGATCAGCTAAAGATGTTCCACAAATAGCTCCAGTAAAGGATGCTGTTGCTCAAATTGTGGAGAATACATCTAGTAATTTTGAATCACTTGATAATCGCGGCCGTTATAAATTACTCAAAGCTTACAACCAGCTTTTAACATCTCCCTTACTAAGAGATGATCAAAAAGATTATTTGCGAAACACAGTTATTCCTAGAGTTACACCGTTAGTGCAACCACTAGACCCTAACCAAGCGTCAGCTGCAAATATTGAAACACAACGGTTAGTTTCAACACTAGCAGCTCAGCACGGCACCGGAACACCTGTTGCCAAAGCAGCCCAAGCTGTAGCACAAGCTACGGATCAAATTCCAGTTGCTCAATCCACTCCAGTCCTAACGTCAGAGGCTAGACCAATGGCTCCTGCTTTTGCAGCACCAATAACAGCAACTACACCTGCAACCACAGTGGCGTTAGCAGCAATGCCAACATCGCAAGACACAGGCGCTGTAGCTAGCCCTACCGCAGCAGCAATTCCACAAGTTATTCAAACTTCAGCGCCAGCTGTAAGTGAGCTTCCTATTGCTGCCGCACTACCAGGCGCAGTAGCAAGTACACCTGTAGCCACTACAGCATTACCATCTGCGGCACCTATTGCAGCGCTACCACCTGTTGCTGCATTAGCTCCTATGCCAGCATTAACATCAGCTGCTCAACCGTTAGCTGCGGCCGCTGCTGCACCAGCAGTAAATACCGTTGCTACCAGTGTTGATATGCCAACAGTTGGCGCAACTCAAGCTTCACAATCAGATATTGAGGGCATTATTAAGGCGCTTTACTCACAAATGCAAAAAGCTGAAGGAAAGAGCTATGATGCTACTACTCAAGGAGCATTTGGCGTTTCATTAATAGAAGCCTTTAATCAAATTGTTGAACTTCAGTCATACATGAGCCAATTACTTTTTACCGCTGAAAGCACACCATTACTTAATGAAGCTCAACAGAAATATGTACGCGACGTCATGATGCCAAATCTAGATCAAGTAAGTGACACAACACCAAGAAAGACACTTGATAATGCTATTGCTGCCGATACCGCTAAAGCTGGAAAACGAGCCAAAGGTGCTTCTTCAGCGACCAAAAAGAAAAAAGGCAAAAAAACCGCTTCCGGCGCAAACACGAAGAAAGCTAAAAAAGGCAAAAAGGCTGCGGCCGCTGCTGATATGGGCGCCGCTCATGATGCCAGCGCAGCAACCCCTGATGCTAGTGCACCGGTCGATGGCGCCAAAGGACATACCGGCAAGAAAAAAGGTTCGAAAAAATTGAAAAAAGCTAAGCCCGCTGGAGATGCAACTGCTGATGCTGCCCCAGACGCAGCAGGTAGCGCTCCTGAGGCAGAGCAGAAACCAACTGGCAAGAAAAAAGGCAAGAAAAAAGGCAAGAAGAAAGGGACCCATGTAAAAAAAGAGGCCGCAACTTCTCCTGAGACCCCAACTTCTCTTACTGCAGAAGTGACGGTAGAAGCAGAAACAGCCGCCTAGAAAATAAAATGTTAACTATAGCCTAGATTTTATTAAATATTAGAGAATAAAGAGCACTACTAAATCTACTTAAAGGAGAGAACATTATGAAAAAGAATCTAAGATTAGCGCTACAAACTTCGGGGTTTGTTGCATTATTCGCGCTAGCCATAAGCGGAATTCCAGGCATCGCTCAAGCTGAAAATCGCGCAGAGTTAGAAGCTGTAGCGACTTCTGATGATGGTCTATCTGATGTCCTACATAGCAACGCGGTTGTAGGCGAGGTTCTAGTTGATGACGAGACGGCTAAAACCCTCGAAGCACTTGCTGATACTGATGATACTGCTGCTGTCGAAATTCTTGCTATTAAAACTACAGATAGCAAGCCTGTAAGAAAAAATAAAGAAGAAAAATGGTTTAAGCATCTGCAAAAATCATTAGAAGTAATTCAGAAAAATCCTGCGTCGTTAAAAACAGTTTTCAATCAGCTTAAAGATCCGGCAATGCTAATTCCTAAAGCAGTTACTAAAATCGCTGCGCTCACCAACAGTGATGAACGCCGCATGGAGCTTTACAAGCTTTCAATTACTCCAACCTCTGCTGCTATCACTGTAACAGCGGAAGATAAAACAGCTTTCAGTGCGCTTGTAACTGCAAGTGTAGAAGATGCCAGAAAGAGCCTTTTACAAACACGTGAATTGCTTCTCACCATGCTCATTGAAAGAAATTTTACATACATGAGCGAAAAAGAAATTAAAGAAGCTCTCAAAGGTTTAAATCCTCAGCGTCGCCATGGACACCATGGTAAACATGCAGAGAAAAAACACAAAGATGGCAAGAAAGGCAAAAAAGGCAAAAAGGGCAAGCACAGCAAAAAAGACAAGCACGATGATGATGACAAGCACGGCAAAAAAGACAAGCACGATGATGACAAGCACGGCAAGAAAGACAAGCACGGCAAAAAAGGCAAGAAAGACAAGCACGGCAAAAAAGGCAAGAAAGGTGGCAACAAAAAACAAGTCCAAGAGGCCACGCCAGATGCTGCCAACGATGCCAGTCCCGAGTAATTATTGAAATAATAGAGCCATATAAACCTAATGGGGCGAGTCTTCTCGCCCCATTAAATTCTAAAAAATCCAGATTTAATGCAACAAAAAGGAGAGAATACAATGAAAAAGAATCTTAAATTAGCACTGCAAGCCTCAGGCTTTGTTGCGTTATTCGCACTAGCTGCAATTAGCGGCGTCCGTGCTACTGATGGCAAAAAAAAGCCTGTAAGCAAACATGAAAGCAAAGGTACACCCCCCCACAAGAAAGGCACCCATAAAAAACTAGATAACAAGGACGAAGTTCGGACTAAAGCTTTATTAAAATGGCAAGCAGGCACATCTTCATTACAAACAGCTTACGATGCGCTCAAAGGCGATGCTACAGCAATTACTCCAAAACCACTCAAAGATATAGGTGCAATTGCCGATGATGATGATCACCGCTTAGCACTATTTAAAGTTATAAAAGCAGAAACAGATACCACTACGGTTAGCAATGATGATAAAGCAATCTTCAAAAAAGAAGTTCTTGATATGGCAATCTATGCCAGAGTAAGCAAAGGCCAAGTGCTTGAACTTCTTGGTGAAATGGATAAGCGAGATTCTAAATATTTAAATGATGCTGATATGCGTGAAATTCGTCATGCAATGTCTGAAAACTCCTTTGGAGAGAATGAAGGCAAAAAAGATAAGCCTAAAAAAGATAAGCACGATAAAAAAGATAAGCACGATAAAAAAGATAAGCCTAAAAAAGTTGGCAAAGGTCTCCCTCAAAACGATACCGTTAAAACTGATCCAGTTAAATAATTTTTTATAACTCAGCCAAAATTAAGTTTAGAGGAGAGAGAAATCTCGCTCCTCTTTGTATTTTTAAAAGTTCCTGGTAGCTTGAAATTCAGTTTATTTTAAAACTAGCATTTGAGGACACCATGCAAAAAACCGATCTCAATACATCAGTCGCTGATCTAAAAAAACTATTATTGTTTTTCGTACTGCCCGCGGCTGGGATAAATATAATGACACGTATGACATTGCCGTTGCCTTGAGTGTAGAGGCTTCAGAAATTTTATAACTTCTTCTCTGGAGTAAAAATACCGATGTTCAAGCGCTCATCGAAGCAGAACCTCAGCTCAAAGAACGCCTAGCCGCAGAAATTGCTGACGTTTTCGCATTTACACTCACTTTAAGTAATTCACTTGACCTTGATTTAACACAAGCCTTTCTCTCCAAAATGGTAGCGAATGGTATCAAATACCCTCTCAGTCAAGACACAGTTAAATGTCGTAAACGCTGGTTTGAATAAAAGCCTGCAATCATTTCATTGGTTTGATTTACTAAAAACCGTTGCAGAAGAAACATTCGAATAGTTACATTAAAATTTAAAATCACTGATTATTCTAGTTTTACATTGTATCCCTGTTAGAAGATGAGGAGATTTATGAAGACAAGATATGGTAAAATACTTCATTCATGTGCGATTGCTTTATTTTCGCTAACGCTCGCAGGAGGGGCTTACGGCGATGCTGCAACCGTTACAGTTTATGAAAAAATGATTGCAACTGCATTAGCTAAACCAGCAGTTAATGACAAAATTGATGTTCTTAATGGCATAACTGAAGCCATCAGGAGCGTTGATGCAGACACTGCAAAAGAGATTAACCCGGAATTCACCGCAGCGCTTACTTCTGTGTATACCGCTGGCCAAGGAGATGCAACCGCTCGCCCAGCGTTACATAAACTATTGGGCAATGCTTTGCAATCAACTATTCTTAGCACCGCGCAAAAAAATACTGTTGCCCAATGGCAAAACGGCCTTGATGTTGGAGCAACGGCTAAAGAAGCTGCCACAGTTCAAGCGCCAAAAGCTATTGATGTTACCGCTATGCAACAGATAGCAAGCACCGGCCATAGTATTACAGATAAAATCGCAGCGCTCGAAAAAGAAGAAGATACAGGAAAAGCGCTTGAAGGCATTTATAATTTATTACAAGAATCTCAACATCAATCATTTCCTTCAGATGTCCAAGAAGGATTTGGTCGCTTGGTTGTAAAAATCTTCAATGATGGGTCAGAAGTAACCTCTTACCTACACCAAGTTTTACATGACATCGTAGACAGCAAGACTCCATTGCTTGCAGCCCAACAAATCGATTATGTGAATAAAGAAATGATTCCACGTGTTGATGGTGGTGATGCAATAGCTCACACTGAAACACATACCACCACCAAAGAAGCTGAAAAAGCTTCACCAGCTGAAGATAAAGCTGCTAAAAAAGGCAAAAAAAAGCTAAGGAAAAATAAAGATGCTAAGCCTGGCAATACTGGCAAAAAAGAGAAAAAAGGTAAAAAATCTAAAAAAGATGTCGCCACCAATGCTACTGATGATGCAACTACACCAACAGAGGTAGCTCCAGAGGCCGATGCTGACCATGCAGACAAAGCTGGCAAGAAAGACAAAGCTGGCAAGAAAGACAAAGCTGGCAAGAAAAACAAAGCTGGCAAGAAAGACAAAAAGGCTAAAAAGGGCCATAAAGCCGCCGCTCATACTGACGCAGCTGAAGCCCCTCCTGAGAATGACAATGCTCCAGTAGCCACTGAGTAATTAACTTATTTTCAAATGAAAGCCCCGGCACATATTATAATGTGCCGGGGCTTTCATTTATTTCTACAGAAATCATAAGAGTTAATTACAGAACACTGTTTTATAAAATTGCGGCTTTAAGCTCATTAAATGATGAACGCACTTCATCCATGGAAGCCTCATCTTCAAGAGTGCTCACATCGCCAACTTGATTTCCTTCTACGACCGCTTTTAATAAGCGACGCATGATTTTTCCTGAGCGGGTCTTAGGTAATTTTTCAACAAAATATACGCCGCGCGGTGTTACAAACGCACCGATATGCTCACGTACAGACTGCACCACTTTTATTTTAAGCTCTTCACCTGGTTGCAGGCCTTGTCGAGGGATGGCAAAAATAACCAGAGCCTCGCCCTTCAATTCATCAAATACACCAATTGCAGCCGCTTCAGCAATTTCATCAATAGCTACCACTACACTTTCAACTTCTGCAGTACCGATGCGATGACCAGCAATATTGAGAACTTCATCTGCCCTGCCAAGTAACCAAAAATAGCCTTCTTTATCACGCATTGCATAGTCACCAGTGTAATACCAGCCTGGAAATTTTGACCAATACACTTGCTTGAAACGTTCTGAATCACCAAAAACACCAAGACTCATTCCTGGCCATGGTGTTTTTATAACCAAAAATCCCTTGGTTCCAAATGGCACCGGTTTTCCATGGACATCAACAATTTCAGGCTCTATACCAGGGAGAGGAAAGGTTGCGCTTCCAGGCTTAAGAGACATCTCTTCTCGGTCCAACGTTGGCGCTATCATAAAGCACCCGGTCTCAGTCTGCCACCACGTATCAACGATTGGACATCGTCCTTGACCAATCACTTCGTGATACCACTTCCACACTTGAGGGTTGATGACTTCGCCCACGCTACCAAGCACTTGCAAACTAGAAAGATTATGACGCTGCACCCACTCTATCCCAAAGCGCATAAACATACGCAGCACTGTTGGTGATGTGTAAAATGCCGTTACTTTGTATTTTTCGATAAGCTCCCACCAGCGCCCAGGATGTGGAAAATCTGGCGAACCTTCATAAATTATCTGTGAAACGCCTAGTTGTAGCGGACCATACACAACACACGAATGTCCTGTTATCCAACCAAGATCCGCAGTACACCAATAAATTGATTCATCATTAAGTCCAAATGTCCAAGTAAGCGCTGAACGTGCATACGTTAAATAACCACCAGTACCATGCACAATCCCTTTTGGCTGACCAGTAGTACCAGACGTATACAAAACAAAAAGAGGATTAGTTGATACTACCGGCAACGGAGCTACATAGACATCCTCGCGAGAAACTACATCATGGAAAAAATGATCTCTTCCGGCCTTCATAGTACAAGAGCCTTGCGTACGTTCGAGCACAAGAACCGTTTGCACGGTCGGACTATCAACAATAGCCGCATCAACGATGTCTTTTAATTTAATAACTTTACCCCGCCTCAGCCCCATATCAGCGGTCACTACTACACGTGCTTTTGTGTCATCTATACGGTCTTTTAGCGCTTGGCTGCTAAAACCTGAAAAAACCACCGTATGGGTAGCACCCAAACGCACAACTGCTAGCATGGTAGCAATTGCTTCAAGCACCATTGGCATATAAATAACAACAACATCACCCTGCTTCACACCAAAACGCTTCAAGACATCAGAAATCCGATTTACTTCTTGATACAGCTTAAGGTAGGTCCATGATAATGAGTTACCCTTCTCATCTTCCCAATAAAACGCAATTTTATTTTTGCGCTCACCAAGAGCATGTACATCAACGCAAGCATACGATGCGTTAATTTCACCATCGCCAAACCAAGCAGCTACCGGTTCTTGCCAGTCAAGTACTCGCGTAAACGGTTTGAACCACGGCAACTTTTTTCCTTGTTCTCGCCATAAATTTTCGTACATAGATACCTGCTTTATGTTAGCTATCATACCCAAAACTCCATATACTCCTTGGAATGAACACTTTGCACTTAGTATGCCATCGTTTATTTTTTGTGCGAAGGGACGATTGTTGATTTCATTTAGTCAACGTAACATACTTAAAAAGTATTAACTCAAACACAAAAGCAAACTCATGATAAAAAATTAATAGGCCCTTTTATGAAAAAAACAATCTCATGAATAAACGATTAAGCACCCTAATCATTCTCATATTGAGTTGCACCTCAGTACAAGCGAAGCCGCTACTCTTACTGCAAACGTTTGGTACAAAGCAACATACCGGCCGTACAGTTGCAGGTGGCACAGAACGAGGTATTACTATCCAACTAACCGAGATAATCAATGATGTCCTTGCCAACCTAGAAGAAGCACCTCAAACATTTATCATTAATCCTGTGGGTGATAATAAAAAAAAACCTCTTGAAACACTCAATAAAATCAATCAAGCCAGACAAGCCATCGTAGTTCAGCTCACCGCAAGCCAAAGCCAGCAAGCCAAACCTTCATGCAATATTTTTTATCGCTGCTACAACCCTCTAACAGACCAGATCAAGCGTCCCTACGCCCCACTAACCCCAATACCGCTTGAAGATGTGTATCTCCTTAACTTCGGACAAAGTAAAATTTTGGCTAAGTCTTTCAATGAGTACTTAAAAACAACCAATGATTTTATTGATATAAACGAACCAATGGGCATCCCGCTTGCTGGGGTCCGCGGCATCAAACACCCAATGATCCAAATTGAAGTCAATATCAATAAAGACACTCAAATTATGCAACTTGGCACAATTTTGGCCCATGCACTTCAAAAAATAGCACTGCCGACTTAACTATTAAATTTTTGGTACCGATTGTCATTTCACAGGGTTTTAGTAGACTGACTTCTGCGCTGACTTAATACTGTCAGCCTAGTCATATTTTATACAGTACTAGTCAGCTGAAGAGGCTTCTTGTCATGATGAACAGGTTTCATTGGTCCATGATTTCAATTGGCGTTATCGCTTTTGTCTGGTGGAGTTTTTTTGCAAACATCACCACAGAAGAAGGCGATGTTTACCCCAAAGAGCACTACCTAGAAGATATAAGTAAAATTTATTCCGACCTCGGTCACGCAGCCCTCAAACGAGGCGATCTAAATCAAGCTATAAAATCATATCAAGAAACTGTCGCTATGCGCCCAACCTGGCTTGAAGGCTACGATAGATTAGGCACCACGTATGAGCTCAACAATCAGCCAGACGAAGCAATTAAAATTTATGCGCAAGCGATGGCTATCAACCCTACTTTCCTTGATTATCGTCAGTACGCTAGCAACCCTGCAAAATTACCCACGCGACCTTTGCACGCAAAACCAAGCAAAAGCGTTGAATGGACGGGCCAAGACCTAACTGATAAAAAAATATTTGTGTACGCCGAGAGAAATCTTAGCGATACCATCATGTTTTGCCGATTTTTGCCGCTACTACGCAGCAAAGCAGCCCAAGTTTATTTTAAACCACAAGAGCCTTTGATACATTTAATAAGGCAGGCAAAGCTTGGCGCTACGCTCTGCAACAACCAAACCAATCTAACTGAACTTGACGTTGATTTTCATGCATCGTTACTTAGCCTTCAGCACTACCTCAATCAAGAACTTGAACAACTCAATCCTCACGCGGCATATTTAAAAACAAGTCCAGAAAAAAAAGCCTCTCTATACAAAGCTTTCTTCAATAATACTGATGTTAAAGTCGGTATAGCTTGGCACAATGACCCGTACAAACCAGGATCAAAAAACATTGATATATTGCCCTCGTTTTTTATGCCGTTATGCCATATTCCAGGAATTAAGGTTTACGTTCTTCAAAAAAGTAGCCCCACGGTAAATTTAAAGCTTGCGAGTGAAGGCAAAGTAGTTGATCTCAGCGAAGAGCTTACAAGCTTTACTGACACGGCCGCAGCAATAGAAAATCTCGACGTGCTTATCAGCTCAGACGCCACACAGGCAGCACTTGCAGGCGGCTTGTACAAAAACACCTGGTTTTTAACCCCAACAATCAATGATTGGCGCTGGCTCGACCACTGGGAAAAAAGCAATACTGTGTGGTTTGATCATTTCAAAAAAATCCATCAAGCTCCTAATAAAAATTGGCAGCCCGCGTTTAACATCATTGCGGAAAAATTACAGGAAATGGTAGTTGCTCGCCGCACAAGCTAACCTCAGGTTTAAAAATCCTATTTCTTGTTTTTATTGAATACGCCAAGCTATCTGACGTAGGCTCGATACGGCAAAGTTTATTTTTTTGCAAATTCATTCTTTAAAACTTGGGGAAAATCGTGAAAAAAATTAGCATTCTGACAGGAGTTCTTTATTGTGTTTTTGCTGCTCAGACAACACTTTTTAGTGCAGACAGCAAGCCAGAGCGCATTCCAAATCGAGCACCATCTACACATCTTAAACTACAAACAGGCGGCTCGCGTGCCGTTGGCAAGGGCGGCTGTTGTCGTATTATGCTTAGCTGCTGCTTCAGGCCAACACTTGTCGATCCATTTGTTGAAGATGCAATGATATTACACTCAATACTCAACTATCTCATCCGCTGGGCACCAAGTCAGCTGCGTGAACTTTACTTGCTCTGCCAAAACGGCTTATTTTTGCTGTCAGATCGTGCCGCAAAGAAACTAAATGAATTAGGCCTCTTAGATGATTCTGGCAACATAAAAGAGGGATGGCGTGACATGATATTAAACATGCTCAGGCTCCCCGCAGATACCGACATCCATCCTTGCGTTTGTTATTTTCAGCAAGCCGTTATTGATTTAACAAATCGATTTCCAGAAATCATCGCCGAGCTTCGCACACAACTCGATGCTGAAGAATTATCCATCGCCCCAGAAATACTTAAAATACTGCATAGTGGATATAAGCTTATTTACAGTGAAAATCGTATCACCACTGATGAGATTGATAAAATTCTTAGAACTCTTGATAGCGGAGATGTGATCTATAGAGATGTCAGCACCGGCACAACCCTTATGAAAGAGCTCACGCTTGCGCCACTAGAAGATTTTTTAGCATCAGCTCACACTAATTCGGTAAGCAACAGAAGTGTTATCATGCCAGTTGAAAAAGTGTCAAAAGTATTTATGACGACCCTGATTCTTTAAAAGGGTTTAATACCAATTACACAAATTAATCATGCATTTTAAAAACAGCTAACGGCAAAGTCAATATGGAAACTCAGCGTGTTCCGCTTCATTATTGACTTTGCCTTTGATCTGAATTTTGATTTAAAACTGAATTTTTAGCAGGGCTTTGGTGGTGAGTAAAATGGAAGCCTGTGTCCTTTTCTGAGCCGTTCATTTTTGAGCGTGGCCTCTTGCGATTACATCTGAATCCATCTCGAGTATGCAATTGGTCGGTGGCAAGCGCTTTTTTGTCGAAATTAAAGTCTATCGCGATTCTAAAACAGAGGTTAAGGGCCTACAGCAAACAGCTGATTATATGTTTACTACAGCTATAACCGAAGGTCATCTAGTAATTTTTGATAGACGCGCAGAAAGAACATGGGAAGAGAAAATTTTTCATAAAATTGAAACAGTTGGTGACCTTACGGTACAAGTCTGGGGGATGTAAAAACTCCATCTATCAGGGATATCTCTACTTAACATCATCGATGTCGTGCCAAAATAAGCACAAATTTGATAAAAGATCTGGCCCGGATGACCTATTCATTGAGGTCTGTCCGCCAAACTCTAAGAAATAACGTTTGCTGGTCATTTCGTTGAAATTGAAAAATAAAAAATAAAATACGCTTTGATACGTTAAAATCGTAAAGCTAAAAGCCCCCTCGAGCCTGTCACTCGAGGGGGTTTTTAGTTTCTCATAACAACTAGTCGCAATGACCATTCATTTAAGAGTGTTTCTGTGCAGTCTGCACAGCGATTGGTGCTTTGTTTCACGCAGCATCAATCTGATCGGCTTTATTCAGGCGATATCCCTACTGCTGCAATATAAGGCCATCGATTGGGTCGTATGTTGCTAGCCGTTTCACATTTATAAATTAATGAGTTATAAAAGTTATTAGCAGTAAGTTATTTTACGGGTAATTTTTAGAATAGAAATAAAACCATGCATGCAAAAATTCTTTCAGCAACGACTTTAGGAATAGCAGCCCACCTTGTCGAGGTGGAGTGCGACCTTTCGCTCGGTATGTTAGATTTTTTCATCGTTGGCCTTCCCGATAAAGCAATTAACGAGAGCAAAGAACGTATTCGTGCGGCGCTTAAAAATTCTGGTCTTAAGATCCCCGAACGAGTAATCGTTATTAACCTCGCGCCCGCATCACTAAAAAAAATAGATATCCTTTTTGACGTAGCCATATCAGTTGCCATTCTTCAAGCCTCACAACTCATTACGCTAACCCCTGATTTTGTCCAAGAAACACTTTTTCTCGGGGAGTTGATGCTTGATGGGCGCATCCGCCCTGTGCGTGGCGTACTGTCAATTGCGCACGCTGCTTTGCAGTGGGGCTACAAACGTATCATTGTGCCTAAAGGCAATCAGTTTGAAGCTGCTTTGATCAAAGGGCTTGAAGTCATTGGGGTTGAATCGGTTGTTGAGCTCGTTGCATACCTGCGCGGCGAAGCTACAATTAAACCAACACCATCACTTTTTGATGACACGCTAGCACGTGCTACGTGGAGTGGTGTTGATTTCAACCAAGTAAAAGGACAATTTTCTGCTAAGCGGGCTTTGCAAATCGCTGCAACTGGCGGTCACAATATCTTGTTTGTCGGTCCCCCAGGGTCTGGCAAAACAATGTTGGCCAAACGGTTGAGCACGATCCTGCCGCCGCTTACCTTCGATGAAATTATTGATATCACAAAAGTTTATTCGGTTGCTGGGCAGCTTGGCGATCAAGCCTTAGTTGTTGAACGGCCATTTCGTAACCCGCACCACACTATTTCACAAGCTGGACTTGTGGGTGGCGGCTCTAATCCAAAGCCTGGCGAGATTACACTTGCACATCGCGGTGTATTATTTCTTGATGAATTTACCGAATTTAGCCGACCTACACTTGAAGTGCTGCGTGAACCGCTTGAACAAGGCTCTGTGCATATTTCACGTGCCATGATGGCCGTAGAATATCCAGCGCAATTTTTGCTTGTAGCTGCACTTAATCCGTGTCCGTGTGGCTATTTTGGTGATGCAATTAAAAAATGTGTTTGTTTGCCGCAACAAATTGTTAAATATTTTGGCAAACTTTCAGGTCCTTTGCTTGATCGTATTGATTTGCATGTGCCGGTTTCGGCTGTGCATTATGACGACATCAAGGACAAAAATACTGTCACACGAGGCTCTGCTGAGATGTACGCCGAGGTACTTAAAGCCAAAGAGTTTCAGAGGCAGCGCGCACAGGGTGTGCTTAATGCACAGCTTAAGGCGCAGGAGGTTGAAGAATTTTGCATATTGACCGAGAAAGCAGAAGAGATTTTAAAGCTTGCTTTTGCTCGTCTTGGTCTGAGTATGCGTGCGTACCATAAGGTTCTCAAAGTGGCTCGCACCATCGCAGACCTAGAACAATCATCTGTTATTGATCGTGTTCACGTGCAAGAAGCTATTTCGTATAGATCACTTGACCAAAAAACCCAAAACTCTTAAAGGAACATCTCATGATAACCAATCTCTCGAGCCTCTCACTTAATATTGTTCGCAAGATGGCTGATGCTGCAGAAATTGAAGCACGCAAGCTTGGTGCTGATGTAGGCATTGCTGTTGTTGCAGCTGATTCAAGTGTTTTTTTTACTCGTAGTATGGATCATGTAGATGGTATGGTTTCTCGCGAAATCATGAAGCGTGCTATGAATGCACTAGAAAATCATCCTGCTGATGATGTTATATTTATTGATAATGCTGCAGGCCATCTTGGCGCTATTGCGATTGATGGTGCTGACATGCTTACCAATCAGCGTTGTATCCAGGCAGCATTGAGCATTATTGAGGCGTAAGCATGATTGCTGGGTGTGGTGTTGACTTAGTACGCGTGGATCGATTGGATCGTTGGGCAACTTTTGCAGATGAACGATTACACCGCGTATTTACAGAAAGAGAGATTGCTGCAATTCGCGGTGATACAAAGTGGTCATCACAGCGCGCGGCAGTTTTTTTTGCTACCAAAGAAGCTTTTTATAAAGCGCTGAGTAACGCTTTGGTTGCAACGGGACGCTTGAAGCAGGAAGTTTTTTTTGGGCAGGTGTGCCCTTTAATCCATGTACAGAAAAGCACTTGGGGGATTCCGGAGCTTGTTGTTGATTGGGCAAGTATTTCTAAGCTTGCTGGATTTACTTGTGCTTGGCAGGTGCATTGTTCATACGCGCATGAACGTGAATATGCGATTGCGTATGTGATGCTGTCATAGATTGACGTGAATTGCCGGATGTATTTGGGTAAAAATTTTAGCAGGGGTACGTTTTAAAACGTACCCCTGCTTTTTTATTGTCTTTCAAAAACTCAATAGAGCCTACTCTTCCACCTGGGCCTCGACAACTGCTACATCAGCTGCATCTGTTGGTGTTGGTGCTGCTTCGTCAGTGGCTTGAGCAGAATCGTCAGCTACTTTAGCCGCAGCATCGGCTGCCAGTGCTTCTTCATCCGCCGCGGCTTGCGCTGCAGCCTCTTTTGCGGCAGTTAATTCTGCTAGCCCGGTAGCAGTTTGATGAATTGCACGACTATCCTTACCCTGCGTAAGGTCGAGAGTGACTCCTTTGCGCTTGAGCTCGTCTGTAACCGTCTTGAGATAGAACGCCACTTTTTTATAACGTATGTCACTGGCAAGCCAATTATAGCAACCATCAAGTGCATAACCAAAATTTGTATAATCACTGACATTCATGGCTCGGCGTTTTGCATAACCATTGTCTGCAGCGTTGGCTATAGCTTCTTCAAGACTATCCATGAGTTCTGCAACTTCCGGGTCATCAGTTGTTTCAAGTACTTCTTGTCCCAATGCATTCTCAAGCTCAGTAAAATGATCAACTGCTTGATTAATTGCTTCGGTTGGATTGGTTGTACTGAGTGCTGCTAAATTAGAATCTCGTTTGCCAATAATTTTACCGTTTAACATTATATTTTTGAATGTTATTGGGCTATTCCAAGTAGCAATGCCAATGCGTCGCAAATCGGTGATTGGGTAAGGATCTTGCCATTGTAAAATAACTTTCTTCTTTGCCCCTTTGGTTGCTGTAATTTTACCGTGATCAAACCTGATGGTGTAACGTTCAAATTCCATTCTTGTGAGCATAGAGTCAGACTGCTTATTTTTTTTAACTTCAAAAACTGATTTATCCAAGCTTTTGAGTCGTACTACGTTGCGCGTGTTGTCCCAAGCTCCCAGTACGACCTCGTAAAACTCTTTAGCGCTATTGCGTACAGGAACTGTATCGTCAACAAAGCCTATAAAAATATCATTGAGGCCTTCGGCATCAAAACTGATTTCGGCTACATCATTACTGCCAGCTTCTTCAGTAAGCCAGATATATTCTCCATAAGTGTTATTCAGCTCAATGCTATGGCTTTGCCCTGAGCTTAGTAATTGACGACTTAGTCGAGTAATATCTGCAAACCAAACCTCACGCATTTTTGCTTGATCGGCGACTTTCGAATCAATGAGATAAGGGTTATTGCGCGCTGCCATTAAAAGGTTAATCAAATCGTTATGTACGCCTTCATTAATTTCAGGGTCGCTGCCATAAAGCTTAGGATAAGCATTAACGAGAGCATTAATCGTATCAATCAATTGTTGCTTAATTGATTTCTTATCTATGACATGGAAATGGATGATCAAATTCATACCGTATTTATAAAGGCTTAATATTTCTTCGAAAAGTGCACGTGTAGATGGGCGCTTGCTCATCGTTGCATTGATTACTTTTTCTTCTAACACCTGCCTGTTTTCGACTGCTTCATTAGGAATTGAGCTGCTACCGAGTGTAGCGCGTGGAGCCTGATCTGTGTAGACGTATGCATCAACTTTGCGAAATGCAGATGCTTCACCGGCAGCCAATTTTGCCTGATTTTCAAGCTCCGCAGCTTGAGAGTCACGTTCTAAGGCCTTTTGTTGCATTTGAGCTTCAATTTTTTGAGCCTCTTCAGTGGTAAGTGCTGCTTTGGTATTGGCCTCTTCTGTTGTAGTCGCTGCTTTGGTACTAGCCCCTTCTGTTGTAGTCGCTGCTTTGGAGTCAGCTGCTTCTGTGGTGGCATTTGCTTGTCGCTTGCTGCCACTTGCCGCATATACACCTTGAGCATCAGCTTGGGCAGCATCTTTGAGCATGCCTTCAGCCATAGCACTTTTTACTAACCCGCCAGCGATCAGAGCTGATCCTGCGAGAAGACCTAGGCCGCCAACAATGGGACCACCGCCACTTGTGGCACCAGCAATTTGCGTGCCAGCCTGAGCAATTTTGTCGCCTGTAGTAAGCGCAGCTTGATACTCTGCTCGCTTTACATCGCCTTGAGCTTTTGCCTCGTCTATTTTTGTAGCGCCATCTGCAGCAATGCGTGCAGCTTGTGCTGCACCAACAGCAGAGATGCTGGCAGCTTGTGCTGCACCAACAGCAGAGATGCTGGCAGCCTGCGCCGCACCAACAGCCGCAATACTAGTAGACTGCGCTGCGCCAACAGCGGAGATGCGTGCTGCTTCAGCAAGCTTTATACTCTTAGAGATAGCGGCACTTTGGTTCATAATATCTTTAGTTGCTCGAGCAAGGCCAGCATCAGCATTAAGTTTTAGCACACGCTGCTCGAGTGCTAGTTTTTGAGGATTGCTTGGCTCATTAGTCCAGTCAAGCTTTGGTGTGCCATCGTCTTGTACGGTAAACATAAAATCATACAAAGCGCCCTGTTGAGGCGTGCCACCAGGGTAGTAGGTAGAGTCGTTAACTAGATCGGTAAGCTTTACCGCTTGATCCTCTTGTGAGAAGCGATATTCAAATGGCGTAACAATGGTCATGTTGCCAGCGTATTGAAAAGTGGCACTAGCTTGTTTATAACCGGCAAGCTGGTTTTCAATGCCAAAGTCGATAGGTGAACCGATTTCAACACCAGAAAAAGTAGCAGGCGTGGTGCCAAAGCTGCCAATACCCACTTGGCTGATCCCTGTATGGCTATTGAGATCTTGAATAACGAGTAGCGTATTTTCACCGGTAGTACCGGAGCCAAGAGCGATTGCTCCTGAATTAAAGCTGATCCAGAAGCGCATTTTTTTATCGGTTTTGCATACAAGGCTTGGGTAGGTATCGTACCGCAAGCTTGCACGTTCAACGTAAGATTTGGTTTTAGCAACCCATTTTTTGAGCGAGATTTTTTTGTTGTTATCATCGCCAAATACCACGGCGTAGTGAGGTTGATCAAGCGATTTGGCGGTACCAAGTATAAGAACAGCGCTGCCATCAGCTTGAATAGTAGCGGCTACGCTGCCTCGGTCAACTACGCGAAATGGCAGTGCATCAAGCCAGGTAACTTTTTTTGTATCAGCTCTTACCGTGACCGGTTTTGGCTCTATTTTATACGTGCGATGTGTTCCCTGTGCATCCACAGCAGGCAGCACTTGAATCTCTGTGTAGCTAATTGGGTTTTTGTAAGAACCAAAGCCGCAGGTATTAACATCATCTGGTGGATTTGGATCGCGCCATGCCATGAAGGTGTTTTCACCCACATTGCCCACCCCCACTAAAATTAAACCATTGTTTATTGAAGCCCAATACGGCGTAAAGCTGCCAGGAACTGCCATGGCAAGTGGGTTTTGATCGCGGCCTACCTCGCAGACAAAAACATCTTTTGGTATACCGCCTTCATAGGTGCGCTTCATGATGGCTGATTTAGTATTACCCCAGCCGCCTATGACTACTTTCCACACAAAGCTATCAGAGATTGATTGTCCAAAAATTACCTGCACATCCCCCGCACTGCCTGGGCGAGCGCTAAATGATACGCTTGCTGAACCGGGTATATGGAGCGTGTTTTCAAGCCATGCAGCACCCTGGCTGCGTAGCGGATTAATTTTTATGAGTGAGCCTTGGTTTATTTCAGGAATTTGATATTTTGCAAAGCCGGAAACACGGGGATTTTTATAAACCGGAATTTTGACGAAATCACCAGCACTCTTTGCAGGGATGCCGCCACCCATGCCAAGCTTTACAATCTCGATTGCAAGCTTGGAGCCATCATTTGGCTCAGCGGGCTTATTTTCTTGATTGCGCACGGTAAAGGTTTCAACGCTGCGTATTGCCCGCTTAGCTGGAATTACGGTCCTATTAACGCCACTGGCTGCGCAAATATTGGTAGCGCCTCCTGGGAGTTGCTTCCAATTGCCTTTCAAATAATGCCAGATCTCGTTCTTGTTGTTGACTGCAAAAACTTCCTGATCGCTGCGTACTGTAATATATTTTGCAGCACCAGGAATTAGTGTCCATCCTTTGCCATCGCCATCATAACGAAAAACTTTTTGCTCAGTATTTGTAGCCCATACAGCGCCATTGTCAGCTACTGAAACATCGAGAGCTGCGCCACCGTTAAAGCTGTCTTGCTTTTTCCATTCGATACCATTGAATTTGTAAATTTTATCATCCATCCCAACGCCCCACAGCTCTTGAAGGCTCCGCGCGGAGATGCGTTTGAGTGAGCCAGGTAGTTGTTTAAAACCGCCATCAGCTTGATGCCACATGGTATTGTTGTCAGCATTGAGAATAAATACATCGCCTTTTGGGCTTACCGCGACAAAACCAATAGGCATCGATGTTTCAATTTTACTCCAGTTGCTCCCATCAAAACGAGCAAGGCTGCGATCGCTGCGGATGCCATACACGGCATCTTTGTTACCGATTGCTACCAGGCGGATGCCACTTACTTTCTGGCTCCAATTATTATTTTCGAAGCGGTATAGGTCACCCAAGATCAATACTGTTATCCCTTTTGAATCACTTCCACTGAAGTCATGATTCCTACCATTAAATGCTACGGTAACGCGGATTGTTTTTTCTATGCCTGGCCATGGATCGCCAACGCGTGTGTGAATTTGACTTGGAGCCCATTTTGCGATGCTTGAAGCGCGCAGATCAGCAGAAATGGCGGTAATTAAAGCGGCTGATTTGCTGTTGCGAATTTCTTCTAACCGTGCAGCAACGCGCCCATCGTTAAAAATCTCTACTCGTTGGCCTTGTCCTTGGGCCGTAGAGCTGGAAATTACGATGTCATTAAGAACCTTAACTGAGGCTTCGGTTCTTTTTGCAAATCCTGGGCACGGATCGCCAAATGCTCCGTCAGAGTTTCCAGGGATTTCATAAAAACCGCTTTGATTGATGCGGTCCCTAATCCAGTTTTTGATATCAGCCGATTTTCTTTCTGAGCGGTCCTGAAAATCATCGACGCTTGTATAGACAGGGACGTTATGGTAATCATCGTCCCAGCGAGCCTTGCCCCAATTCCAATGCCTACTACCGGTTCTTTCACTACGCCAACCGGTGTGAACAGCATGCGCACCGACTTTTTCTTTCCAAGTTCTAGTGCCCCAATATTCACCGTTGGTTACTTCAAAAGGCGGCTTATCAATACCGTATTGCGCTTTAACGACTTGAAAAGTATCAGGATAATTGCAGCACCAAAGATCCTGCGCGTACTCAATTTTTTCCTCATCTTTACCTAAGGCATAGTCTTCGTTGAGTGTTAAATTTTGCATGAAGCCGCCAACGCGACTTTCTAATCGGCATTCGCTCAAATCTTTGCCTGATAATTTCCAGTGGCTGTGCTTATGTTCATCAAGTGAGAAATTTTTTGTATCTAATGCAACGTGAAATGTATCGGGGTTTGCTCGCATGACCTTATTGTCCACGCTTGGGCCACTAAAGCCTAGCCAATCAGTTAGATCAGGCGCGATGCGACGCTTAACTTCGAATTGAGTAGTTTTATCTTTGGGGTCAGTGCCATCAGCTTTGAGCTTTGCTTCTCCAGCTTCTTGCACAATGCGGATAAGCTTGCCTTCTTTGCCAAGCTTGGGATCAAATGAGCGCAAGCGAGCGATAGTGCCTTCTGGTAATAAATCATGGATAGTTTTGTCAAAATAGATATCCATGTTGAAATCGGTTTTATTGTTAACGCGCAATACGCGTCCAAAACCATGATCAGGGATATCCGCCACGCTGGTAACGGTTGCAGTGGTTGCCATTGCAAAAATCATTACAGGGGTGATTGCAATAAGCAGGGCGAAGAGAAGGTTTTTTATTTTCATACAACTTCCAGGCTTAGCGGATACTGATTATTAATATCCGCTAAGTCTGACAAGGCTATCTTTAGCATGGCAATATATTAGCTTCTGTTGAGTTTTTAGAAAGGCCGTAACAGTGTTTTTTGAAAAGGTTCTTTGATCGCGTAATACCAATCCTATGGATTAGAATTGATCCCGTGGCCCTTCCCGGGATGACAGGATTTCGTTATCAGTGGCTGTTTATAGTCAAGTGATTACTAATCTTTTAATGCGTGTTTAATTTCTAGAATTAGAATTAGGATAGTAGTTTATATTCGAAAAAGACTATTGAATCAACGGTTGTGTCATCCCGGGGTTTTGGGGCCCCGGGATCCATTCTTAATATAAAATTCAACAAAACCTATCCACCAGCTGTGACATCAGCAACGGACGCATCAGGTGACTGGAGGTGCTTCGGCAGCAGGAGCAGTTGCTTCCTGAGTCATAGGGCAAAGTCAATGAGCGAGTGACCTCGTCCATCGCTATTAAGCCGTGGAGGAGGTCACTAGCTGCCAATTCAAAAAAATATTAGAGCTTGGTATAAATCTTTAATAAATATCGCTTTAATAAGTGTTATCGCTGGATTACGCAGCCATGTGCAATGCCGTATCGAACGTATTTCGAATATAACCACCTAAGCATGCAGCGTGAAATTTGTGGCCACATGTTAAAGTCTGAAAAGCGACGTCTTCATCTAAGCAGATAGAGCATGGAAAATTCTAGAATGAAGTGCGACACCGGCCCTGATATAATTCAGGGTAAGCAGAAAAGGTTTCGCCATGAAAACTTACAAGCACCAGATCATATTAATAAAAGAGCTGAATTTGGACACCTTAAAGAAGACTAAACTTTTACTAATGGTAGCCAGTCTATTAAGATTGCAATACTTACCGAGCGAGTATCCAGATTTACTTTTTTGATAAAAAATACATCCAAGAAAACCATGCCCGTTATGCAAAATATTTTTAATTTTCTGGCATTGGTACCATCTCTGGCTCGCAAGTATATAATATTTTACAACGGAATAGAATTTACAAGGCACACATTGTTGAAGCATGGAATGAAGATGGATACATTCTTTTGTAATCCAAGTTCCCCTTGGCAAAAGGCACAGGTAAAGAAAACTAACGCAATGTTACATCGATACATCCCTAAAAATAATTCTTTAGAGGCGATTTTAGTAGCAGAACTAGGTGTCATTAAGGATAAGCTTAATAACACTCCTCGAAAGATTCTAAAGTACAAAACTCCCGCGGAAATTTTTACTCAGGAGATTAATCGTGTCGCACTTCGAACTTGATTTTACCTTTGGCAAACTTGTTTTAATTCTATTTAGCAGGCTGGAGACGTTATGATGAAAAAATATATTGTATTTACACTTCTCTTACCACTGGTTGGCATGAGCATTTCTTTGCAAGCGATGGGCGGCGAAGAGAGGCGCAGCGGCAAAAGGATAAAAGTGACTAAATGCTCTATCTGCCTAGATGAAGGCGCAGAAGAAGGCAATTTACAGACTTTATCTTGTGGTGACGAATTTCACGCTGAATGCTTAGGTCGTTATATCAGAAATGCCTTCAGTAGGAGTAATACCAACTTTGACCAGCTTAAATGCCCTCTTTTTAGCACAAGATGCAAAAGGTTTCTAACCCGCGAAGAAATAAACGTTTTTATATCATCATCATCATCATTATCTTCTTCGACTGCTAGCAATGAAGATATTTTAGCATTTTTCGACCAGCGAGCAGCCGAACGAGCAAACCCTACGGTTATCATTCGGCAAAAGCCTGATGCTGCAACGTTAGCAGAGATAGCAGCGGGTTATTTACAAATTTGTCCTGGGTGTAATCGTACAACTTCTCGAATTGATGGCTGCAACCACATAACTTGTAGCACCGATGATGGCGGCTGCGGTGTTCATTATTGTTACGCATGCGCCACTCCCTACAATCCATTAATCAATAACGGCATAGACTGGGAAGCACGCGCATGTGCCTGCCCACACTTTCCTGGTCCTGGTTGGGCGGCAGGACCAATTCCTGTCCCGGACGGTCACGGTGGTGCAAGGCCTCAAGTTAACCCTATGGCCCTCATCAATGCTGCAAGGACCGGCCACTTAGCAGCAGTACAAGCACTAATCGCAGCTCCTCTCATACAAATAAACACTCAAAACAACCAAGGCTGGACGGCATTGTACGTGGCTGCAAATCAAGGCCACTTAGCAGTAGTACAAGCACTACTCGCGGCTCCTGGCATACAAGTAAACATTCAAAACAACACAGGCTGGACGGCATTGCACTGGGCTGCAAATGAAGGCCACTTAGAACTAGTACAGGCACTAATCGCAGATCCTCGCATACAAGTAAACACCCCAGACAACGAAGGCAATACGGCATTGCACTGGGCTGGAGATCAAGGCAACTTAGCAGTAGTACAAGCACTACTCGCAGCTCCTGGCATACAAGTAAACACTCCAGACAACCGAGGCAATACGGCATTGCACTGGGCTGCAACTGCAGGCGACTTAGAAGTAGTACGGGAACTACTCGCGGCAGGCGCTCAAGTAAACACACAAAGCAACCGAGGCTCGACGGCATTGCACTGGGCTGCAAGAAAAGGGCACTTAGCAGTAGTACACCCACTAATCGCGGCTCCTGGCATACAAGTAAATACTCAAAACAACACAGGCTATACGCCATTGCACTGGGCTGCACGTCAAGGCGACTTAGAAGTAGTAGAGGCACTAATCGCAGCTCCTGGCATACAAGTAAACACTCCAGAAGCCAACGGCATGACGGCATTGCACATGGCTGCAGATCAAGGCTACTTAGAAGTAGTAGGGGGTTTACTCGCAGCAGGCGCTGATGTAACAACTCAAAATAAACTAGGCAGAACTGCACGTGACCAAGCAGAACGAGGATACTTTCGAGAAATCGTAGCTACAATAGATGCACACATCGCCGCACAGGCCTTAGCCTTGGTGCCGGCGGCGGAATCCAACGATAAGACTGATTGAAACGAGATTTATAAAATATTTATACCAAGTTCTAATATTTTTTGAATTGGCAGCGAGTGACCTTCGCCACGGCTTAAAAGTCGTGACTTCCAGCCACAAGATCATTGACTTTTAATACGTCTTTGGAAGTGGCCAACAGGCGCCTTTTTGCTTTGTGCAAAATAGAAAAAAATTTTATCGACAGATTGAATTTTAATCTGTAAAAACTAAAATAGATTTTTAGTTAAACCTTTTTTAATTTTATTTAGGATGCTCAAGACGTTATGATCAAAAAATATATTGTATTTACACTTCTCTTCTCACTTGCTGCCATGAGCATTTCTGTGCAAGCGATGCAAGGCGGCGACGGCCAAAGCGCCAGCGGAGAGACTTCAGCGACTAAATGCTCTATCTGCCAAGGTGAAGACGTCGATTTACAGACTTTATCTTGTGGTCACGAATTTCACGCTGAATGCTTAGGTCATTATATCAGAGATGCCTTCAGTAGGAGTAATACCAACTTTGACAAGCTTAAATGCCCGGAATCTAGTTCTCATGGTTCAGCCTGCGCAGAGGTTTTAACCCGCGAAGAAATAGACCGCTTTACATCTTCATCATCATCTTCGGCTGCTGGCAATGAAGCTATTTTAGAATTTTTCCACCAGCGAGCAGCCGAACGAGCAAGCCCTACGGTTATCATTCGGCAAAAGCCTGATGCTGCAACGTTATCAGCGATAGCAGCGGGTTATTTACAAATTTGTCCTGGGTGTAATCGTACAACTTCTCGAATTGATGGCTGCAACCACATAACTTGTAGCACCGATGATGGTGGCTGCGGTGTTCATTATTGTTACGTATGCGCCACTCCCTACAATCCATTAATCAATAATGGGATAGACTGGGAAGCACGCGCATGTACCTGCCCACACTTTCCTGGTGCTGGTTGGGCGGCAGAACCAATTCCTGTGCCGGACGGTCACGGTGGTGCAATACCTGTTGTTAATAATCAATTAGCCCTAATCAATGCTGCACGTGAAGGCCGGTTACGAGTAGTAAATGCACTAATCGGTGCAGGCGCTGATGTAAACACTCAAAGCAACTACGGCTGGACGGCATTGTACATGGCTGCAGATCAAGGCCACTTAGAAGTAGTACAGGCACTACTCGCGGCTCCAGGCATACAAGTAAACACTCCAGACAACTACGGCTGGACGGCATTACACATGGCTGCAAATCAAGGCTACTTAGAAGTAGTACAGGCACTACTCGCGTCTCCAGGCATACAAGTAAACACTCCAGACAACGAAGGTATGACGGCATTGCACTGGGCTGCAAAAGAAGGTGACTTAGCAGTAGTACGGCAACTACTCGCGGCTCCAGGCATACAAGTAAACACGCCAGACAACCTAGACTTAACGGCATTGCATAGGGCTGCACATCAAGGCCACTTAGCAGTCATACAGGCACTACTCGCAGCTCCTGGCATACAAGTAAACAGACAAAACAACTTCGGCTGGACCGTATTGCACATGGCTGCAATGAAAAGCCACTTACGAGTAGTACAGGCACTACTCGCAGCTCCTGGCATACAAGTAAACACACAAAACAACGAAGGCATGACGGCATTGCACAGGACTGCAATGCGAGGCCACTTAGCAGTATTAGAAGCACTACTCGCAGCTCCTGACATAGAAGTAAACACTCCAGACAACGAAGGCATGACGGCATTGCACTGGGCTGCAATGCGAGGACACTTACCAGTAGTACAAGAACTACTCGCAACTCCTGGCATAGAAGTAAACACTCCAGACGCCAACGGGTGGACGGCATTGCACGAGGCTTCAATGCAAGGCCACTTACCAGTAGTACAAGGACTACAGACAGATCCTCACATACAAGTAAACACTCAAGACAACCGCGGCATGACGTCATTGCACTGGGCTTCAGTAAGAGGCCACTTAGCAGTAGTACAAGCACTACTCGCGGTAGGCGCTGATGTAAACACTCCAGACAACCTAGACTCGACTGCACGTGACAAAGCAGAACGAGGATCCTTTCCAGAAATCGTAGCTGCAATAGATGCACACATCTAATTCACGTTTTTCCAATGAATTCTCAGAAATTAAAACTGTGAGCTCCCAAAAGATTATGCCCCAAAACCCTTGTCATTCGCGGGTTTTGGGGCCCTTCCACCTACGCATAAAGCTACGCCGCGCAGGCCTTAGCCTTGGTGACGGCGGCGGAATCCAGCGAGAACACTTATTGAAGCGAGATTTATAAAAGATTTATACCAAGCTCTAATATTTTTTTGAATTGGCAGCGAGTGACCTCCTCCA
>CAMATL010000002.1 GCA_945861145.1 candidate division TM6 bacterium GW2011_GWF2_37_49 | reverse complement strand
GTTGCTCTTGATGGTAAAGCATTACTTGAGCAATCTGCACAATACCTCGCCGACCCCGCAACCCTTGCCGCGGCTGGCGTACGCGCGGCGCTCTGGCTTGCAGCCGATGCAAATCGCTGCAGTGAAGCTTTACAGCGTTTTGCAACAACGCTGCGGTCAAGTTAAAAACTCAATTTTCACAATACTCACAATAAAAAAGACCCTCGATATTTCTATCCAGGGTCTTTTTATCTCGAAACAAAGAAGATTTTTATTTTTTCTTCTTTTTAGGCGCAATTGCTTTTTTAGCAGCTGCAGGCTTTTTACCAGCTTTTCCCTTTGTCGCGGCTTTTTTAGATTTACCAGCCACAGAATCAAATGGTGAACGGACAAGCGCTAGCTTAAGTACTTCGTCCATAGAATCCACAAATACAATTTCAATCTTACCTTCAAGCTCTTGCTCAAATTCTTTTACATCTCGAGCATTTGCTTTTGGTACAAGAGCGGTCTTCATGCCCAAACGGATAGCGGCCAGAAGTTTTTCTTTTAAGCCACCAATCGCCAGCACTCGGCCTCGCAAGGTAACTTCACCAGTCATAGCCAAATCAGCACGCGCTGGAATATTGGTAAGCGCTGAAACTAATGCGGTAACCATGGTGATACCAGCAGACGGTCCATCTTTTGGAATCGCGCCTTCAGGCAAATGCATGTGTACATCAACATTTGAATAAAAGCCTTCTTTAAGACCAAGTATTTTTTCGCGCGATCTGATGTAGCTCATAGCTGCCTGAGCCGACTCTTGCATTACTTCACCAAGCTGACCAGTCAGAGTTAAAGCACCCTTACCTTTAAGAATTGAAACTTCAATATCAAGGGTATCACCACCAACTTCAGTCCATGCAAGCCCAACAGCAATCCCAACACCTTCCTCGTTCTTACGATCATCACGACGGAACGGCGGCACACCAAACCACTCTTCAACAAGCTCATCAGTTATAGAAACTTTTTTGAGTTGTTTTTTGGCAAGTAGTTGCTGAATAACTTTGCGCATAAGCTTGGCAAGAATACGCTCAAGGCTACGCACACCAGCCTCTTTTGTGTATTCATCAATAATTCTGCGCAACAAGCTTTCACTGAGCTGTACTTGATCTTTAGCCAGAGCATGCTCTTTAAGAAGCTTCGGAATCAAGAATGCTTTTGCAATATCAACTTTTTCATTTTCGGTATATCCCGAAAGCGAAATCATATCCATACGATCAAGTAATGGATATGGAATATTATCAATCACATTTGCTGTAGCAATAAACATAACCTTGGAAAGGTCATAACCTATCTCAAGGAAATAGTCGGTAAAATCTTTGTTTTGTTCAGGATCAAGCACTTCAAGCAATGCCGATGCTGGATCACCACGAAAATCCATTGCCATTTTATCAATTTCATCAAGTACAATTACCGGGTTAACCACACCGGCTTTGCGCATAGATTGCACAATTTTGCCAGGCATTGCCCCAATGTACGTACGACGATGGCCACGAATTTCTGCTTCATCACGCATCCCGCCCAATGAGATTCGCACCATTTCGCGCCCTAATGATTTGGCGATAGAAAGTGCAAGAGAAGTCTTACCTACACCCGGCGGACCAACAAGGCAAATAATTGGTGATTTTGACAAGGCATCGCCAGCAAACTTACGTGCCGCCAAAAATTCAATGATCCGCTCTTTTGGTTTTTTCATACCAGCATGGGATGCATCAAGCAAATCTTCTGCCTGCTTAATTGAAACTTTATCTTTGGTCGTTTTGTGCCACGGCAATGA
Source organism: candidate division TM6 bacterium GW2011_GWF2_37_49 (assembly GCA_945861145.1). Taxonomy (GTDB): domain Bacteria; phylum Babelota; class Babeliae; order Babelales; family RVW-14; genus CAMATL01. The sequence continues at coordinate 88,413 of CAMATL010000002.1, read as the reverse complement.
GATAACCCACTCAACATAGTTACGGCTTACCGTTGCTTCTGGAGAAGTTGGCTGCATTTGGTCAAGACGCTTAAGTTCGGTTTCAACTTTGTCAGCAGCTTCTTTTGGAAGTTTATTTTTTTTAGCTTTGGTGCGCAGGTCGTTAATTTCCATCTGATAGTCTTCACGACCAAGCTCTCGTTGAATAGCACGAAGCTGCTCATTGAGGTAGTAATCTTTTTGATGTTTTTCAACCTGACTTTGCACGCGCTTGCGAATGCTTTTTTCAGCCTTCAGAATTTCTATTTCGGCTTTAAGTAATAAAATCAACCTGTTGGCACGCTTTTTAATATCAACAAGCTCAAGAATGTCTCGTCGCTCATCAAAATCAAGTTGCATTTGCACGGCTACAGTATCTGCAAGATAATCTAAATCTTCAAGGCCACGAAATAGACTCAATACATCGGTCGAAAGCTTTGGATTAAGCGCTACGTATTCCTTAAAAAGCGCTACAAGACTACGCCATAGTGCAACATTTTGTGATGACTCAGTCAACGGAGCTGAAAGTAAATCACAGGCGACTACGCCAAAAAAATCATCCGTACGTTCCACACGAATAATTTCAGCTCGAGAAATCCCCTCAACTAAAAGGCGCATCGTACCATTTTGCATCCGCTCAACTTGCAAAATAGATGAACGAGTCCCAATTTTAAATAGATCATCCATAGTTGGATTTTCTATATCAGTTGATTTTTGAGCGGTAACAAAAAGTTCTCTGTTGGCGCTAAGCGCATAGTCAACAGCTTTTATAGAGATATCACGCCCAACAACAACAGGAATTATGCTCTTGGGTAGCGTAATAAGATTTTTAAGCGGTAGTACCGGCAAGAAGTATTCGGTACTCTTTTTATGCTCTTGCATTGCAGTTTTATCCATCATCTTTGCCCACTCTAATAATGCTATATTAAACTTGTCAGAGAGCGTTCCACGCAGGCACGCAAACTACTCAAAGTATGCAATCTCAGCATATAGATCTTTCTAAAAAAATCATCGTTAATCTTCAGACTTACTTTTACTACTCCAAAACATCAATTCATGACTTCGCCAAAGAAATTGACTTAAGGAGACATTCTTTCTATATTCTCCGTCATTCGCCATTCAGATTGTAATTAGATTCTTTTTTGAATCAAACATTGTAAAGAAATTTTATTCAAAAAAGCCTCTTACAACCGAAAAAAGAAAGAATTGCGATCCGAGTTGCGACAATCATTGACAGGTAGAAAAACACTTCACAAAGGGCGCGGGAAATGTTGCGAAATTAGAAATAAATAAAATTCTTAATAGGAAAAAACTGTAACTTAGATAGACTTAATTCCTATTTATCGCTTAAAAATCAATGTGATTTTGGCGTAAAGGTGGATGAAATCTTATTAATTTTTAATGAGGTACGTATGCAGGGCGCGTTCTTAAAAAGGCTTCAAGGACTTTGGGGTATCAACAAAGAGTTTCAGCTCAAAGTTTTTTTTCTTTCTTTCACCTTTTTGCTCATGTCCGGCTGTCTAGTCATTTGGCGTCCACTTAAAATGGCTATTTTCGCGAAAATGGTGGGGGCAACAAACGTCCCTGTCGCGAAACTTATGTCCCTCTTCATTTTATTACCTTTAATTCTACTATACTCGAAGCTCGTAGATTGGCTACGTAGGCACCATATGCTCTACTGCTTCACAATCGGCCATGGCGTCGGCGGCATCATCTTCTATTTTTTACTTTCAAATCCGACCTATGGCATAGCAAACACAACCATCAGTACTGAACGTTGGCTTGGTTGGGCTTTTTACTTCTTTATGGAAAGCTTTGATGCTTTTTTTTCTACTACATTTTGGTCTTTTGCTGACTCGGTTAATAATCCCAAAGATGCGCGCAATTATTACGGTTTTTTTGTTTCAGGCTCAAAAATTGGTGGGATAATCTCTGCCGGCTTACTCTATGTAGCCATTACTTACTCAGGCTACGAAAGTCATGTCTTGCTTCCAAAAACTCTTTTGGTTGGAAGTTGTATGCTTTTTGCTGCGGCCTGGGCGATTTATTCTCTTATTAAAAAGGTTCCAGAAAGTAAAATGCATGGTTACGAAACCGTGTATCAATTTGAAAAAGAAAAAACTACCGAACCGCTTGGTTTTTGGCAGTCCCTCATAAGCACATTTGAAGGCTTGATCATAACCATCAAAAATCCTTACGTGCTTGGTATTTTCTCTCTCGTCTTTTTTTATGAAATTGTCATCGTCGTTTTTGACTATCTCGTCATGATTCAGGCAGATGCAGCTCATCCTACAGTTAATAGCCTGACAGCGTTTTACGCACTCTATTACCTCATGATGAATATGATAGGGTTGCTTATTTCTTTCTTAGGCACAACACCTCTTTTACGTATCTTTGGCCTACGCCTCTCCTTATTTGCTTGCCCACTTCTTACAATTATACTCCTCATTATTACAGCATTTTACCCAACGGGCTGGGTACTTTTTGCTGCGTTGATTGGATTGCGTGCACTTAACTATGCGTTGAACCACCCAACACGTGAAGTACTTTACATTCCTACAGTTAAAGAAATTAAATTTAAAGCAAAAACGTGGACTGATGCATTTGGTTCTCGCATCGCAAAGAGCAGCGGCTCACTATTTAATATGTCAATGAGCTACGTCCCACATACTGCTGCTGTAATTTCAAGCATCTCCTTAAGTCTTAGTCTCACCGGAATGTGTCTTATTATTACTTACTTCTTAGGCCGAAAGTTTCAACACTGCATCGATAACAAGTTCGTTATTGGTAGTAGTGGTGAAGCATCAGCAGAACATATACGCGTAGAGCTTGAACAGATACACGAGAAGATCTAACAACTAGGACGCAAAAAAATGCTTCGCAAAATACAATCTTTATCGTTTGAAAAAATGCACAATTACATGCAGCTCGACCGGTATGATTTTACAAAATTGTTGTTACTTGCTGCTGCTTTTTTCTGTATTATTGGTTCGTACTCAATTTTGCGCTCACTTAAAACGTCAATTTTCTTGGGGCTAGTTGGCAAAGAATATCAACCAATTAGCCGACTCATTTCGCTGGCAATCATTTTTCCTTGTGGCATTTTATATTCTAAGCTCGTTGATAAATTAAACCGCCAACAAATTTTTTGCGTAATAATAGGAATTTATGCGGTACTTAGCCTCGCCTTTGCGCTGCTATTTGCGCATCCTGTTATTGGCGTAAAAAACACTATAACCAGTCCTGACCGACTCCTTGGCTGGTTTTTTGAAATTTTTATGGATATGTACTCTGCATTAGTACTCACCACATTTTGGGGCTATGCAAACTCCATTTCAACACCAGATTTTGCAAACAAAAGTTATGGCCTCATAACAGCAATTTCACGTGCTGGCGGCATTATAACTCCGTTGATAGGTCTTTTGTTTTTACATAAATTGCCGCTAGCAACACACACAAGTATTCCAATACTCATTCTTATTAGCGCGCTGTTACTAGTCTTAGCAATTTATTGCGCAACGAAAATCGTAAAATTGATACCAGAATCACACCTACAAGGCTACAGCGCCATACATCTTCAAAATGCTGACCCCTATGAGGAACCAGCAGAAAAATCTAGTATGCTCGAAGGCATTAAGCTCATAATTATGCAACCATATGTCATGGGAATTTTTGGCCTCGTGTATAGCATAGAAGTCATTTCAATCATATTCGATTATCAGATGCAAGTTTTAATGTCTCTTGAAACAAACAATAATATCGGCTCTATGAGCTCTTTTATGTTTGTGTATACCTCATCGTTTCAAGCGTTAGGTTTAATGTTTGCACTTTTTGGCACGTCTCCCTTACTCAAACGATTTGGCACTCTAACCTGCCTTCTGATTATGCCAATTGCCTTGATGTTTTTGAGTGCCTTAGCTTTCTTCTATCCAAGCTTAAGTGCCATCTTCTTTATTATGATTGTACTGCGCGCACTTAATTATGGGTTTAATTATCCTGTGCGAGAAACACTGTACATTCCAACGGTTAAAGACATTCAATTTAAAGCAAAATTATGGATTGATTCTTTTGGTAAAACCTTTGCAAAAAGCTCAGGCTCACTATTCAATCAATTTTTACTTTATTTTTCGACCAATCCATATTTTATTTTACGCGTTGACTCAATTTATTGCGTTGGCGTAGCAGGAATTTACTTTGTTATTTCGCTACTAGTTGGCAAAAAATATCAAAAAACTATTTTTAATAATGAAGTAATTGGTCGACGTTCCTAAGATTTTCTTGCTAAATGTCGGCGCTATGATAAGCTACGGACCTGTGTTGTAAACTTGCTCTTCAGACGAGGGTGGTTAAAGTTGTGAGACTACCTGAAAGAGCATAAGACCATAACCCTTGAGGATTATAAATGATCGATCTAAAACAGCTTCTTGATGTTGGTATTCACTTTGGTCATAAGACCTCCCGCTGGTCCCCGAAAATGCGTCCTTTTATTTGGGGCTCACGCAACAAAGTTCATTTGATTGATATTTCAAAAACAGCATTCTTACTTGAACGCGCTGGCGCTTTTGCAAAAGGCCTTGCTGCTGAAGGTGGATCGTTTTTGTTTGTCGGCACAAAAAAACCTGCTCAAGGTTTAATTAGAAAAATTTCCGGCTCTCTTAATATGCCTTTTGTTGTTCACCGCTGGATTGGTGGCACATTAAGCAATTTTGAGCAAGTTAAAAAAGCTATCACTCGCTTGCTTCATTTCCAAGACATTATCCAAAAGAATCAAGGCAACTACAGAAAAAAAGAACTTGTCATGATTCAGAAGGAAATTGAACGTCTTGAAAAAAATATTGGCGGCATCATTAACCTTGATTACCCACCTGCAGCTATCATCGTAGTTGATGGCAAAAAAGAACATGCAGTAATCAAAGAAGCTTCACGCTTGGGCATTCCTGTTATCGGCTTGATCGATACAAATACAGACCCGCTTGGTGTTACTCATGTAATTCCTGGTAACGATGATTCACCAAAAGCTATTGAATTTGTTCTAAACTACCTTGAAGCAGCTATCACAGAAGGCCGCTCACAGTTTGAACAAAAAAAACAAGACCAAAAAACTCAACAAGTAGCTAAGCGTTCTGCAGAAAAAACAGAAGCTGCTTAGTTTCTTAGCAACTTTTTTAAGGAGAGATGGCTGAGTGGTCGAAAGCGCATGATTGGAAATCATGTATGTCCCGTGAGGGGCATCGAGGGTTCGAATCCCTCTCTCTCCACCAGGCTTCATTCAAATTTTTTATCCTGAGGCGTGACATAAGTTGCGTATCAAAGGAAGCTTGGCATAGCTAAGAAAAAGATTTGAATGACTAAGTTAATAAAATTGACAAAGCCAGTTTGATAAAAGCTTTTAGGTTTTATAAAACTGCGAGTCCAAAAAACAGGGGCAAGGTAAGTTGTTATCGTGCAGAATCCGTCAGATCCGGAAGGAAGCAGCGGGGGCATAGATGCTACTGTACCTTGTCTCGTTTTTATTTGTACCGTCTTTCGTAGAGGTTTATTATGGAAACAGCCCCAGCCACAATCAATCTTGCTCGTCGCCTACGTCCGCAGCAATTCTCTCAAATCATAGGCCAGGACATTCCTGTACGAATGCTCAAAAACAGCTTGTACTTGAATAAATTCTTCCCCGTCTATCTTTTTGCAGGACAACGAGGTTGCGGCAAAACATCTACCGCACGAGTATTTGCAGCTGCAGCTAATTGTGAATCACTGGCAACATTCCAGCAAAACCCTACACAGGCTGACATCCCTTGCCTTAGCTGCGCTTCTTGCCTAGCTATGAAACGCAACGCGCATCCAGATTTTATCGAAATTGACGCAGCATCTAATACAGGCGTCGACAATGTACGACAACTCATCGAAACTGCTGCCTACGTCCCACTACAAGGCAAAAAAAAGATTTACCTAATCGATGAAGCTCACATGTTGAGTAAAGCAGCATTTAATGCGCTGCTTAAAATCCTGGAAGAACCTCCAGTAAGCGTGCTTTTTATGCTTGCAACCACAGAGCTACATAAAATCCCTCAAACAGTATTATCTCGATGTTTTCAGCTTTCTTTCCCCGCTTTAGAGCGCCAAGCATTTACCGAGTATCTTCAAGACGTCTGCCGCAAGGAAGCAATCGATATCGACGATACAGCTTTGGCTGTGCTTATCGAAGAAACTGATGGTTCAGCTCGAGATGCTCTTAATCTCATTGAGCAGGTACGCTTTCTTGAATCACCAATTACAGACATCAGCATTCGCAAACTTCTGGGCAAACTGAGCACAACGGTATTGTTCGATTTACTAGAAGCGATTATTAACAACAGTCCTACAGGGGTTTTGACAATTTTAAGTAATGGCGGACTACAAGGTACAAACCCACAGGCAACGTGGGACCTCTTGGTCAGCGCTGTTAAAACATTGCTATGGACTAAATACGCGAGCAACACAGCGACAGGAGAATTTGCGCAGTATCAATCTCGTCTTAACGAGTTAGCTGCCGCATGCTCACACAATCGATTGTTGGCTATCATGCAACTTTTATGGGAGCAAGAACGCATTTTCTTACAAACCAGTAAAAAATTAGCCTTTTTAGAATTTTTATTCCTACAGCTTGCGGAGCAAGACAATATTGTTTCGATTGATGACTTACTTCAAGGATTCGCGCCGGATAAGCGCCAACCTGTTGCAACGTCACGTGAGATTTCAACCTCACCGCAACAACCAAACAAAATTGCCGCTGCCCCTGTGCAGCGAGCAGCTACACCACCCCCACAAAACATATCAACGCCTGCTGCAGCCCCATCAGTGGCCCCAGCTCCAAGCGCGGCAGCACCAACACCTCAACTGGAACAACCAGTTAACCTCGAATGGGCTACTTTTTTAGCAAAGCTACGAACCTCATCTACAGATGTTGTTCTGCAAGCAATTCTTGAACAAGCCGCTTATAAAATCACCGCTTCGGGTGAATTAACCTTGAGTTTGAAACAAAATTCTAAATTTTTCACAGAAAAGCTTGAAGAGGTAAAGCCAGCTTGGTTTCCTTTGCTACAAGAAGCTCTCGGGCCAATAAAAAAAATTCTATTTGATCAGCTACCTCAATCGGTAGTCCCCCCAAAAGCACTTCCAAAAGACCCACAATCCTCTAGCCCTCCACCTCAAAGTCCCAGGCCTCGCCCAACACAGCCTGTAGCAAATCCTAACGTAAACCCGTATAAAACTTTCAAGCCTGTAACGGCACCAAAAATTAGTGACGTTGAAGGGGAATTTATCACACCGACAGCAGCTTTGCCCTTCGCTAGCTTGCTCGTTACTCATTTTCCAGGTAGACTAAAAAGACTCAAGAATCACATCTAAGCAATCTAACGATAAATAGACCGGTATGAAAAAAATTAACTATCCTAAAGTCTTACTCGTCGGCCGCACCAATGTCGGCAAATCGACACTCTTCAATCGCTTTATTAATCAGAAAAAAAGCATCGTCTTTGATCAAGACGGTGTCACTCGTGATTACATTGAAGAAGTAATCACCAGACATGACAAACCATTCGCACTCATTGATACCGGTGGTATGCAATTTCGTAAAAATATTGATGCTATTGATGCTCTTGTTTTTGAAAAAGTTACACAGCTCTTTGATGACGCCAAAGTAATTTTGTTTGTTGTTGATGCTAAAGCTGGTGTCACTCAAGAAGATCGTCAAATTGCCAGACGCTTACACAAGCTCGGCAAGCCTGTTTTGCTACTGCTTAATAAAGCAGACAGCAGCAACCTTCTGCGCGAGAATGAAGGCGAATTTGCAGCACTTGGCTTCAAAGAAATCATCAGAACTTCTGCATTGCACGGTATCGGATTAATGGAAACGCTTGATCGAACCATCGAGCTTTTACCAGTGATTGCTCCGCAAGAAGTGGTCCGTCCAAACTTTCAGGTCGCTATCATTGGCAAACCAAACGTTGGCAAATCATCGTTGATGAATTTATTGATTCATCAAGACCGATCGATTGTATCTGATGTTGCTGGTACCACACGAGAAGCTGTATCTGAAACTATTTATCATCTAAGTGATTTAGTTCAAGTAACTGATACTGCGGGTATTAGAAGAAAAGCTCGCGTTGAAGATGATCTTGAAACACTCATGGTCAAAAGCTCCTTGCAATCAGTTCGCGAAGCAGACATTGCTATTCTCGTCATAGATGCTTCAGCTGGGCAAATTTCTGACCAAGAACTTAAATTACTTTTCTTAGTTTATGAATCAAAAAAACCAATCATGGTTGTTTTTAATAAAACCGATTTGGTCACTGATTACAGTGAGACTATGCTTGCTCAAGAGCAAGAACAATATGACTTTATCCTTAAGAAGGTCCCTTGCATATCCATTTCATGCATGACCAAGAAAAATGTGGGTAAGATTTTGAACCACATTCAAAAGGTACTTGAACGTTGCAAGCAAGATTTCCCGGCAACTCAAATGGATGAATTAATAAAGCATGAGCTCGAAACTCGTCCAATGTTTCACAGTGGTTTTAGATTAAAGCTTTTCAAGATTCGACACATTGACGCTAAAATTCCAACGTTCGTTTTACACGTTAACCACCCTAACTGGTTTGGTGCCACTCAATTTGGATGTATTGAAAACCTCTTGCGTAAACATTACGACCTTAAAGGCTGTCCAGTAGAGTTTTATACACAAAAAGTATAAGGGCTGTCGGATTGCTGCAAGTTTGTAATCTCACTCAAAAAGTAGGCAGCAAAACCATTCTTCACGGCATTTCTTGTTCTTTTTCGTTGGGTAAAATTATCGCGCTGCTGGGTCCCAATGGCGCAGGTAAAACTACGCTGTTGAAGGCGATTATGGGTCTTACTACTAATCCAAAACCAACGACCGATGGCAATACGCGAGAAAATTCCATCCTATGGGATGAAAAAATTATCAATAAGCTGGCACCACATGAACGTGTTGCCAGCGGTATTGCTTATCTACCGCAAACATCTGCGCTATTTCATGAGCTAAGCGTCTATAAAAATTTATGGATTGTCTTTGAATGTCATCCAACCTGGCGAAAAAAAACAAAGGAAGCGTTCATCACAGAACTTGAGCATTGGCTTGAGCTTACTCAATTAACTAAAACTAAGGATCAACTAGCTGGATCCCTTTCAGGTGGTCAAAAACGAAAGCTTGAAATTGTACGCTCAATTTTAATGCATCCACGATTTCTTATTTGTGATGAACCGTTTGCCGGAGTAGATCCTAAATCTATCTATGAATTAAAAAAAATTTTTTCTATTCTTTCCTCGCAGGGAATGGGTATTGTGATCTCTGACCATCATGTTGATCAACTGTTGTCAATTGCAAACTATGTCTATGTGATTTTACAAGGCGCCGTGGTTGCCTCTGGCACAGCGCAGGAGATTCTTAATAACCAACAAACACGTGAACACTACCTTGGTTTCCAGTTCCATCAGGAAATGAGTGAAAAATTTAATGAGTGAAGAATATTCGGAGTAACCCGCAACAATGAAAGGTTAACAATGAAGACAAAAATCTCGTTTCAAAACATGCCACACTCCGAGCCTCTAGAGGAGCACACGACCAAAAAACTCGATAAGGTTCTTGCCTTTGTTGACGATGAAATTCGTCCATTCCATGTCGAAGTTTGGCTTAAAGCAAATAAAACCCATCCTCATCATGGAGTTGAAATCCATCTAAGAACGCCACACTTCAATTTGCATGCTCATAAAGAAGGTACGGATATGTACGTTGCTGTCGATGAAGCAATCGACAAAATTGTAACGCTTCTCCTCAAAGAAAAAGAAAAGACACGAGATAAGTATCACAAAGTAGATACAGAAAAGAAAAACTTTTCTAGATAAAAATTCAATTAAAATGATTAAGGGCCCCGAGTTAATTCTCGGGGCCCTTAATCATTTTAATTGAATTTGAGCTACTGATAATTATTAACCCGCAACCAGTGCATAGGGCTGTTAATTAGCTTTCTCAAGATCAGTAAACACATTGCCATGAACATTCAGATCAATACTTAAATCATTACCAGTACAAAGATTCTTTACTCGCAATGGAGTATTTACATAGGTTAAGTAAGAACCTCGTAATCCTCGAGCAAGAGCAGTCAATCGGTTACGGACTTTTTGATCTAATGAATTTTTATCAAACACATTTAAAACAACACACATACCACTGGCAGTGATCAATCTTGCACAGCCTTCAAGGGCATCCACTATCCATTCAGGCTTGTTTCCAAACACGCCACAGCCCAAAAGAGGAATTATGAGGATTTCTGTGTTTTCAGCGGCTGCAGCATAAATTGTTGCTTCAATTTGAGCCAAAAGCAAAAGTCTTGCTATATTTTCAGCACCAAGAGAGCACTCATTTGTTCCTTGCCCAATATCAAGCGCCGCACAAAAAATTTGATTAATAAGAGGTCTATTTCCTGTAAGAAGATAATGGCTAGAACCGCTTGTAAGTCCATGCGAAACAGTGATATCTGTATGAACACCAACCTTAATCATAGAATTATTCAATTCAAAAAACTCCACTACTCGGTTTAAAGTCGCAACAGCATTCGGTAACTTTAAGTACCCATTATTAACGGAAATTATTGGAAGAGCTGAGACTAAATCATCTAAAAGATTGATTTGATGGCCAGGATCAGTATGACTAGCAGGATGATTTATAAAATAATTTCTTAGCAAGGCACCAGGGGCTGCAGAAATAGATGCTGCAGGCCCTTGCGTGCGATCAAAAATATATCTTGTGATATCACCAGGAACATCATATTGACTAACTGTTTCTAGGCAATTAAGATTTGAAGCAACCATCACCGTTAATCGTTTGCCACGGCTTTGGCAAAACCGGCCTAAACTTGCCTGCAACGAACCAATATCAAGTCTGGCATACATCGCTTCATGACCAGCAAGGCATGGACTATCTCCTTCAATAATATTAAAAGAACCGCGAATTATTGAGGAATCTTTATGTTGATGCCGTAGTTCAGCCAAAGAGCGAGCTCTAAAATTCCCCGCGTTAAAAAAATTTTCTTGGCAAATCCGATCAAAGATGGACCTTTGATCTTTAGTTGATGCAAATCGAGGTTCACTTATGCCAAGTACGTCTTGTACAAAATCTTCTCTTGGGCGCAAAATTCCTACTTGAGTTTGCAGAGCCGACGGCAAACTTCCTCTTGCTGCAACGTTACTAGAGGCAGCATAGCCATTGCTTGATGGTTTACTGCTATAGCTAGCTTCTAAAATTTGAAAACCCAGATAAAGAGCCATTATAATTACTACGTTTTTTTTCATAGTTCCCCCAATTTTTAGCAATTGTCAGCCAGTCAATAACCTTAGCAAGTTATTGACTGGCTGACAATTGCTAAAAATTGCGAAAATACGACACTTTTGCCTAAGCCTACCCGGCAAAAAAGAGTAGAAACCCTTTGAGGAATAATGGTAAAGCACCGATAACCAAAAAACTTCCCAGTAGCCCCAAGCTCTTTGGTGTGAAATCTTGCTGTTCACTTTGCGTAATTAAAAGATAACACCCTAGGATTAAACTGTACGCACTTAACGCAATAAGCGCGACACCAGGAGCTCCACAAAAACCTATAATTCCTAGACAGGCTATAGGAGTTAAAACAAAAATAAGATGCTCAAATTTAGTTGGATAGTAACGCTGCAAGGCTTGAGGATATTTCCGTAACAATAGCCGAATCCCAATCATTACAGCAGCCATCAAAATAATAAAAACTATAAAAAAGATTCCCCAAATATCAATTATACGGGCAAGTAAATAATACACTTGGTGATAAAAAGCTTCTCCACGCTTAAGGTAAAAAATTTCATCATCAACTACAGGCGCCAGAACACTATCATCACTAGAAGCTGCCTGTTGAGTGCCGGAAAGAACCTGTGAAAGGTGCACTTCTAATACCGCAGCCTCTGATCCAAATGTTTCATTATTTATATTTCCATCACTTACTTTCTGCCCTGCACAATTCACAAATGCAGTTTGTGCATTATGTTTTTGCTGCGCATCTAAAGCAACGTACGAAATGGCGACATTAGTTTGCGCAAGCACTCTTGGTAAAGCACCTTCATCTACATTAAGAGCTTCAAATGTAAGCTCCAACTCAAATGATTCTGTAAACACCCTTTTAGGCTGATGGAAAGAGGCAACGTATTCTGTTTTTGCAGCGGCAGATGCTTTCCAAAAGCGCAAAATAATGTGTCGATTACTACTAGAAAACCGCAACATCTCGCGATACACGAGCTTTTCCGATGGCGAAAATGCAACCTTGAGCATAATTTTTTTTGATTTAACCATCTCCTTAATATCATTAAGTACTGCAAGCTCAAGGGCTGCCACACGAGTACCAACACTCGCAAACCCAAATAGAGCAAAAATCAAAAAAATTTGCTTAATGCAACAAAACACCATTTTTACCAAACCTTAGCAAGACTCTTTTCTTTTTACTTACGACCATTCTACTTTAGCCATAAGCATACCCGATCATTTTTACGCAAGGAACGTGCAATGAAGAAGCTTATCGCCCTTTTGTTCATGTGGAACGCAGTTAGTGCCACTATACCTCAAAATCCCAGCGTCGTAATCGTTTTTGTTATTGACCAATTCCCCTTCTATTACCTTACCCGTCATCAAAATAATTTTAAATATACGGGATTTAGCCGTTTTATAGATAAGGGGGTTTTTTACACTAACGCACTACAAGCACACGGTATTCCAGAAACTTCCCCTGGTCATGCAAGCCTAAGCACCGGAGTATTACCGGTAAGCCATGGCGTCGCAAGTAATCGCTGGTTTGACGCCGACGGGAAGACAATAAATTTCTCACATGACCCTGACGAAAAAACAGCTGTAATTTCAGCACCTCCTGAAGCAGGCGGGCGCTCACCTTTACACTTAGACGTTGATACAGTATCTGATCAAATGGGCATGCATCAAGCAACCAAACATATTTGCAAATCTTTTTCGGTCGGCATAAAAGACACTGCCACTATTGCAACCGCAGGCCAAAAAACTCCCGCGTTTTGGTTTAATAACTTTCAAGGGGGATTTACAAGTAGTTATCACTACATGCGAGAATTACCTCGCTGGGTTAAACAATTTAATGAACGCTCAGGCATTCGCCAGCTTAAAAAAGTTGCTTGGCCTTTGTGCTTCGATCGTGATGATGCTGCTTACGATTATCCTTTTATCGATAACTATCAATACGCAGGCTATCCATTCAAGCTTGCTGGCAGAGAAGATATTGAAATAGACCGCGGCAAATCAGACCCCTACGACCTTTACATTAAAACGCCAGCAGCGAATCAACTTGTGTTAGATTTTGCTCAAGCATGTATCAAAAATGTGTATAAAAAAAGAAAACATGAAAAACTTTTACTCTGGGTATGCTTAAGCCCACTAGATCTAGCTGGCCATCGATATGGCCCAGACAGCCTCGAAATAATCGACTTTATCCATCACCTTGATCGTCAGTTAGATCATTGCATGACAAAAATTGAACGCATGCTCGATAGCAATAATGTCGCATTTGTTCTTGCTGCAGATCATGGCATTCAGCCAATGCAAGAAATCTCAAAGCTACGAGGCATCGCACAAGCGCGCCGCATCATGGCCAATGATCTCATGCAACGGATTAATACACAGATAGAAGAGACGTATCGCGTTCCCAACTTTTTAGCAAAATTTGAATCAACCTATTTTATGTACAATAAAGACGCCGTTGCAGCACTTGAAAGCAATGACCAGTTAGATGACGCAGAAAATCTGACAAAAGAGTTATTGCTTAACGAACCAGGTATCAAAAGCGTGTGGGCGTATCATGAACTTAAAGCCTTACAATGCGAACCAAATAGTCATGAACAATTTTATAAAAACCATCTGTTTAGCGGCAGGCTTGGAGACCTCATCGTGCAGCCTAAACCTTACTGCCTTATAACTAATTACCCAACCGGCTGCTCACACAATACTCCTTACAAATATGATACACAGATCCCTCTCGCTTTTTACCAAAAAGGGATCACACCACAACACATAAAAACTCGTGTTTTTGCAGCGCAACTAGCACCAACCATTGCTCAAATGCTCAACACCCCTGCACCGTCTGCAGCACTACTTGATCCATTGCCTCATCTTCTTACAGATGAATCAAAATGAAAAAATTGCTATATTTTCCTATATTACTGGTATCACTCTGCCTACCATTTTTACTCGCCATTACAGCATGTAAAAAAAATGAGCCAGCGATAATTCCTCCACCGACAGCAACACTAGCTAAAAAAAAACAACCAAGCACCATCAAAAAAGCCTCGGTGGCGAAAAAAAATCCTGCCAAGAAACTAATACCGGCAAAACCTATAAAGCAAGCTCATACGCACCACGCAACGCCGCAGGCCAATGCGCCAAAATTTATTGTACCAATCGTAATCGATCAATGTGCATACCATTATTTCACACGATTCAATGATTATTTTCAGCATGGTTTTAGGCGCTTTCTTGATCACGGCGTTGTATTTACCAATGCGCATCACCCGCACGCAGCACCTGTAACTGCTACGGGGCATGCTACTTTAAGCACGGGGGTTTATCCTGCTCAGCATGGCATCATTATGAACACGTGGTACTCACCTGAAGGCAAACTCATTGCCAGCGTTGATGACGAACGCAAAGAAGCCCATGTACATACATTAAAAGGTCCTGGATCAGATAAAGCATCATCACGCACAATGATGACACCAAGCATCTCAGACATTGTGATCCAAGCATCAACCAAAGATTGTACCTATCATTCATATGGTATCTCCTTTAAAGATCGTGCCGCTATTGGTATGGCTGGGCACGAAGGCAAAGCCATTTGGTTTGATGAGCACCAACAAGCATTCACCAGCAATTTTGATTATTTCCCAGATAAGCTGCCAAATTGGGTAACTGATTTTAATAAATCACTGCCTAAAAAAATATCTCATTGCCGCCAATGGAAACTATTTCATGAACTTGATCATGAAGTATACACACACTATGCTAAAGAAATTTACCACCTCAGTACCTCACCTATCACAATTGCCGGCACTGAACTTCCTGGTGCAGGTAATTGGAAAAAATTAAAAGCCACCAAAAATTTCATGCTTGCACCGCAGTCAAGCACCATGTTGTTTGATCTAGCATTTAGCTGTATGAATGAAATCGCCAAGGGCGGCGCAAATGACCGTGGCTTAGTGTGGGTATCTCTTTCAAGTTTGGACAAAGTTGGGCACATGTATGGCCCTCATAGCCTTGAAACAATCGATACAATAATGCACTTAGACAAAATAATTGGCGACTTTATGAATACCGCTGAACAGCGTTATGGTAAAGGCAATGTGTTATTCATGCTTACCGCAGATCATGGCGTCTCCCCAATTCCAGAAAACTTGCTGGAAGAAAACTATAAACCTGCAAAACGCATTGTTATGCACGAAGTGGTAGATGACCTCAATAAAAAAATCAAAAAACAATTTGATATAGATACGTTATTTTTTGGTTTCAAAACTAATCAGCTTTTTTGGAATGAAAAAAAATTAACAAATATTTCTGCTGATGAGCGCAGTGATCTTATTTATTTTGTAAAAAAAGAACTTAAAAAGCTCGGCGGAATCAAGAAGATCTGGACCTTTGATGAACTCGCTGCGGCAAATCCAGCTGAGGGCTCTATGGAGCATTTATTTAAAAATCAAATTTATAAAGGGCGTAGTGGTTATTTTTTCATACTTGGTCAACCATACGTCATGTTAACCAATTTCAATTTAGGTTCATGTCATCGCACACCATACAACTATGATACACAAATCCCTCTTATGGTCTTGTGCCCAGGCAAGCTGAGTAAAAATACCGTACGTAATAAAGTGCTTACTACACAGGTAGCCCCAACGATTGCTGCAATCTGGAGCCTCACTCCACACACAGGGATGAAGGGAAAACCCCTACCAAAGGCCTGTTGCGATAATTAATATGATTAATGCAGTGGGCAGCTAAATAACAGGCCTTTACAGGAATACAAAAACCTTTACAGTAAAAGAATGTGTTCCTGGTGATCATCTGAATATTAGCTGCCCAGTTGCGGGGAATTGCATGAAATCAATAAGCATTTTCGTTCAAGAAAGACTCGCCAAAATCAACGAGGGTGAATCATTTCCAGACATTATTAGATATTGGCTTCCAGAGCTAATTTCAAGCATGATCCTACTTACATTACCTCCTATGATCGACTCATACATCATATCAAACTCACAAACTATGAATTCTTATGGCGCATTGGCAATGGCGGTAAATTTTCTGTACACATTAACTAAATTTGCCGAAGCTATTCCAGTCGCCGCTATGGCTGTCATTGGTCGTTACAACGGCGCTAAAGATTACGAAAAATGTGGCGAAAGTCTTGGCAGTACTTTTTGGCTTACTGTTATTCTTGGCGCACTACAATTTGTTATTATTTTTATTGCTGCCACAGCAATTTATCGCTGGATGGGCGTTCCAGAAGAAATGGTTGCCCTTGGAGCACCCTTTTTACGCTTAAAATCTCTTGGGATTTTTCTCGTTTTTACCTTGCTTGGCTTTATTGGCTTTATGCGAGGCATCAAAAATACAACCATGCCCATGTACATAAACATCGCCGGCATCGCGACTTTTATTTTCTTTGATATCGCCCTTGTACTTGGCAAATGGGGATTTCCTACTTTGTCGCTGCATGGTTCGGCGTTAGCCACTATTTTGCAATATGGCGTAATGAATGCCATCGCCATTCTCTACATCATGTTTAACCCTGAATATAAAAAATATTTTAAACGAGTATTTTTCTCCATCTGCAACTATAGAGAAATACTCAAAATCGCAAGCTTAAGCTGGCCAATCATTATTGATAAAACATCGTTCGCGCTTTCCTATGTCTGGCTAGCTAAAATAATTGCTGGCATGGGTACATACGCCATCACGACCTATGACGTTGTTAAAAATCTTGAACGATTTGCTTTTATTCCTGCTGTAGCTTTTGCACAAGTAGTAACTTTTTTGGTCAGTAATCGCTTAGGCAGTAACGACCCAGATGGCGCGTCAGCCAACATTAAAAAAATTCTTATGCTTTCTATCGGCTCAGTAAGTTTATGCCTCATTGTCATGAGCTGGAATGCCACCTACCTCGTCTCGTTTTTTGACCCTCGAGGTAATTTTACAGCCTTTGCTGCCACCGTATTCCCACTCATCAGCATGCTTGTGATCTTTGACCTGATTCAAGTCACACTGGCAGGAGCCTTACGCGGTGCTGGCGATGTCCGCGCCGTCATGTGGACGCGCTTTTTAGTCACTATTTTCCTATTCGGCCCTGCAGCATACCTTGTTAATTTACTGCCAATCGACAACATGGTACTTAAATTTAGCCTTGTATACGGGACCTATTACCTCTCTAACGGCACGATGGCCTTTATCTTTTTACACCGGGCCCTCAGCCATAAGTGGCAAAAGACAAAAATTTAAGTATACTTCTTCCTCTGTGACTCTTACCTTGTTCACGCTCGTATCCTTCGAGACAGGTCTTCGACCTTCCTCAGGACGAGCGGAAAGATAAGGGTCACCACTAAAAACCGCCTATCCTAAGGAGCATTTTGCAGAAATGCGTCTCGAAGGACATGAGCGACACCAGCAGACTCACACTAGTTAACAATTACAGTGAGCTAAGGAAAATAGTATGAAGCATCTAAGTAAAGATGAGATTAAGAAATTAGCAACGCTCTCTGCGCTTAAACTTGATGAGCAAGAAATTGAGCTTTTGAGCGGACAAATTGGTGCTATTCTCGAATATGCAACACAAATCAGTCAGGTAAACACCACCGGCCTCTCGCCCGTGCGTTTGACTAACCAAAACATTTTCAGGGCTGACGTTGCGCTACAGCAACCATCAGAAGTTCTACTCGCACAAGCCCCTAAACGTAGAGATCAATATTTTGTTGTTCCTCAAATTTTAGAACAAAACAAACAATGAAACCATTTATTACCGTTAAGGCGCTGCGCGAAGGCCTTACCAATAAAACTTTTTCCTTGTCTGAAGTGCATAGTTTCTTTGCCAAACGTATTGCCACGCACAATGGCAAGCTTAACGCGGTACTAGAAACTTTTGATCGCCAACCAAATCAAACAGATGGCCTACTTGGTGGAATCCCTTTTGCACGCAAAGATAACATTTCACAAACCGGCGAGATAACCTCGGCCGGTTCAAATATTTTGAAAAATTATCGCGCTCCGTACAACGCCACCATTATCAACAATCTTGAAGCTGCTGGCGCTTATTCAATCGGACGCACCAACATGGATGAATTTGCTATGGGCTCCACTGGCGAGTTTTCAGCCTATGGCCCATCAAAAAACCCATGGGATTTAAGTAAATCTCCAGGCGGATCAAGCTCTGGCTCAGCTGCTGCCGTTGCAGCAGGCCTCGTACCATTTGCGCTTGGCAGTGAAACTGGCGGATCAGTACGTATGCCTGGATCATTTTGCAACCTTGTGGGCATGTACCCAAGTTATGGTCGCAACTCTCGTTACGGCATCATTGCATTTGCGTCATCCAATGACCAAGTGGGTGCATTTACAAAAACGGTGTACGACAACGCGCTCGTCCAATCAGCACTTGGCGGCGTTGATGCACATGATGCAACCAGCATCCAACAAGGACCAAAGGATTACACACGCAGCCTTGATGGCAAATTGCCTGAAGGTTTACGCATAGGCGTGCTTAAAGATGCGCTTGAAGCTGATGGTATCGACCCTGAAGTACGTACTACCTTTGAAAAATCACTCAAAGATTTAGAACAACTCGGCGCCAAACTTACCTACGTAGACTTACCTAGCTGGAAGTATGGCATCGCCATCTACTTCATTATCGCTCGGGCAGAAGCAGCATCCAATCTTGCTCGCTTTGATGGCACCCTTTATGGCCTACGAGCACAAGATGCTCAAAATTTACGCGACATGTTTGAGTCCTCTCGTCAACAAGGCTTTGGCATTGAAATCAAGCGACGCGTCCTCGTCGGCAATTATGTCTTATCAGTTGGCCATAAAGAAGCCTTCTATAACCAAGCCTGCCGCGTCCGCGCTATGATCAAAGCTGAATTTGATGAGCTCTTTAAAAATATTGATGTGCTTATGTGCCCAACTAGTCCATCATTACCATTTGGTCTAGGGCAAACCTCAAGCGATCCACTGGCTGTGTACATGGCAGACTATTTCCTCTTGCCAAACAACATGATCGGCACACCGGCGCTACAAGTACCCGCAGGGTTCTCACAAGAAGGGCTACCGATTGGCGTACAGTTTTTAGGACCGCAATTTTCAGAAGAGTTGTTATATAAAGTTGGTCATGCATTTGAACAACACACCGGTTATTATCAAAAAAATCCGCAGGGTTATGAATAATTTTTGGACAGAGCCACTTCGCATAGATAATCTTGTTATCCCTCGTTTTATGGCTGCACCGCTTGACGGTGTTACCGACTCACCGCTACGCCAAGTCATCCGCGAGTTTTCGAAAGAAGAACTCTTGATGACTGAAATGCGCCACGTCGCACACGTTGCACACGAGAAGGAACCACGCTCACTCAAGTACACACAAGTTGAGCATCCACTCGCGTACCAAGTATCAGCCAATCGCGTACAGGATATCGACACTGCTGTTGAAAAAATCATCGCCAACGGCTTTAAAATGCTCAATCTTAACTGTGGCTGCCCATCGCCAACCGTAACCAAATCAGGTTCTGGTTCCGCCTTGATGGCAGACTTGCCAAGATTGAAAGAATTGTTACTGCACTTCAACCGATCGATTAACGGCCGTATCCCATTCACGCTAAAAATCCGTGCCGGTTATAAATTTAAAAATGCGGTTGAAGTAGCAAAGCTAGCACAAGATTGCGGCGTCTCATGCCTCATGATCCATCCGCGCACAGCACCAGAAGGCTTTACCTCCCGCCTCGATTTTGATATCGTGCGCGAGGTCAAAGAAGCACTCACTATCCCCGTCATTTTCTCTGGCAACGTTAATAACTTTGAACGTGCAAAAAAGACGCATGAGCTTACCGGCGTTGATGGCTTTATGATCGGTCGTGCTCTATGGGGCGCACCGTGGAAGCTCAAAGAAATCACCGAAGCAGCTCAAGGCCGTCAATTCACTATTTCTACCGGTGAGATGGTCCGCTATGCACTACAAAATTTCCATCTCAATATCGAGCACTACGGCGAACGTGTTGGGTTTAACAGTTTTAAAAAACAAGTTGCTCAATATATTCGCAATGTTGATGGCGCAGCTGAATGGCGTAAAAAATTACTTACGTCACAAACAGCTCCGATCATGCAAGAATATCTTGAGGCTCTAGCGAGTACTTACGCAAGTACACCACCAACCGTAGCACCAACCAATCAAGGTATTGGTCTCTAATGATCAAAAGAATTTTACAGTGGTTTTTTGGTTTATTGGGCATCGCCCTACTCCTGCACCATGTCATTTTTTTTAAGCCAACGATCATTGAGAATGCAGGCGCCTTGCTGGCACACCCATTTGTGGCAACAGCAAAGTACCTCGCCTCTGTGGTACAAGCCAGCACAGACCGAAAAATAGCTCATGCCGAGCTACTCAAACAGCACTCAAGCTTAAGCAAGAAATATGAAGAGCTCTTCAGTGCGTACCTCAAGCTCCGCGCAAGCTGCCAATTTAACGATGCAACACAAGAACTTGTTGATTTCCGTCAACGCTACAATTTTGATCAAGCAACCTTAGCAAAGGTATTGACGAGAACTATTAATGCCAGCGAACACACTGCGTTTCTCAACCGGGGCAGCGCCCATGGCGTCAAGCTTGATATGGTGGCTATCCACAAGCTACAAATTGTTGGTCGCGTGTATGAATGCTACCCAACCATGTGCAAAATAATGTTCATGACCGACAAGCGCTGCAAAATTGCTGGATTCACCAATACAACAAGCGCTGGTGGGATTGTGGCGGGCTCCAATGAGCATAATCAATGCGACATGCTTTTTGTTAGCCACTTGAGCGAACTTACCGATGAAGATTTTGTTTTCTCCAGCGGCCAAGGCCTCGTATTCCCTGAAGGGTTTTGTTTAGGCAAGATCAGCAAGCATTTTCATGATGAAAAAGAGCTTTACCACACCATCACCATTGAACCACTTATTGATTTTCAAGACTTGCGTTACTGCCTGCTGGCCTCGCAAGAAATGATAAATCTGTTCTAGCTTTTTACTCTAACCCTCACATTTGATATACTCTTGTTGCCCGGATAAATCGCTCCAATCTATCTCTTGTGCAATCTTGCATAGAAGAAAGCAAAGAACAGTACTCAGTGCTTTCAGAATACATGTAAAATTCCTTATCGATCATAAAGCTGTTGGCACCATCAAATATTTTTATCATATCAATCAATGTACAATTAATTATATTGAGTAATGCACTATATTCATCAAAGTCCCGCTGCCCCGCTTTACATCCTGCTTCAGTACAACCACAGGGCCATGCATGCTTGGTTTTATAATCCATTTCATTTTGTTTTTGCAACATCTCCCCAATCATAACCACGTGCTGTGTGAATTTATGAAGCCGCTCTACAAAAGTATCAACCAATAATCTAAAAAAGAAATCCATTAATTCAAGCTGATCGGTCGAGCTACCTCGCCTTTCTTCAATTATTTCTTTGCAAATTTTAGCGAAACAAGATTGATTATATCTATTTGAATCTGAGTTATCTAAAACAAAACCAGCCATATTTTTTATTCGCACGGCGATTAGCAATGCCAATCCATTCTTTATTTCAGAAAGAAAACCACTATCAAAACAAGAATTTGCGCCTATTTTTTTAACCAATTTTTTTTTATCAACTAATACTTTATTACCAACGCCAACACTATCTTTTTCTTCCATGACATGGATCTTGTAAAAAAAGTTACAAACTCTAAATAAATTCATAAAATTATCCAGAGTTTGTTTTTTTGTATTAGCATTTACATCCATACTTGTTACCTTCGATAACACTTGTATTGATGCTTCAAGTAAGCCTATTAGCTCAATAAAATAATCATTCCTCTCTCCCAATAACGCCAATTTTTTTCTAGCCGCGCTTAAACGTTCTATGGCCATTAATCCATCATTGTGAACATTCGCATTACAATACTGCTTGGCAACTCGCAAAATCTTTGCATGCGCATAAAGGCGATCTAGAAGCTCATTTTTAAGAAATTCTAATATAAAAGCTGAAACATCCAACTTTGCTGAATCAGGAACCAAATCAGGCTTCAGACAATTAAAGCAGGAAAGGCTGAATGATTCCTCCGCCCTTGAATCGATCATCATTCCATCAATTACCACGGGCCCATCGTACAGCCTTGCCTTTAATAGCTCAGGTAAAATTTTTTTTAAATGTGGATAAAATTCACATCGACTTAATACCCGCTCAGCTGAAACGGTATTTATATCTCGCCCAAGGAGCGCTTGCACTGAAAAATCCACAACGCCTTGTTGGCACTGTAAATCTTTAAAAAAGAAAATAATAATTAAAATAAAGGATTGACGTAAAAAACCACCCCACATGAGACTCTCCCCTTTAAATGAGCTAGCTAATCACTTCAAGCTCACCAATGCTATGCTCTCGCATTGTGATTATCAGTAATGGGCCTTAACTCTTCTAACTGTTTTTTTAGCACCATCAGATGTATATGGCAAAATGCACGCTCATTCATTGTTGTAGAATAATCAGCTTGTTTTGCATCTTGTGCCTCTTTATCATCCTCTTTAAATTCAGCTTTTTTTACAAATTCAACTATTTTAGCAAAATCTCTTTCCACCTTAGCTAAATTTTTTAATACATTTGCTAATTCTATCCGGAGTTTTTTATTAACAACAATTGAAGTAACAGTCTTCTCACTTTCAAGCGTTTTATAAATTTCACAAGGATCCCATGCCAACAGCACCGATTCAACAATATTTAATTTTTGAAGAAGGGTTGCACGAGATTCTGCCATCTCTTTAAGACGAGTATTTAAATCAATTACCTTACACCAGAGACTCTTGCGTTCCACAATAAGATCTCCGCCTGATCCATCAGATTTTTTATCTTTTTCAACTAATTGCTCTTCTAGTTGTGCAAGCTGCTCCAAGGTCTCACCCATCAGCTTGTGTAATAAGCCCATCAAATGTTCTAACAGTCCGATTGAAATCGCCAGAGGGCCACTAAATTTTGAATAAGCAGCCCAAAATTTTACTGCATTACACCTAGGACAAGCAAAATCAGCACCATTGGCAATAGCTTCCAAAGGTTGATCAATCATCCCTTTAGTTGGCATAAACCGCATATATGTCTTTTCTATAAAAGAAAATATATTGTATACCTCTCCACCAAGTAATTTCGCACATTCTAATCCTGCCGCAGCAGCTTTTTTAACCTCCTCGGGATTATCTTTGATAGCTTTAATCAATGATTCAGTCAATCCAATAGTAATACCACACGCACTGGAGCGAATACTAGTTTTCATCGATATACTCATCATGATATTGAAGGTTATTATAAAAACACAATCGTTAAAAACATCTACAACGGGTAAATGTCAAAAACTTTGCCCGACAATAACGCCGAACAATCACATTGTCAAATACGCAATATTGTATCAAAAAAATTCATTTCAGATCAGAAGACAGACTCCAAACAGATTCCAAGTTGATTAAAATATCCAACTTGTCTATAACGCTGGCTGAGATGAAAAAGAGCTTTACCACACCATCACCATTGAACCACTTATTGATTTTCAAGACTTGCGTTACTGCCTGCTTGCCTCGCAAGAGATGATCAATTTATTCTAGATTTGAGCCCCAACTAACGCCAATCTTTTACCTACACAAAACGCTACCATTAAGAACAATTTCTGTTTAAAGTAAAAAATCTAAACACCGGAAATTTTTTTTACCTACTAGCTTTAAAAGAAGTTAAGGAAGGATTTCATCTTTCACAAAAAATCAAATAACTATTGCCAAAGAGAAAAGGCTACCAAGCTGAAGAAGCTGCAAAGGCTCGGAAAAAATTAAAAACCACTTAAGAGCTTTCAACTCGACAGGTATAAATAATTTTAGAGGATCTCAGATCAAAGCCTGGGCCCTTGCATCGATAAGCAGATGCTCTCGAACAAAAAAAAGCTTTCATTAGGTTCTGTTGAACTTCTGAATAGCCTTGACAGTTTTTTTAAAAAGGTGCTTCGATTCTGAAATTTTGTCATCCCGGGTAGGGCCCCGGGATCCATTTTTGATATAAAATTTTATCAATTCAAAAGCTACAGAATATCTATCAGTACTTGTTTAAAATCATCAAATTATTCCTTCCAATCAAAGTTCTCGCTGGATCCCGGGGCCCTACCCGGGATGACAAGGCACTTAGTGCTAACTTTTTTTTGAAAATTTTTCATTAATTTTTCAAAAACTCAACAGAGCCTAATCATAAATTTTCTATAATTTGAATCATTTTCTCTAGGCAAACATCTGTTTTTTGGTAGAATGTACATCTTCCCCTGAAATTCTTTTATATGCGCCTGTAGCTCAATTGGATAGAGTGCCGGACTTCGAATCCGTAGGTTGCAGGTTCGACCCCTGCCAGGCGCACCATATTTCACAAAAAATAATCAAATATTGTTAAAAAATCAGAAACACACCACCATCTTAGATGGCCCATTACTTGATAAAGTCAAAATCAATTCAACGTTGATAAGTAATTGTAACGACTATCCCTTTTCACTGCCCATTATCAAACAGCTGCCAGAAATTACGTTTCCAACACAAGTCACGTTTTTTGTCGGTGAAAATGGCACAGGTAAATCAACCATTCTTGAAGCCATCGCCCTCAAAGCAGGCTTTGGCCCTGAGGGAGGCAGCAAGAACATCTCTTTCAAAACTTCTCTAGAAAATACCTATGAGGGAACTGCATTACTTGCCCAAGCCCTAATTCTTTCTTGGCGCAAAAAACCTCACGATGGTTACTTTTTTAGAGCAGAAAGCTTTTTTAATGTTGCCAACTATCTCGACACCATGGCGCAAGCTGATGGCAGAGCTTATGATTCATACGGCGGCAAGTCGCTACACAAAGAGTCGCACGGCGAAAGCTTTTTATCATTCTTCAAAAATCGCATGGGAAATAGCGGGTTCTTTATTTTAGATGAACCAGAAGCAGCCCTCTCACCACAACGCCAGCTCTCACTCATGGTTATTATCAATGATATGTGTAAGAACTCTGATGCCCAATTTATCATCGCCACTCACTCTACTATCCTCCTGGCCTATCCAGAAGCAACAATCTACTCTTGCGATGCAGAAATGTTAGCAGCAATCCAATACACAGATACAAATCATTATCAAATCACTAAGCAATTTTTAGATAATCCTAAATATTACATGCACCATCTATTCAAAGATTGTCCGTCTTTGGAAGATTAAGAACTCAATCATAACTTTTTCAAAAGACAATAATCTATTCTTCCGTTTTCAAACACATAGGTTAGAATGGATTCTAGCGTGTGCCTATAGCTCAGGTGGATAGAGCGAGCGATTCCTAATCGCTAGGCCGCAGGTTCGAACCCTGTTAGGCACACCAGCCTTTGATGCTCAGCTTCAGGCTCTACGAGCTTTCACCGCGGCCACAGAGAACTGCAAAAAAAATTATACGCTAAAATTTCAACAGCTCGTAAGGGAAGGTAGTCCTTGGATAACTTCATCTCTATCTATCAACACCGCCTTGCTCTTCAAAGCGCCACCTTTTCACGCATCGATCACGAAGATGCAACGGTTGCTATTGTCTATAAAGTAACGCAACCAAACAACACTCAGCTCATTTTAAAAATATGCTCTCGCCCCGAAGACTACCGACACGAAGTATATTTTTTAAATCACTTTTCAAAGTCACTACCCGTACCCAATATTATACAAACTATAAAACCAAGCGCTGATATAGACGGCGCTATTTTAATGGAGTGTTTGCCCGGCTCACTACTTAAAATAATAGATTTTACTGATGCGCTTGCGTATGAAACTGGTGATTCACCTCAACCAAGTCACAGGCTATGGAGATCTGCTACAACCTGAGAATTTCAACCTCGATCCTCGCATTCATTTTTCGCTGAAGTTTGAAGAAAATATTGCAGAATGCAGCAATCACTTACCAACAAAGCTCATTGAACAATGCCGTCACTACTACGATACACACCTCGACCTGTTAACAAGTGTAGACGGGCCCTGCATAATTCACCGTGATTTTCGGCCCGGCAATTTGATAATTGATAACGGCAAACTCTCTGGAATTATTGATTGGTCAGCCGCTCGCGCTAGCTTTGCTCAAGAAGATTTTTGTTCTATGGAACACGCAGAATGGCTAGCTCATCCTACCAGTAAAAAACCATTTTTAGCGGGGTACGCAAGCATTCGCCCTGTTCCTGATTACAATGCGATAATGCCGCTCTTGCTCCTGAATAGAGCCCTTGCTACAATTGGCTTTACGCTCAAGCGAGGTACTTGGAACAACAGCAACGCTCACCTGTACCAGTTTAATCGCCAATTTCTTGAAACACTTTTTTCCAGTTAATTCAAAATGATTTTTAGGAATGTAAAATGTCGCTCGTAACAATTGATCAATGCACCAAAATTCATCCTAGCCTTGCCTCTATATTTGAAAAAATTTACGCCCCAAATCTACTGGTGATGACCAATTTAATTACAGAGCCTGAAAGCGCTGAGTACTATGCTTGTACCTTCACGCTCAATGATATGCACATCAAATTTCGCGTGGCACATGTTACACCAACCAAGGTCGGGCAGTTTGTCACTCTCTGGAAGCCCGATGCTACCGGCGGTCCCATCAAACCATTTGATCTCGCTGATGACATTGATTTTGTAGTCATCACCGTTCAAAACGGCAACAATCATGGCCAATTTATTTTTCCAAAAATGGTGTTATTCGAAAAAGGAATTTTTTCGAAAGACGGCAAAGGCGGTAAACGCGCATTTCGCATCTACCCATCATGGAATATTGCCGACAATGCCCAAGCAAAAAAATCTCAAGCTTGGCAGCTCAACTATTTTTTTTCAACACCATTGGATGGGATGATTGATATGGCTCGTGTTAAAAAAGTGTATCAGTTATAGCAAATTACTTACTACTCCGCCTCATCATCTATCTCTTCTCTCGTAACCAGCCCACTGATGGCAAATGCACGCTTGAGCGCCATCGCTTCAGCAACTTTTAAAATCATGGCATTGGTATACTGCTCCGAGATTATTCAATAGATCAATTAACATGGCACAGGTAAATACTCTTTATTGTTTGCAATAGATCTGTTTAAAAACTCTAACTTCCCAGATATCTGGGAATTTACACTATCCCACACTGTAAAAAAACAGTGTGGTTTTTTTATACTAGCACCATACTCTTTATCTTATGACAACCCCAATTACATAATTTTCTATGAGGAGCCCCATGAAAAAGCCTACTCTGGCACTCTTCCTTTTCATTATAGTTGGCATGCAGCATTCTTATACCAAAGATAGCAATACAAAAACCCCTCTTCACTTAAGAACATATCTAACGCCAAGTATTCCTAAAGCTTTATATGACCTCATTATTGATTATGTAAACAAAACAACTAATTTAGACATTTCATTATCTATAGAGCTTGTTCATTCAGGCCCGCCACAAAACCTTCAAGATCCCTTCTCAACAAAAGAAATTGATGTTGGACATCTTTGTTCGCCACCATTTATTTGGTTAACATCTCTTACTCCTTGCCCAGTTGAGCTATTTCCGCTTGCTCCAATTTTTAAAGATGAGCGAACTAATCACAAACCAATCTATTTTTCTGATGTTATTGTTGCATCAAACAGCTCTATACAAAAATTTGAAGATCTGAGGGGGAAAACCTGGTGTTATAATGATCCTG
Source organism: candidate division TM6 bacterium GW2011_GWF2_37_49 (assembly GCA_945861145.1). Taxonomy (GTDB): domain Bacteria; phylum Babelota; class Babeliae; order Babelales; family RVW-14; genus CAMATL01. The sequence continues at coordinate 60,341 of CAMATL010000002.1, read as the reverse complement.
AATCATTGAGTGGTTATTTTTGCATGCTGCAAAAACTTGTAGAAATGAAAGAATCTACAGCCTTCTTTAAAAATATACATGAAAGTGGCGGTCATCTCGCATCAATTCAGTTAGTAGCCAATGGCGGCTGTGATGGATCGGCAATTGATTCCAATGGATTAGCATTACAATTCAAAGAGCACCCGGAATTAAAAACCAAAATTCGGGTTATTGAGTCCTGGGGCCCATTCCCTATTCAACCACTAGTTATAAGCAAAAACATCTCTGATGAAACTAAAAAAATACTCGCTGGTGCTTTACAACAGATGGCTTATGATAAAAAAGAGGCGTTGGCAGAATTTTTAGTTGAAGGATTTGGACAAATTTCAGATCAGGATTTCGATGGTGAGCGTAAGCTTCTATATAAATGTAAAGAGCTAATAAAGGAGAAAAAATAATGAAAAAAATTTTACTACTGGGAGCTGTACTCTTTATAACTCCTGCATGTGATTTTTTTAAAAAAAAAGCAGCCGGCCATACTAAAGGAACCACTGAAGGGAGTACTGAAAAGAGTACACCAAAAAACCTAGCGGAAAATGACGTTGCTAACCCTGCATATACAATAGAAGAAACCCCTAAAGGAAAAGATGTACTCACCGAGGCTAAAACCGAGGGTAACACCGAGGGCAACACCGCTGGTAACACTGAGGGTAAAACCGAGGCTAGCTAGGCAAATGCTGAGTAAAACTACATCTATAGAGAAATAATTTTACGAAAGAGACCCAGAGATGCTACGCCTACAATTTAAAATTTTCTTTGGGTCTCTTATTTTTATAGCAATAATATCCCTACTATCATTGCATCACCACGCAAACACACCGCATCAGACAAAAGAGCTCCAACCAGATATTTCCTTTCTCATTGCAGATCTACGGTGGAACAAAGGATCTCTTAAAATTCTTGAACTAGGTGAAGGACCGCAATCTTTTTTTCAAGGATTTGATGAACTGTTTAGCACCGGAGAAATGTGGCGGTTATTTTGGAATTACCTCAAACCTTTCAATTTGCCTGTGTGGTATGTTGGTAAAAAACCCAATACGCCAACAAAAATAAATCAATTTGCTTTTAACCTTTTTTTGGCGAATGGTGGACGATGGGCACCATCGCTAGAAAGCTTGGCGCATGATGATCTATTTAAACAATTAGCAAACAAAAAAACCACAACAACTCGCCCGCTTAATCTTGGACAACATCTCGGAATAATTGTTTTTAGTAATCACGGATATCCAAACTGGTACGCAGAGTCACTTAAAAAATTTAAAGAAAAATATCAAAATTTTTTAATTATCAATGACGCAACAACACCCTATGTAAATCATAAATATCACACCAGCCTTCTTTTTAATAATCTTCTAAGCAGCTACCGACCTCGCTGGATACGCTGCAAAAAAAAATATTCACCGGCGCTTGCCAATAAAATTCTTGCTCATCTTAATTCGCCTATAGTTGTTATCAAGCCACTCAATGCCGCAAATGGATGGGGAAATTTGATGGTTGATGCGACAGAGCTTGACGCAACACTCAGAAAAATTCTTACACAATCAAAACACCTTAAAACATACACTGATCCCTCATGGAGCTACTGGGCAAATGATGGCCACAAACATTTCTTGGTAGAAGAATTTGTTACATCACATGCTATAAATATTAAAGGTAAATTTTTTGATGGAACCATGCGTGTGGTTTTTATTCTTAAGCATGAGCAGGGAAAAATTGCTATTAATTTTCTAGGCTGTTGCTGGAAATTACCACGTTTATCGCTAGATACAACTGGTTCAATTATGGAAAAACATAAATCTGGTTACGGCGCTGCGCATGTTAGCCAAGAAGATAAACAAGAGGTTGAAGCAGTATTAAAATCATTGCTTCCACCTCTATATAAAAAAATGTTATCTAAAAAATAGATGCCAAAGACAACCCTTATATACTATATTTTGCTTGCAGCTGGCTACTCCACCTCATCATCTATCTCTTCTCTCGTAACCAGCCCACTGATGGCAAATGCACGCTTGAGCGCCATCGCTTCAGCGACTTTTAAAATCATGGCATTGGTATACTGCTGCCAGATTGGCGCATCTTTTTTGTAGTATTCTCTAATACTTACAAACACCGTTGTTGCTTTGGATCGATCTTTGCGAAACACGCTACAAAAAGCCCCGGTAAGCTTTGATTTATCAAAACATAAATGCTCTGCACCATATGAGATGTGCAAGCTGCCGTCATCGCGCTTGGTCAGCACATCGCCTTGGTAGACAACATCACTTTCAAGGCCATTAAAATTTTCATTAAGGTTGGCAATTTTAAGATACCCATCACGGCTGGTAAGAATGGTTGCTTTATTAGAATATTTAATGAAATAGATTTCTTTTTTCAACGGGTCAAGGTCATACGCCTTACACAGATACATGAATGTTTTAAATTCATCATCAGTAGCCCAAGGAGCTATAGATTTTCTGATCAGTTCTATATCGGTTTTAAGAAGATCGCTGCTTTTCTTTATAGGTGACGTCATACTATCCTTCTTAAGGTAAAACACCGTTGAATCTTGTAATTTAACGCCATACAATGCCAGATACCCAATCAGAAATCAAATCAATTCAATAAACCGTAGGATTGTGATGAAAACTATGATCGCCCAGACCGAACGGCTCTACATACGTCCTATCACAATCGATGATGCATCAGCACTACTGCCTATCTTTGGCGACAAAGAGGTTATGCGTTTTTCACGCGCAGGCGTTAAGACGCTTGATAAAATCAAAGAATCTCTTACCAATTTTTATCTCAAAAGCAGAGACCTAGTAGCTTTTCAAGGGTTCACATTCTAAACCATTTAAAAAAGAAGCAGAATCAGACTGTATTTTTTGTATCTTAGAAGAATCCATCTTTGCCAATAAAGAATAAATCATGCGCAACCGGTAATTAGTCTTTAATTTAGAATCATTACGTAATAAAAAATCCCAATACAAATAATTGAATGGGCATGCCTTTGGGCCTTCTTTTTGTTTAATGTCGTAAGGGCATTTTTTACAATAGTCAGACATTTTATTTATATATGCTCCGCTTGAAGCGTAAGGCTTGCTCGCCAAAAAACCGCCATCCGCAAATAAAATCATTCCTGTTACATTTGGCAACTCAACCCACTCATAGGCATCCGCATAAACAATTAAAAACCATTCATTGACCTCATCGGGCGAAATCCCTGCAATCAGAGCAAAATTACCCAAGACCATTAAACGCTGAATATGGTGCGCATAAGCATTTTTTTTAGTATCACTAACACACTGCTTTAGGCAGTTCATTTTTGTTTTGCCTGTCCAATAAAATCCAGGCAATCGACGGCGAGCGTTTAAAAAATTGTTTTTTTTATAATCAGGCATTTTAAGCCAATAAATACCCCGTACATATTCTCGCCAACCAAGTATTTGTCTTATAAATCCTTCTGCAGAATTAATAGAAACAAGTCCTCGATAATAATATTCTTCTGCTGCTTTAATGCACTCTAAGGGTGAAAGCAAGCCAACATTAATGTAAAAACTTATGTGTGAATGATACATCCATGGTTGCCCCTCTAACATTGCATCTTGATACTCACCAAAACGAGGTAATCTCTCCGCTATAAAAAGACTTAGCGACTCCAATGCTTGTTCTCGAGTAACGGCATAAAAAAATGGCTCTAAATCACCAAAGTGATTCGCAAAATTTTGCTGCACTAAATTAATTACTTCTTTAGTAATAATATCGGGTTGAGTCTGGTACGTTTTTGGTATTACCAAATCAGCAGGAGCAGGCTTACGATTCTCTTTATCGTAATTCCATTGCCCGCCAATAGGACTACTTCCATCCATAAGTACGCCGTACTTTTGGCGCATTTCACGGTAAAAATACTCCATACGCAACTCTTTGCGATCTTTTGCCCAGCATTGAAATTCTTCGTGAGAAGCTAAAAACCGATTATCATCTAAAATCTCCAAAGACACTGCAGAGGAATCTCTCAGTTTTTGAATATTTTTTAATACTCTATAGTCGCTAGGCCACATAATAATGATTTTGTCAGGATTATGTTTTTTACAAACACGTTCAATTTCACTAACTAGGCTGCCTGTATTATCTTTATCATCAAGCTTTACATATTCAAGAGAATAGCCTTTTGATCTAAGAATCTCAGCAAAATGTCTCATTGCTGAAATAAGAAAAGCTATTTTCTTCTGATGGTGTTTTACATGCGTATACTCATCTACAAGTTCAGCCATTAAAATAATATCTGTCTTAGAATCTAAACCCTGTAGCGTAGCAATATCTAAACTAAGATGATCATTGAGAATGATACGTAACACTTTCACTATTTAATCTCTGTCGATAACGATTTAAAAGCTTCAAGCGCATTGCTTCTTGAAGCTTTTAAATCAATAATCGGCCAAGGATATGTTTTACCTAAAATTACGCCGGCTTCCCTTAAAATAGGTTCTTTTACTTCCCAAGGACTAAAGAGATATTTACTTGGCAAAGCGGCAAGCTCAGGTAAAAATCGTTTGGTATAGACGCCATCAGTATCAAATTTTTCACCTTGGGTTACTGGATTGAATATACGAAAATAAGGAGCGGCATCAGCCCCCGATCCAGCAATCCACTGCCAACTAGCACTATTATTTGCAAGATCTGCATCAACTAATCGATCCCAAAACCAATCAGCCCCGTGATGCCAATGCAGCAAAAGATTCTTCACTAAAAAAGAGCCTACTATCATACGAACTCGATTGTGCATATAGCCTGTTTGCAAAAGCTCTCGCATACCAGCATCTATTATTGGATATCCCGTTTGGCCCTGCTGCCATGCAGTTAACAGCTGTTGATTATTGCGCCAAGGGAAAGAATCAAATTTCGATTGAAAATTTTTACGTGGTAAATCTGGAAAATTATAGAGCAATGAATGAGAAAATTCACGCCAACCCAGTTCACTCAAAAAACAATCAACATTATTGCCTAAGCTAGCCGATACAAAACCTCTATTTTTAGCCGCATACCAAGCTTGATTAGGAGATATTTCACCAAAATGCAAATATGGCGATAAGCGTGAAACATTTTTCTTGGCTGGAACATTTCTACCTTCTTTATAATTTTCTAAAGGCTTTTGTATAAACGTAGCCAATACATCCTGGGCTCCATCTTCGCCAATTATCCAATCCTGTTCAGCTAAAAAAGCAGGCAACTTATTCTTTAAAAGACCAAGATCATCAAGATCAATAGCATGCACTGGATCTTTAACTAAGTTTAATTTTTTAGGTTTTTCTAAAGGGATACGCGGGGCTTGAGCACTAAGACAACCATTGCGGTAAAAAGGAGTAAAGACCTTGTAGGGAGTTTTATCGCTTTTAAGAACCAGCTCTGGCTCCCACAATAAAGATGCATTAAAATCTTGGCAATCAATGCCTGCATGTATAAGAAGGTTTTTTATCTCGGCATCTTGTTCAACCCGAGCAGGCTCATAACAACGGTTCCAATAAACGCCATCAATCGAATACTCTTTAATTAATTTTAAAATAATTTTTTTTGCATCACCTTTATAAAAGTTCAGTTTATTATCAAGAGAGCTAGCAAGCTTAGTAAGTGAGTGATGCAACCACCACATACTAGCTGCCCCCATACTTATATCTTTATTTTTTTGCTCATCTAAAATATATATCGCTAAAACCGAGCCATTAAGAACAGCTTGATACAAGGCTGGATTATCAGATAACCGTAAATCTTGGCGAAACCAAACGAGAGTTTTTTTATTCATCATTATTACCTGATTCGTCTTAATTATTTAATAATAAGATCTATTGTAACTACCCAGATACCGCTTAATTAAGCGGTAGTTACTTTCTTTTTTCAATGGGTCAAGGTCATACGCTCTGTATAGATACATGATTTTTTTAAATTTATCATCCGTTGCTCCAGGAGCTATAGATTTCCTAAGAAGATAGAACTATTTTACAAAGCTCGCCCCTTCGTTAAACAATAAAGACAACTATTGTAGTACACTTTTTCAGCCTATAGCTTTATCTAATAAAAGCTGCCTGAAGTCATTTCTTTATTAAATTTTAAAGTTACGTAAAATTTTCCTTGACCCTCAGGGTACTTGATACCTTAATCTTATGTTTAACGAGGAAAATGATATAAATTGGTACATTAAAGAGTTTAGTGCATTAATCAAAATTTCGGTAGCGACCCTGTAACACTATGATGCTGTTGGTTTAATTAAACCCTCCATACGAATGCCAAATGGGTATCGCTTATACTCAAGCGTGATTTGCTCAAGCTAAAAAGACGATTAGAAAGTTTATGAATGTTGATTATTTACGTAGATGCCGATGCTTGCCCTGTAAAAAAAGAGATTTTTCGCGTGGCCACGCGGCACAACTTGCAGGTTTACTTAGTAAGCAATAGTCGCCTTGGTGTGACCGTTGATAAAAATGTACATAAAATACAGGTTAGCTCTGATCCAGATGCCGCAGACAATTGGATTAACGACCATATACAGGCTGGTGATATTGTAGTTACTCTAGACATCTTACTGGCAGATCGCTGCTTACAAAAGAGTGCTCGTGCAATAAGCCCAATAGGGAAAGTTTTTAATGATAATAATATAGGTAGTACAAAAGCAATGCGTGAATTACGTGCTTATTTACGTGAAACAGGAATGGGGCCAAGTTATAATGCCACTTTCTCTAAACAGGATCAGTCTCGATTTTTACAGGCATTGGAAGAGATGATTCAATCAATAAAAAGAGATTCTTAGAAGGAAAGCAAAAAAATTTGACTCCCGGTAAAAGCCCAGTGGGGGTTTTGTCATGCCACCATCTTTGAATATATAATCCTATAAAATTTCAGCATAATGAAAAGGATGTTTATGCCTGCTTCTTTTAGTGCTGCACTTCTCATTACCTCATTGGTTATTTTTATCTTTTACAATTTTGCCTTTATTTTTGCTCTACTAAAAAAAAGAAACGATATTGCAGACATTGCTTGGGGTATAGGTTTTTTAATAGCAACAATATGCCCTTTATTTCTTTATGGCATACACAGCCAAAGAAGCATCATTGCAACAGCGTTAATTTTTATCTGGAGCACACGACTTTCGCTCCATATTTATAAAAGAAATAGTGGTAAAACCGAAGATTATCGTTACCTTGCTTGGCGTAATGAATGGGGCCGCTACTTTTATATAAGAACCTACTTGCAAGTTTTTCTCTTGCAAGCCATTTTTTTAATAATCATTGTAACGCCAGTTTTGCTTATCAATAGCAATCAAAGGCAAGGAATTACTTGGTTGGATTTGATTGGAATAGCTGTATGGATATTTGGATTTATTTTTGAAACAATTGCAGATCATCAACTAGCAACTTTTTTAAGCAATTCAAATAATCAAGGCTTAATTTTAACAAAAGGGCTCTGGCATTATTCTCGTCATCCAAATTATTTCGGAGAAATTACACTGTGGTGGGGTTTTTTTATTCTCGCATTGTCTGTTAAAGGGGGCATTTTCAGTATTATAAGTCCTATAACTATTACATATCTAATAATAAAGGTATCAGGCATACCCCTCTTAGAGAAAAAAATGGCCGAAAACACTGCCTTTAAAAAATATAAAGAGCAGACTTCAGCTCTGATTCCATGGATGCGCAAAAACCAATAATCATTGCTTAACTCTAAAAAACGAAATATACATTCACAGAACGATACAGTAGCAATAAAATAATCTCGCCTTAAAAAAGCAACCGTGTCTTTTTGCTACTAATATTTCTCTACTCAAAAACTCTGATAGGTCGAATAGCCTCTTCAGGGTTTTTTACCAGCTCATGAAGTCTGCCTAATGTTCTACCTCTTGATGAAAAGCATAATCACTCAGACTGAACGTCTCTACATCCGCCCCATCACTCTTGATGATGCACCGGCACTACTGCCTATCTTTGACGATAAAGAGGTGATGCGTTTTTCACGCGCAGGCGTTAAGACGCTTGAGCAAATCAATACTACTCGATCTTACCAAGGAGTCTTTCAATTTGCTCTATACTCGGCAATTGATCTTGTAACTCTTTTGGCAATTTTTTAACCACGGTGTACGTAGCAACACCGATCGGCTTATTTGACTCATTCAAAGCATACTCTACAGTCGTTTTACTTTTTGACTTACATAAAATAATACCTATGGATGGGTTTTCGTCAGGCGTTTTGACCAATTTATTTAACGCCGCAAGATAAAATTGCATCTTGCCAACATGCTCTGGAATGAATTCAGTAATTTTGAGCTCTATCGCAACTAAACACTTCAAATGACGATGGTAAAGTAAAATATCAATGAAGTATTCTTTGTCATCAATCTCAAGGCGATATTGATTTCCCATGTACGTAAAAATACCACCCATCTCGCGTAGAAAATCATTGATCTTTAGAATCATCGCGTTCTCAAGTTGTCGCTCGCTGTAATCATCACCTAATTCTAAAAAATCAAAGGTATATTCATCTTTAACAACTAACCTTGCTTTATCACTTATTGAAACTGGTAGCGTTGCCTCAAAGTTAGTTTGCCCCAGCAGTGTTTTTTCATACGATTGGTTTTCAATATTATTTAAAAGAACGCGGTAACTCCATGCGTGCTTTAGTGCCATCCGCATATAAAATTCACGTTCTAAATTGTCCTTACATTTTTCTAAAATCACTAAATTATGAGTCCAGCCTATTTCTGTCAGCAGTGCTGGCAGTTTTGCATGATCAGCGTATGAGAGATACAAATCACGCATTCGCCATATATTTCTCGCTGAAAACCCCTTGATGCCAGGAAACTCGCGCTGTAAATCACAAGCAAGGCTCTCAATTACCCCATCACCCCATTGTTCTTGCCGTTGTTTTTCAACAACACGCTTACCCATCTCCCAATACAGTAACACAAGCTCACGATTAACAGCTTTTAAAGCCCTGGTTTGTGCATCATTAATACGAGATTTGATCTCATGCAAAAACTCAAGATAAACACCATTTTTTTCAAGTTTCATGTAAATCATTCTCCTGTGCCTATTCACATCAGCAATTTACGCTCTGCCTTTATCGCAAAATTTTATAATAAAGCCATCACAATGTCCTACCTCTTAATAAAAAGAGGGCTGCATGTGCCTTCAAACACACCCAGCCCTCCTTGATCTACATCCCGCAGAAATTATTTTTTTTTGCGCAACATCGGCAAGCCGGTACGCTCATTTTCAATTACTTCATACCCTTCAGGCAATGCATCAATCGCAAATTCATTTGCTTCACCAGCAAAATAATAAATTCGTTGTTTACGGCCTGCTGCTAGTTCTACTTCTTTTGTATGCAAGTGATACATCTTCCCACTTTTTTTTGATTTAACTTTAAACGCCATCCCGAAACTCCCTCTTTTTTAGGTATAGGACACACTACGCAAAATTATTATTCATCATAATTTTTTTTATTACGCATTTTTTTAATGGACCCTCGATGAGTTTTTTCATCTACACGCGCCTCCTTAACCGATCGAGATACTCGCGTTGCCATTCGTTTTTTAGGCACATGTAAAGCCTTGCGCACATCTTGGGCTAATTGAATCAGCGCCATCTGCTTATTTTGCTGCTGACTACGCGATTCGCTATTGTGCACTATCAAATCACCATCACCAGTTAAACGTGTTTGTAAATTTTGCAGGACACGCTCTTTTTGCTCTTCATTGAGTGCAGATGTCATCTTTACATTCCAGCGCACAGTAATGCGCGTATCTGTTTTATTAACATGCTGCCCCCCGGGACCGCCGGATCGACTGGTCGTCACTTCAAGCTCTCGCATGGGGATGGAAATACCGTTTTTAACGAATAAATCATTGCTCATTATCATCTTATGTTGCGTTCAATAATAGAAATTATCTTCAAGGTTTAACCTAGGGACAAAACAATCTTAATTTAAATGCTTATCTTTTCACAATATATAAGACCTTTCAAAAATTCTCATCAAAACCAATCCTTACCTTTAATCTTCTTAAAAGCACCTTTTTATTCTTATTTGCATTAAAATCGCCAGATTGAAATAATTAACTTAGTATCACCAGTAAAACCAACTGCTAGATATTCACAATTGATAATAATTATTGCCTCTTCTCCAAAGATGTGATAGGGTTTCTTCCCTTCAAAAATTATCTGGGGTAGGGTAAGGGGTTTATAAAAAATTTGAAAATTTCTTTTAATAACAAAAAATAATTGGAACTTTAATGAATCAAACACTAACAATACTTTTTGCCGGATTACTATTTTTGGCTACAACCGTACAAGTACGGGCAAGCGATTCTTCTTCGTGTGGTACACTAGAGGAATCATCTTTTGCAACGATCTCAGAATCGCGACTATTTCATCAAAGCCCCAAGGATGATGTGCAATCGCTAGAAGTAACGCTTCTTAAAAAGAAAAGAGATCTACAACAAATTGATCGTGATTTGCAAGCTCGCTGGGCAACAATGGTATTTTACATGAGCAACAAAATTTTAATTAAAGAAAACAAAGCCAGTCTTCAACAACAACACATCAAAATAAGCAATTTAGAAGATTCATCCAAGAGTCTAAAAACAGAAATTTATCTACTCAGAAATCGCATTGAATCTCTTTCTAAAATTAAATCTCTTTCTAAAGATGAAGAATCAATAGATGAGGCCGATCAAGAAGTTTCTCAAATAATTAATACCACATCTTCTGATGATGAATTCAGCGAAGATGACGAAAGCAACTAAGAAATAAAATTACTTCATTAAAAGAGGCACCTACTTTAAGTAGGTGCCTCTTTTTTATCTCAAAAATACTGCAAATACTTCAATCGCAATCAAAATAATGATCACAACCGTAAGCAGCTCTTCGTGAATGGTATCAAGTCGATCCTGATAAACTGTATACAAATCTTTGATGATGTTCAGTTTGCGATTGATAGACTCGCGAGAATCTTTAATGAGCAATTTTTTGACCAACATCGAATACATGGTCAAGAAAAATGAGTCACCCGTTGATTTGATACTATTTTCAAGCCGCTCTGTCACCACAGAGATATCAACTCGCAGCTTAACCAAGCGCGAGACCGGCAAGTTCATACGCTCGCCAATGAGTGGAAAATAAGCGGTCAACGGCACTTCATACGAATCTTGTGAATAAAAATAATTTAATTTTTGATCCAGCAAGCGGTCAAAGTACTGTAATTCTACTTTTTCAATATTCGCATATTCAAAAAATTCGAGCGCTTCTACGTATTCGTCGTCATACACAAACGAAGCCTCAGTATCTATGATAACCATGTCTTCGCCGTAGTACCCAGTCGTTGAAGCCAAGATGTCATTTTTTTGATATTCCGACAAATTTTGCATTTCAAACCGCAGCAGCGACGCTATCCGTTCTCCGTAACGCTCTTTGAGTTCATGAGGCGTTATCGTGTCTTTCATGGGGTTAACATGCACAGCCAGATAAGAGCTTTTTGAATTATAAAAGCAGGGCTTGCGAATCGCTGGCATTAAATCATTGTAAACTCGCTTGGCATCATGATCGCTTTTATCTTCAAAATAACGATCTACTTCTATAATTTTTGTTTTCAAATCTTCAAATGTTGCCTCAAATGGGACACGGTAACAAAAAGAAATCACACCAAAATTGTACAGCTTACTTGAAATGCGTGACTGACCCTGTGCAGCAGGAAGCACAACCTCTTCACCATCATCTCGCATTGAGAATGACAGCGGCACATGATAATTTTTAAAGTATGAGGAAAGGTACGCGTCATTGACATTCAAAAGCCCTTTGCTTTTGACAATATCGTTATCAATTTCTTCCCCAATATCATAGGCGAAGAATAACAACAAGTTTCCGTTAAGACGCAGCGGCGGACCGCCTACTTCAGTATTGGAATTCATAAAAACATCTCCTTGCAACTAAATTGCTACTAGAGCAGTGTTACTAAAGGCATCGTGTAAAGCAAGCCTCTTTTGAAACTAGGCATTTACATTCCCCTCGTATCCTTCGAGACAGCCTTTCAGGCTTCCTCAGAACGAGCGGGTTAGTTTATTATACCAGCCTGGAGTTAATTGCTAATCCGCTCGTCCTGAGAAGCCTCCCCAACGGGGCTTCCTTCGACCTCTCGTTCTCTCGTCAAGCTCGAGACTCGAGGCTCAGGATAAACTGCCGTTCGATCCGCTCATACTGAGGAGGGCCAACGGCCCGTCTCGAAGTGCTCGAAGGATACGAGCGGAGATCATCGTACTTTTTGAAGAAGTCTAATATCCCTACAAATCCGAAATCCACCCAGCAAGCGCCTCATCAATAAGATATGTGCGGCATCCGGCCGCTCTACCAGCTTCAAGATCTCGTGCTGAGTCACCAATCATGAGTGATGCTGTCAAATCAATAGCAAGATCCTGAGCCGCCTGTATAAACATACCAGCACGCGGCTTACGGCAATCGCAGGCTTGTAAAAGATCTGCTCGAACTGATTTTTCAGGGTGATGAGGACAAAAATAAAAAGCAGCAATAGTAACTCCATGCTGCAAAAGCTGTGTTTCCAAAAAATCATGCGTTGCCTCTACAAATGATTCATCGAAATATCCACGAGCTATTCCTGATTGGTTAGTTACTACTACGAGCAGATATCCCGCTTTCTGTAAGCGTTGCAACAGCTCGATAATACCAGGCATAAAACGACAATTGGCAAGATTAGAAAGATAGCCAACATCGTGAATGATAGTGCCATCACGATCAAGAAACGCTGCCTTTTTCACCTATTCTCCTCTTCAAATCGGTTCATGGTGCGTGCCCGCCATAGCCGAAGGCGACGGCTGGGAGTGATTTTCGTGCAACGAAAATTGTATCGAACCATCCTCTTTCCTCAATTCCTGCACATGGCGATACGTTTTTAAAAATTTATTAGCTAAATCAAGAGCAACCGTCGATGATTCCACGTGCTCCAACATAATCACCAACACCTGAGGTGGGCCATTTTTATATTTAAAATAACTAGCCAACCAGCCATGTTCCAAATGCTTTCGATCAGTCTTTTCAAGCGACAAACTACACGTTTGTGCTGTTCCTGTTTTTGCATAAATTTCAAACCCATTCAAATGATCGAGGCGTCGGCTACTCCCAGATATCACGGCTTTTTTCATACTGTTACGCAAAAAAGTAAGGGCTCGCGTACTTATTTGTAGAGGGTGTTTTTCTATAGGCTCTTGCTCAAGAGCTCGAGGTTTAACCAAAAATCCAGTCGCTACTGCTGCCGTCATACGCGCAACCTGGATCGGCGTTACGAGCATGTAACTTTGCCCAATGCTTGCAGAGAGGGTCTCGCCAGCCCACCAGGACTCTTTTTTAACCTGCTTTTTCCAAGCAGATGTTGGGATAAGACCTATTTTTTCTGGAAGCAAGAAGTTTGTCTTACTGCCTAGACCAAACCGAAACGCGTAGTCGGCAAGCGTATCAATCTTAATTTTCTTGGCAATATCAAAACAACAAATATTACACGAAGTCGATAGCCCATCCATAGCATCAATGGTGCCATGCCCAGTTCGTCTTTTGCAATGGTACTTACGCCCACAAAACTCTGAATACCCCGGACAAAAAAAGCGCGATTCGGTTGAGATGATCCCCTCATCAATACCCGCGGCAAAGGTTACAAATTTAAAAATGGATGCTGGTGGATACATTGCTCGAGTAGCGCGATTGAGTAATGGATTATTTTCACTGAGTGTCGTATTCCATAACGCTTCAGAAATCACACCCAAAAAGAGATTGGGGTCGTAATTAGGATATGAAAGAAATACCTTAAAAGCTCCGGTCTCAGCATCCATAAGCAAAAACGCCCCTGAATCTCCTGGCGAAAACATCGACTCCGCCATACTTTGCAGTTCAAAATCAAGCGTTAGCTTCAGATCTACGCCAGGCTGTGATTGGCGCACTACCTCAGAGTCCAGCTGCTTACCCACACTGTTTGTCAATGCATGCACGCACCCAGTCTCACCTTTAAGCGTATCTTCAAATACCTGCTCTAAACCTGAACGCCCTATTTTTTCCGACTTACTTAAATACCCTAGAAGATGACTCGCAAACCCCTTATAAGGATATACGCGATCAAACCGGTTTTTTATGAGTAAAAAATCAAGCTGCGAGCACTGTTCGCTCACTTTACAAAGCTCATCAAAGGAGAGGTCTGATTTTATTAATCGCTTAAGACCATATTTATGAGCAAATTTAAGCTGGCCGATGTCTGCAGGCTCAAGGGTAAGCTGCAAAATCTCCAAAACTTTATCCAGCACGGGTTGACAATCTGTCGCCGTCCAGGCCCGGCTAGGTCCCTGCCAGTACAAATCGAAAACAGGCCGATTTGCGGCTAAAAGCACCCGCTTTGAATCATAAAAATTACCCCGCAGCGGGAGCACTACCTCTGTTTTTATACAATTTCTATTCCCTAAATCCCTTAAATGCTGGCGTTCTTGCACTTGTAGATGATACAACCGCAGAAAAATGATAATTATTATAAAAAACAGCCCGATGAGAACTATTTTAATTTTTAAAAAACGGACTTTTTTACTCTTTTGATGGGTTATCATGATCTAAAATGATTCTTTTCTTAAAAAATTGTGATTTTCAATAGTGTACCCCAAACAAAAAAGCTTTTGAACTTTTGCTAGCAAATTAGAAGCTGAAACACACGTCGAAAATATTACTGCGCTCGCTAAAACAGCAGGCCTTGCTGTTGAATTTGGCAAGGATCCGATTAAAACCACAAGTCAAACATTCTACACCGCTCTTAAATTGAGCTAAGTAACTTAAGTATCTAAAAAACACCAACAAGGAGTATAATGTTGCCGCAGTTCAAACAACCCTTCGAGGCGGATCTGCGATCCTGCCGAGGGGAAGCGGGCTTCTAAAGATTAAGCATTTCCCGCTCATACTGAGGAGATTAAATATCCCGCTCATCCTGAGCACCGCGCGTATACTTCGAGACGCTACTTATGCAGCTCGTCAGCACCAGCGGCTTTGAAGGACTCGAAGTACATGAGCGATTTCCGAAGAAGTTTATTTCATACACATGCTGCCAAAAAAGCTTTTACGGCTTGGATCCGATAGGCAAACGGCGCAAAAGCAGGAGTGCCAAAAAGCTCGGCGTAGCTTAAATCGCTACCATCAGGCAGAAAAATATCATCAAACGGTAGATCAGGATGCGCCTTAAAAACCGTAGGGCGCACGATTACGCCATCACAACGCCCTTCAAATATCTGTTCCCGCCCCTGAGCATCCACGTACACGAGATACAATAAAAAATAGGCTCGATCGCCTGGATTTACCAGCTTAAACATCCCATCCATACCGATACCCATGTATACATACCGCGTAAACACACCGGGAAATTGGTTGTATTTGTTAAAATAAATCGCGGCATCATCGACAATCAGTGGCCGCTTGAGTACAGCGTAAGCCTGACGTGCTTTATCAAGAGCAACAGCTTTTTGATCCATGCTTTGAATTTCAAACATCGGCAACGGCGCTTGTTCAATCTGCACGGGGCTGTGCTCATATGCTAAAAAGTCTCGTACCTCTTCAAATTTTCCATTGTTACCAGTGACATAACAAAGTTTCATGACTACTACCTCTTTGCTAAAAACAAAATTTCGCACATTCAACATTGAAGTGCATAGAAAGTTATGAAAACGGGCAGGTGGGGGTAAAATGAATCTTTGTTCAATCAAAAAGAATGAAGTGATCAATTATACCACAAGGCTACCATTGCCTAGTGCAGGCACAAAGATGCCAAATTTATGAATTCAAGGAAAGTAAAATGACGCAGCAAAAATTAGCCGCCGAGCTTGGGGTAAATCAAGCACCAATAAGCAAATAGTTGCAGCGAAATTCTGGCAAGCGAGGTTATCGAAATAAGCAAGAACGCTATGCGCTTTAATATTAAATTTGCGTTACTTTAAAAAGGCACTCACAAATTATTTTATTTTCTTTTAACAAGCCTTTTACACGCTGCACTCGATTAAAAATGAGATCAATTTTTAAATTTTTTATAAAATTCACTAAACCTGAATCGGGGTATTTATTTGTTTTTACCAAAACTAGACTTTAATTTTTAATCTTACAAGATATCTTCATCAAAAAAACTACCACTAAATTACAACCATCTCATTAAAGGAAAAACGCATGATAAAAGGAGGCATATTTTTTGTTCTTCTTTTTTTTTCTGCTTCTTTAAAAGCGTCACAGCTAAACAGCATAGACGCAAGCCTTTTGCAGCTCGCTCTGGCAAGCGCAGAGCTGCCGTCACAGGCATCTCTTGATCTTGCCAATCAAACTATCATCATTTGCGACGAAGAATTCACCAATCAAACATACGGCAAGATTTTGTTAGAATGTATTGCACGAGCACTTAAGCTCAAGCCAACAACTCAAGCAATCGTAATAGCCCAAGAGCTGGCAAAATTAATTCTTGATGCTCCCACAAGCTTGCAAGTTCTTTACACCCTTACGCAGCTCACACAAGCAACTACAAACATGCACATTCCACAACAAACAATGCTCACACCGCCAGAAAAAGACAAGGACATTGATTGCTATGCTAACCAAGCAGTACTAAGTGTCTCAGGAGCACTCGCTCCTTTTCTGCAGCAAGAACGTAAAAAAATGTTGTGTTTTTGGTTTAGCATCAGCATTAGCGTAGCCATTGGCATTACGCTGGCAGCAAGCACATATCACTATATCAAACACCAAAACGAAACTCTTGCAGCAACAAAAATACAACTCAAACAAACTCAAATCACAATTGACGAGCTTTCTACTCAAATCACAGATGATAATTTAGTGAATACCATACAGATCAAACAAAATGAATTAATACAAGAATCGCTCACCCAGCAGCAGGCAATACTGCAAGAGCGTATCGAACAGGTGAATAATAATTCACGCGCAGCAATCACAGAGGTGCAAAACCATTCCATCGAAGGCATGCGCCTTATTAAGCAAAAACTTGAAGACCAACAATTGTTTTTTGATCAGTGCCTTGCAAGTATTGATCGTGTCATCGAGGGGACCGAAGACGATGCTCCTGAGGCCATCGTAGAGAAAATTACTTTTACCGATATTGCCAGCTGGATTGACAATGCTCGAGACATTGCTCAATTGCTGCCTGCACTACAAACCACTCACCAAATAAGTACCGCCTTAGGACGAGACAAACTGCCAACTCGTTAGACTTTGCTTTATTCGAAACTATGGAGTTCGCACTTCTCGATACATTTTGCTCTACGAGCAAAACACTCGAAGCGAACGCAAGTTAAGGCTCTCTTCTCTCTCTATTCTGAGAATCTTGCAAATCAAAGATCACTCCTCCGTCCGTCTCGAGTGTTTCGTGCAGCACCTCTGTGCGTAGCGAAAAGTATCGAGAGATACGGACGAAGAGCACTTTTATAGCAAAGTTTAAAAAATCTAGTATTTACCTGCCACCCTAAAAGCAAAAATCCCGCTAAGCTATTCAAGCTTAACGGGTAACATATCGATCTAAAAAAATTGTTTCTAGGTATGGGCTGAAATTTATGCGCCCGACAGGGTTCGAACCTGTGACCTACGGATTAGAAATCCGTTGCTCTATCCAACTGAGCTACGGGCGCAAATCCTTATTGCTTCAGTAAAAATGGTCGGGGCGGCCAGACTCGAACTGGCAACCCCTCGCTCCCAAAGCGAGTGCGCTACCAATTGCGCCACGCCCCGACAGAAACTAAATTAAATGACACGGAAAGAAAAGACTGGGGTAAGCGACGGGACTCGAACCCGCGACAGCCAGAACCACAATCTGGAGCTCTACCAACTGAGCTACGCCTACCATGCCATTTTTTCGTATATTTCATAGTGTATAAATGATGAAAAGAAGTATACGGGCTTTGGCAAAAAAAGCAAAATGAAATTATAAAAAAATTATAAAAAACCCTAAATTACTCACTCCACCGTCACAGCCGCCATTACTCTATTGCTCAATGCACTGGCAGATAGCGCTCAGCAGACATATTACGGTATTTTTAAAGTTATTGATTCCTAAAAGGTGCTCCATGCATAGTTAACAGAGCAAGTGACTGTTTCCGTCCATTAATAATAGGTGCCGTTTTTAAGAAAAATCCGGGGGGATTATGCAGAGAGTACAGATTGTTTTATTTTTTACCCTTTTTAGCTATGCAAATGGTTTAATCACCCATGTGACCACGTTTGAAAAAGGCATAGCAGATAAACAGCAACTAGTTATGGTCTGCGGCGATCAACACCAACTTGGAAGCTGGGAAGACAACATCACGCAATTTTTTAATTTGGCTGAGCTTCCCAATAAAACTCCGCTCCGCGTGCTTTTTCTTGTTGAAAATTTAATCAGTCCTAATGATTATTTCAATCGCCCTCAAGACAAAATAGTTTTAGAAGCAAAAGAAGATTACATCTTTGAAAGCTTCGCCCAGAATTATACCAATCCTAATCCTAAACAAATGCCAACAGTACTTCATTTTTGGGGCTGCTCACAAGCCTTTTATCAAGGCCTCTGCGACTTCTTACAACAACGCTCAGAAGTCGCAGCTCGCCTCGAGGCTCTCCCCGTCATCAACATTGATAACCGACATCGCAATATTTACTATGGAGAATCGCTTATAGGTTGGCCATTTCCGCCTTACTGTCAATCAAATGTGCGCATCATCCAACAAGCTGAAAGCGAATCGCTCACCTTATTTGATTTACTCGCGCCTCAAGCAACGCTGCGTCAATATCTTGCCAAAAGCTCTGGCTGGATACGTAGTATTTTTGATGAAATATTAGAAAGACAAATATCACAAAAAAAAATGCTGGTGCAACAATTAGACGACAAATTTAATTTAAGCGAAAATAGTATCGCCACGATACCATTGGCCAAGCTAGCGGGCGACCGTCAACGAGAGTTATACAGTTACTTACAGCACTCGCCACTCGAAACTATTTTACGCGAAATGGTTGAAGCAAACGCCCTATGGCATATTACGCAACGATCCGCAGATATTATCATAGTTCTTGCAGGAACCAACCACACAGGACACACAGAAGGCAACTGGAATCGACAAACCCCTGGCTTAACGGGCTATCTCAATTGGCTTGGCTTTAAACAAACCACAGAGACGAGCTGCACATCAATAGACTTAATCAAAAACAAACAGGATCTTGCACTGCGCATGCGTAGCGAGGTGCCCAACGAACTAGCTCAACACATTAAAAACTTTACCGCAAAAACGGTAATTACACCGCCAGCCCTAGCATTGCCTCCAATTGTGTCGACAAGCAGCCAACAGCTTGTTACACATACATCGCACGCCGCAACACCACCATGTGCAAGAAAGCGGAAAAGTCGTCGCAAAAATTAGTCAAAAATAATTTTCAGTGCCTTGCCCAATACAGTCATTTCAAGAAAATGCTCTCTGGTTATAAGACCTGGGATCTAGGATCTGTTGAATTTTTCAAATTAGCATTGTTGTTTATGTTGTCAATTTCTGAAAAAAACTATTGAATCAACGATTCTGTCATCCCGGGGTTTTGGGGCCCTGGGATCCATTCTTAATATCAAATTCTTTATTCGTGGCCAATTCAAAAAATATTAGAGCTTGGTCTAAAGCGCTCATAGATCTCGCATCAATCAGCATTCTCGCTGGATTCCGGGGCCCCAAAACCCCGGAATGACAGGACTTCTAGGTCATACTCTTCTGAGATACTCACAGTTTTAATTTTTTAAAAACTCAACAGAACCTAGTCATCATATGAGCCAACCCTCTTTATTTTTTTGAAATAGCCTCAATTAACGCACGACGATTAAATGGGGTTGGGTGGGTTAACTTAAATGATTGAAGATAAGTCGCCTTACGCTCCATCTCAAGACACAAAGCTTGGATTTCTTCTGATGGCACACCAAACACAGCACTTGGCACTGTACAAGCTCGCTTGACTGCTCGATACACTTCAAATACAGCATCTTCCCAGTTGCCGCTAACTATAATTTTTTTGTCCGCTTTTTCTAGCGCGTTAAATACTGCGGTAGCCACATAAGCATGTGAAGTAGCAGTACCAAGCTCACCTAAATCAGGAACATCCATCACCACGCGATTAACAGCTGCTCGTACCAAATCATAGACAAGCTTTTTATCGGTAACGATACTTTTAAGACTATTGTACACATGCGCAGCAAGTGAAAGCATATCCAGCGCTACAATTAAATCGGTCTTTTTCTTCAAGAGCTTAGCGGCAAAAAGATCCGCTTCATGCTCATTAACCACCGCTTCATCCTGGTGTTCAAATACGATGTGCCCCACCTCATGCCCAAGAATAGCGGCCATGAGCACCGGCCGATCACGCCGCCACACAAAAAGCCTAACCAGTTCTGCACCCACTTCAATATCACTAATCTTATCTACGTCAGTCTCAGTCTCCGTATTAACAAGTGTTTTCTGCCCCGTCGCTTGATTAACCAAATAAGTATTTTTAGTTAAAATGTTAATCTGCCTTGCTTGGCGAGCTGCCGCATTGTACTGCAGATTACTGTCTTGAAGTTGCAATTTTATGCCAGGTTTTTTTATCTTTGCATGTTCAGCTACTTTTTGTACCCCGCCACAGATAAAATTAGCTAACTCTGGAGCCAGCGCTTTCACATCTTCATCTTCTAGATCAATCGAAATACGTCCATAACGAGAGCGTAACATTTCAATTTCTCGATCAACTGTTTCAACAAATTCTTTATTGTCGCTCGTAAAATCTGGTCGATCCGCTTTAAAATCAGCCAAAGCATTAACTCCAAGAGAAAGAACTTCGGGAATAAAAAGCCCTTGATCAGATTCATCAGCGCAAACACCCACCATTAAACCCATACAGAAACCGCCCAGTAAACCAATTATCTGCTTATTCATAAAAACCCCTCACTATAAATTTAAACTGATAGTGCTATTTTAACACATCCTTAATCTACTAAAAACCACCGCAAAACTGCATAAATCTTCAAATCTTTCTATAATTCCTTGACCCTGTGGTAATTTTTTCTTAGAGTATGCATTACGTCTTTTTTCATAAATCAATTAATTTTACCGATGATGGGATTGTGCCATGGTAAAAAATATCATTGTGGCTTAACGCAGCCGTTTTTAACTGCGATATTCATTGATAACAATGCTTAACGGGGGCATTCGTTATTCGCTCATTTTCTAACAAAATTATTCGTACCGCTTTGGCGGTAAAATTATACCTTTTCTAATTACGCAAAGGACCGGATATGACCGATTCCAAAGCGCTGCTCGTGCTTTCGCACGTCAGCAAAAACTTTGGCGCACGCAAAGCGCTCAATGATATTTCATTGACTATTTTTGAAGGGGAAATTATTGGCTTGCTTGGTGTGAACGGCGCCGGCAAGACCACCTTGTCTTCCATTATTGCCTCACTGATCCCAGCATCAACCGGCAATATTTCATATCAAGGCAAATCAATTTACAACCAGTTGCCGGCGTACCGTGGCATCATCGGCTACTGCCCTCAAAAGCCAAACCTCAATGGGATGCTTACCGTGCGGCAAAATCTTGAACGCGCGGCAGCATATTTTAACATTCCAGCCAAAGAGGCTGCAGCGAAAATTGATGTGCTGATTGAGCAATTCCAACTAGGCAAATACCAGCATGAATGCCCTTACGTGCTTTCTGGTGGCTACAAACAACGAGTAGTGATCGCACGCTCACTACTCACCAACCCCAAGCTTGTGATCTTGGATGAGCCTACGGTTGGCCTTGACCCTCACATCAGGCATCAGCTTTGGGAGATTATTCGCGATCTTAAAAAACTCAACATCGCAGTACTACTCACCACACACTATCTTGATGAAGCTGAGGTGCTTTCTGATCGCATCTGCATCTTAGATCAGGGCGACATCAAGATGATCGATACACCTGAAAACCTTAAAACGACGTATCAAAAGAGCAATCTAGAAAGCGTCTTCCTACAAATTATGAATGAGGAAACACGATGATAAGTCACTACCTACGCATCACCAAAGAACTCTTAATTACAGACATGATCTTAATGGGTCAAAAATTAACCGACACCATAGCCAATACACTCATCTGGGTAAGCAGCACTGCCGCTATTGCCACCTACGTATTGCCGCACCTCGGCATTACACAGGCATATGGGAGCATGACGCTCATTGCATCAATTGTGAGCTGCGGCGTTTTTGAATGCTTTGGCAATACTTCTATGACTGTCTCAGATCTTGATGGTGATAGAACTATTAGCTACCAGCTGACTTTGCCGATTCCAGGTTGGTTGTTGCTTGTGCAAAAAGCCATGTACTTTGCCATCCATAGCGCTATTTTGACACTCTTTATTTTACCCGTCGGCAAGCTTATTATGGGCAGTCACCTGCAGCTAAGCGCCATACACCCATTTAAATTTGCACTGGCCTTCATTGCATTGCATTTGATGTGTGGGTTTTTCTGCATAATTATGATTGCATACACACCAACAATGAACCACATCTTGAACGTATGGTGCCGATTTCTATTCCCACTATGGTTTTTTGGTGGCTCCCAATTTAACTGGTACACCTTAAAGCAAGTATCGCCCGTACTTGCTTATATCAATTTACTCAACCCCTTTACCTACGCATTTGAAGCGATCAAAGGCGCTTCTTTGGGTGAAGGACTATTTTTAAATTTCTGGGGGTGCATTGGGATAATGGCGCTGTTTTCAGCATTGTTTCTGTACTTTGGTAATAGAAAAATGCAAGAGAGGCTTGATTATCTCTAAAAGATAATTGGTTTAATAAATAAGAGTGGGGGCGTTTTTATACGCCCCCACTCTTATTTATGCTAAAAAATACAACTATTTTATTTAATTTTTTCAACTACCGCTGGCTCATCAGTCACAAAATGCTCTTTCAAAAACTTCAACGCTTTGCTACGCGTTTCAACTTCACCAGGATGAGCCTTGCGTGCTAGCTGCAGAAAGCTAATCATATTGACACATGTCTGCACTTGCTGATCACCCATCAGCGTTTCTTGCTGACGCTGTTCCCAGCTTTTTTTATCTTCGGCAGGATTTTCGCTCTCAACGTCTGGTTTCCCCGACACTTCTATCACGGGCTCAGCCTCACCACTATTGAATAATCGCTTCCAAAAGCCTCCGCCCTCGTCAGCTTGTTTCTTCACTTTTTTGCCACCAGCAACTTCTTCTTTGGTAATAAAGTTTTTGAGTGACGACTCTTTGCCGTACAGTTCCTGCACCCAACGCATCTCATCAGCCGGCACCATCTTTGGCTTTACCAAAAAGTCTGGCTGTATTCCTTCGGCCTGAATAGAAGTATCACCTGGCAAAAAGTAAAGCATAGAGGTGAGCTTAAGCGCACAGCCATTTTTAATTGGAATCAGCTCTTGCACTGAACCTTTACCAAAGGTTGGAATTCCAAGAAGGAAAACCATAAGTTTGCGCTTGCCGCCAGTTTGTTCGGAATGATGCTTGAGGCACCCAGCTAAAATTTCTGCAGCTGAGGCAGTAAAGTTATCAATCAAAATAAAAATAGGCACATCGCTTTTGAGTATCGGGTCTTTGGATGTTTTATACTCTGCCACCAGCTTGCGATCACGATCACGCGTCATAACTACTTTAGAACCTTTGTCCACAAATAGCTCTGCCACTTCGATAGCCGCGTCAAGCGTACCACCAGGATTGCGACGCAAATCGAGGATAATACCGCGACAACGCCCTTCGTTAGCAGTGCTCAACAAATCAGAAATCTGCTTAGCTGACATTTCATTAAAAATTTTAAGTGATAAATAGTACACACTCTGCTGCTTGAATAAATAACACAATGATGTCTGATCTTTGATCAGCTCACGCATTACCTTAAATGACATGGGGCGCTTATCGCGGATAATTTTGAGCCCAACCTTAGTGCCAATACGGCCCTTCAATTTAGCAACTACTTCATCAGTCGCTAGCCCACGGAGCTTTTCGCCATCAACTTCTACGATTTTGTCACCAGCGTGCAAACCAGCCCGCTCAGCAGGCCCCTGCTGGATAACATCAATAATTGCCAATGCCTCATCATCTGGTGTCTTACTGATGATACTTACACCAATACCTGAAAATTCACCCGATGTTGATTCAAGTGCAGACTTATAACTTTCGCGTGAAAAAAAAGCCGAATGCGCATCTACTTGCGACACCGCAGCTTTAAGCGAATCTTGGATAAATTGGCCAAAGTCGACCGTACGAAATGCTTTGCCTTCTACTAGACTCACCACTTCAGAATACGTTTGAAACCATTGAAAAATATCCCGCTCGGCATCACCGCGCTGCACTTTTTTTTGCCCCGACTTCAATG
Source organism: candidate division TM6 bacterium GW2011_GWF2_37_49 (assembly GCA_945861145.1). Classification (GTDB taxonomy): domain Bacteria; phylum Babelota; class Babeliae; order Babelales; family RVW-14; genus CAMATL01. The sequence continues at coordinate 35,885 of CAMATL010000002.1, read as the reverse complement.
ATTTATCTACCTTTTTCTTTGCTGCTATAAGCTGCTTAGCCTGAGGCACGTATGTTGATTTTGTGAGTAATTTTTTTTGCGCAGGCTGTACCAGCTTATCATCACTGATGGCACTGATCCCCGCAAATAAAAACGGGATCAGGATGATACTAATCTTTTTTCTGGCCATACCAGGCTCCTTTTTTTTAGATTATTTTTGCTTACTTATTATAAGTCATTACACTATCATGCCCTACGTCGTTAACACCAGTGCTGTAAAAAACATTGAAAAACATAGACCAATGCCGGTGGCCATATGAATCATACCTCAGCTCCAGACCAAGAATTTTTGATCCTTATCGTTACGGGCCTTTCAGGTGCCGGCAAGACAAGCGTCATGCGCACACTTGAAGACTCGGGGTTTTATTGTGTCGATAATTTGCCAGTACCTTTGATTTTCACTTTTCTTAATTTAGTGCTGCAAACACGACCACACACGCTTAAGGTAGCACTCGGTATCGATGCTCGCGGCCAACAATACCTACAACACTTTCTTGAAGAGGTTGCCAAGCTCAAGCAAGCAGGCCCTTTTCATCAGCTTAAAATTATGTTTCTTAAGGCTAGTGAAGAAACCTTGATTAAACGGTTTCAAGAAACACGGCGCAACCATCCATTACTTGATGAAAAAACTCACTTGATCGAAGCGATTCGCGAAGAGATGCATCTTCTAGAACCGATTATGCAAATTGCAGACATCACCCTAGACACTGATATTTTCAATGTTCATGAGCTACGCAACTGGGTACGGCAAGCATTTGCCACGCAACATCACCGCAAGATGCTCGTTAATCTTGTTTCATTTGGGTTTAAGTATGGGCTACCACAAGATAGCAATTTGGTATTTGATGTTCGCTTTTTGCCCAACCCCTATTTTATCCCTGAGCTTAAGCTACTCACCGGCAAAGAGGCTGTGGTGCAGGAATATGTTTTCTCTAAGGCAGAAGCTATCAGCTACTGGCAGCTACTTTTCCAATTCATCAGCACAACCCTTGAAAAATATTACGAAGAGGGCCGATACTTTGTAACCATAGCAATCGGCTGTACCGGCGGCAAACATCGATCCGTTTCTTTTGTTGAAAAACTGGGGAACACAAGCTTGCCAAATGCCAATATCCTGGTACACCACCGCGACATAGCTAAAGAGTAAACATTCCTGGAAAGGTGAGTTCATGGATTCGATACATTTTGCTGCACTATGTTCCGCAAAACACTCACCACGAACGGAGTTATAGTTGAAACAAGCAATTGAATTTAACTTGTCACTAGTTCAACTCAGGCAAATGTGTAATGAATTAAATGAATTACATGAAATTTTCGATTATGAACCATTAAAAAATTTATTTAAAATTCCGTTCGTGGTGAGTGTTTTGCGCTTTTTTCCTGCGCAAAATGTATCGAATCCATGAACTCCTTGTAAAAATTTGGAGTAACGCATGAATCTAAAAAGCTGGATAAAACTAGGCCTCCTCGCAGGATTGGGTGGCTGGTACATATATCATCTTTATACCAATCCTAAAGGGTTACTCCACCAACGAGGCCTTGCAAAAGAAAACGCCATAGAGCAAGCACGAGTAAATTCCCTCGTAGCTGAAGTTGCAAACCTGCAGACAAAAACCATTGCGCTGCAATCCAACCGCTTTGAACGGGAAAAAATTATTCGTGAAGATTTGCAGATGAGCTGTACGAATGAATATGTTTATTTATTGCCTAAAGAAAAACCAAATGCTTAAATAAACCTTATCCTTCCCCCTCGCCCCAATCAAAATTTGTCAACACAAACCAACCTGGGTATACTCTCCTGGTCTATTTTCTCGAGTTATAGCTTAAGTTTTTGCAAAGCAGAAGGTCTACCCGATGAATACCAAGCCAGATGTTTTAGTTGCCCCTATCCTCGATGAGTCAGCTGGTGCGACCAGTGCGACTGGTGCGACCAGTGCGACCGAACATGCCGTACGCCTACAAAAAGTAGCCGACATGCAAAAAGAAGGCATCCAGCCTTGGCCAGAGTTCAAACCGGTTTCATCAACGGCTGCGCAAGCTCTAGAAAGCTTTGCAAAATCGGCTGATGTCACGGTCGAGTACTCCATTGCCGGCCGCCTCATGTCCTTGCGCGACCATGGCAAGACTTTTTTTGCTCACCTGCAAGACCGCAGTGGTCAGATCCAGCTCTACATCAAAAAAGATGCGCTTGGTGAAGACACATTTGCCAACTTTAAAAAATACACAGACGTTGGTGACCAAGTATTTGCTCGAGGCGTTCTCTTTACCACCAAAAAAGGGGAAGTAACGCTCGATGTACAAGAGCTGACCATGCTCAGCAAGTGCCTCCACCCACTCCCAGAAAAACATCATGGCTTAGCTGACGTTGAACAACGTTACCGCCAACGCCATCTTGATTTGATCAGCAACCCTGAAGCTCGTGAAAAATTTAAAAAGCGCTCCACCATCGTCCAAAGCATCCGCAACTTCTTACAAGCCAAAGATTTTATGGAAGTTGAAACACCTATGCTTCATGCCATCCCTGGCGGTGCTGCAGCTCGTCCGTTTGTAACGCACCACAACGCATACGACATGGATCTTTATCTACGCATCGCGCCTGAGCTTTACCTAAAGCGCTTGGTTGTTGGCGGCTTTGAGCGCGTCTTTGAAATTAACCGCAATTTCCGTAACGAAGGGGTCTCTACTCGCCACAACCCTGAATTTACCATGCTTGAGTTTTATATGGCTCATGGCGACTACAATGATGGTATGGCGCTCGTAGAAGAACTTATTAAATCAACGGTGGTTGCAGCTCATGGCTCTACCTCGTTTGAATTTCAAGAAAAAACTATCAGCGTAGAAACGCCCTTCAAGCGCCTCACGGTCGAACAGTCACTCATCGAAATCGGCGGCCTAGCTGCGAGTGAAATCACACCAGCCGCTATCGATGCTACAATGAAAAAGCACAATGTCACCCTGCCTGGCAAGCCTGGCTACGGCATGAAACTGTTTGGTCTGTTTGAAGAACTGGTTGAAGGTAAAATCGTACAACCAATCTTTATTACCGGCTACCCGCTTGAGGTTTCACCATTGGCTAAAAAAGATCCAAATAATCCTGAGCTAACCGCTCGCGCAGAGCTTTTCGTCGTTGGTATGGAATTTGCAAATTTATTCACTGAGCTTAATGATCCAATCGATCAGGCTCAACGCTTCCAACAACAAGCAAGCGCTCGCACTGCTGGTGATGATGAAGCTCATTATTTTGATGCTGATTTTGTTAAAGCTCTTGAGTATGGCCTCCCGCCGACGGTTGGCGTGGGCATCGGTATCGATCGCTTGATCATGCTGATCACAAACACGAGCACGATCAAAGATGTGATTTTGTTTCCAACACTCAAGATTGCTAAGCCACAATAATTGCTACGATATAAAAAAAAGCGCTCCCACGGATTTAAATCCATGGGAGCGCTTTTTTTATTTTTTACTTAGATGAGGTCGTCGCCGCCAAAAAACTTACGAGTTAATAAGCATAATCCATCGGCTTCATAATCGTCGCCGCCGCCAAAAAACCCACCACTGCAGCAGAATCCAGAGCCTTCATCGTCGCCGCCGCCGCAAGCGGCACTGAAAGATGCTCCTGATCTCTTTTTAGCACTGTTTGGCTCTACTTGAGTAATTTCCCTCTTTATTTCTGCAAAAACAGCAGCCATATCTCGCGGGTCAACAATACCAAGATGCCCATTTAGCTTCTGATCGCCACAAATATATTCAATATTTATAATAATTTGACCTAAATTAGGATGCCCATCTCCAGGCTTAGCAGTACTATTAAAGCGGATAAAATAATAAGGATCTCCCTTTGAAAATGCCCCAGCTCTCTTCGCTGTGATGGCTAACGATTGATGACCTGATTCTTCATACGTTAAATCAGTGAATTCTTCTTCTGTCAGCATCTGCATAATCAATGTGTATGCTAGCATTGCTGACGGGCTTTTTCTTTCAAAAGGGAAATTTTGATCAGCATGAGAATCTCTAAAGCATTTCTGCCAAGATGCTTTTAATGCCTCACCATAATATTGCTCTACGAATTCCCCAGCTCCAGAAGAAGAAATTGCTCCCACAGCAATATCAGTAGCGCTGCATAAATCACGTGATTTCCCACTAACTTTTTTATCTTCTACACAGCCAGAATAAATCCCATCACGCAATATTTCAAGAATAAGGCTACTACATATTCTAGACCCATCTATATCTATAGCCCTACAGCTTGAACTCGAAGATAGGGCTTTAAAATAATGCATAAGCTGGTAAATAATTTGTTGCGGTGCAGGAATAATGCTATGCCTGGTGGTTGACAGATACTTATGTGCAAGGATATTCCAATACAGGGGCAAATCTCTTTTTAAGTTATTAAACTTCATTTTGCCTAATACTTCAAACTCAGGCTCATTGAAATCGGCAAGTGTTAAACATTCTACAAGCCCTAGGCCTACAATAATTCTACAAAGAGTGCCATCTTCTCCCATCACTTGACCAATTAAATTACCAAAAGCAGCACTACTGTGAGGTTGCCCATCACTTGAAACTAAAATCGTAGCTAATCTTAGGATATGGTCTGTGATAGGTCCCAATAATTCTCTACCTGAATTTTTCTTACCTGTTGGAGATTTTGATGAAGGGTGTAGCCCAACAACCTCCCCTACCAGCGACAGTGCTAATTCTCTATGGCGCCCAAAAAATGAGGCTAAGTCTTTAATCGGTAAAGCTTCAGATTCTGAGAAACCGCCATCTAAGACGGCTGAAGCAACACCAGTAGGCGATGGGAGCAACGACAAAAATAACCCTTCACTGCGTGGTCTCTTGAGATGGCCTTTTTCACCAGCCACCACTCCTTGCGCCCTTACTATTATTTTTTCTGCTGAAGAAGGATTAAGAGCAGCGATTGTTCTACCTAAGGGTGAAGAGATAGTGGCTATAGATTCCAAAGATTCCAAGCAAGATTTTTTTTGAGGAGATGAAAACTTTTCTTGATCAACATTACCAGCAGCTCCAATTAAAAAAACAGCCATGACATGAACGGCTTGTCGATCCGCGCTATTTGGAACTCTAGAGACTAAAGATGGTCTTTCGGGTGAAAAACAACTATTCGCAGCAGAAAAACTATCCATGCTATACGAGCAAGTCTGAACAAAAACCAAAGCAAATATCAGAATTTTTAAAATCTTTGACATTTTAATCCAATTTGTATTTATTTAAATTTTTGACGGATTGTAATTATACACACCTCCAACATATGCGTCAACTTTGAATTTAAAAAATGACAAATTTGACTTAAAAATAGTCTTTTTGAAAAACTAACCCTGGACCCCTCTTACCCAAGAGGGTACAATTATCCTTCGCATATTCTCCAATCAGCCAAGGATAATTGATGCTCATCACTCCCACCTACGCCAAAGAAACAACACCAAACACCTCTTATCATCGGGGTGAAAAATTTTTGTGGAAGCTCCCACCAAGCGATCGAGGCGCGATTGTTGAAATCAGCGCAGCACACAGCATCTCGCAGCCTATCGCAGAGATCCTCTACAACCGCGGCTATCGCGATGCCGGAGCAATCACTAATTTTTTATTCTCGCTCAAAGAACGCGAAGTGCATGATCCCCGCTTACTCAAAGATGCAGTGATTGCAGCTGAACGCATTATTAAGGCGATAAATAATAAAGAAAAAATCTTAATTGCTGGCGACTACGACGTTGACGGCGTGACCTCATCATCGGTCATGCTCATGGCACTCTGGCCGCTTGGCGGGCTGGTAAATTATTTCTTGCCCAACCGAGCACGCGACGGCTATGGCCTCTCAGCTCAAACAGTCAAACGCGCCGCTGACAACAAATACAGCCTCATAATCACGGTGGATAACGGCATCTCTGCTCACGAAGCAGCTGATGAAGCAGCTCGCCTCGGCATTGATTTAATTATCACCGATCACCATCGCCCTCACGGCACCCTGCCAAAAGCATTGGCAATTGTTAACCCTAACCAAGATGATTGCGCCTACCCCTACAAATATTTTGCTGGCGTGGGTGTCGCCTTCAAGCTCATGGGCTTAGTCTACGAAATGCTCGGTAAGACATTGCCTGAAAAAGTTTTAGAGATGGTCACGCTCGGCACTATCGCCGACGTTGTACCACTGATCGGCGAAAATCGTTACTTGGTTCGCGAAGGGCTACGCTCCATTAACCTACAGCACAGCTACTCGCTGGCAGTGATGGCAGCAAACAATAACTTAACCCGCAGCCAAATAACTTCACTTGATCTCGGCTTCATGATCGCACCACAGATCAATGCGCTTGGACGATTAGATGATGCTCGTGAAGCAGTAAAATTTTTAGTTAGCTCGGACAAGGCTGATGTGGACCGTGTTGGCGGGCTTTTAAAATCAATGAACGAAGAGCGCAAAAAAATCGACCGCGCAATCTTTGAAGAGATTGAGATGTCGATCATGAATAAGCAAATCAATCTAGACCGCGACCGCATGATCATTGCAGCTCATCATGCTTGGCCAGCTGGTGTGATAGGACTGGTAGCTGGCAAGCTTATGCATCAATTCGGTCGCCCAACAATTTTGTTTCATCTTGATAAGAAAAATGGCATCGTCAAAGGCTCTTGTCGTTCGATTCCTGAATTTGATATTTTTAATGCACTTGTAGCCTGCAAAGATTTATTGCTCAGCTTTGGTGGTCACTCATTTGCCGCAGGACTCAAATTACGCGAAAAAGATGTCCCTGAACTTAAAGATCGTATTGAATCGCTCATCGCTGCTCAAGTTGATCCATTTGACCTGCAAGCCAAAGTCTCGCTTGATGCCACGCTTGAGCTAGGCGATATGAATGGAGCGCTCATGCATGATTTGGCTAATTTAGAACCGTTTGGTAATCGCAACCCTCAGCCAGCATTTTTGATCAAACGGGTAAGCCAGCTCAAAAAACCACAGCTACTCAAAGATAAACATGTCAAAACAACAGTGTTTGCCGATGGCGTCATCAAGCCGCTCGTATTTTTCAACCGCCCTGAGCTGTATCGTTTATTGTATGAAATGGAAGACAAGCCATTTGCGCTTGCAGCCCATGTCACTACCAATGAATGGCAAGAGCGCGTTAGTATTGAACTACAAGGGATTGATATCGCAATCTAATTAATTTCGAAAAAAAAGGCTCCCGTTTTTGCCAGGAGCCTTTTTCATTTCATATCTTTTTTGAAAACACCAATTGAGATTGCGCTTTAGAATTGGAGTTTTATTTATTAAAAAGAGCGCCTCTTCCATAAGGGCTTATGGATTTACCTTTAATACGATCAGCTCTTTTGGCTAAAGCTTTTTGCAAGTAGACTCTCAACCGAAGAACATAGTCAACTGCATCTATACGCGTTTTACAATTATATTTTTTGCAACTAGCTCCAGCAATTATCGACTGTTCAATCAAGAGTCTTAATTCTCGAGCATAAGCAATCTTAAATTGAGGATCAAAACTCGCTACACGTTTAACCTCTGTTGCAACAGAACGAGCCAATTCTAGGACTGTATTAATATACCGTTGATCTTTAATTTTTGGCTCTGGAGAATGCTTAGGTGAAGGCATATCAGCTTCTTTATCATCGACACCTAAATCATCAGTATCAATTACCAGCCTTGCAGCTAGGCCAGATTCCAATTCAAACAATGGCAGAAGAATAGAATCAGATGCTAGCTCATGCTCTGGCTCACTTTCATCATCATCAACTTCAGAAGAAAATTCATCATCTTCAGATACATACCCCGCATAACGGTAAACATTCTTACCATTGCTTGGGGATCCGATGCGCATCGGATCAATTTGTTGGCGATTAGTGTTCATCGCATCTACATCAATCACCACAAGATAGGTCAGCAATAAAAGCACCGTATACATTTTTTTCATAGGAACAATCCTTAATACTAAATAATTTCTTATAATCAAATGACAATGAGCAAGGGGCAGAAATTATTGCATATTTTCAACAATTACCAAAGTTTTTATAAAAAAAATCTTTCTCTGCAAAAATTCAGCCAGTAATAAAAATACTGATTTCAGCCTATAAAAACTGTCTTAGAAGCACAATACTAAAACCAAACCATCTTTACATTGTATCTTCTCATCGTTAGGCTTGCTGAACACGTATTTTGTCGCATGGTTCGATACATTTTTTGTTAAACAAAAAACACTCACCACAAACTGGGTTGAATTTGTTGCATGGAAACCACATGAATAATGACCTCGTCCTACAGATTAACAACCTCTCCAAAACCTTTAATAATCAACCACGGCCAGCTGTTAACAACGTGAGCTTTGGATTGCACCGTGGTGAAATTTTGGGCTTACTGGGCCCTAACGGTGCCGGTAAAACAACCACCATACAAATGATGCTTGGCACACTGGCTCCAAGCCACGGCTCAATTCAATATTTCGGTCAAGATTTTTTTAAAAATCGCAGCACCATACTCGAACGTGTTGGTTTTGCAAGCACGTATGCCAGTATGCCTGAGCATTTAAGCGTTACAGAAAACCTTACGGTTCACGGATACTTACAAGGCCTCACCAAAACAGTACTCCTAGAACGTCTTGATTATTATTTGAATATTTTCAAGCTCAACGAAAAACGCAGAAGTCCATTTGGATATCTTTCTGCTGGCCAAAAAACGCGCGTACTCCTCGCCAAAGCATTTCTGCACAACCCTGAAATTATATTACTTGATGAACCTACAGCGGCGCTTGATCCAGATATTGCAGCACAAATCCGCAGCTTCATCTTAGATGAGCAAAAAAAACGCAACCTAACGTTGTTTTTTACTTCACACAACATGGATGAGATAGCCTATCTATGTGACCGTGTACTTGTACTTAAAGACGGTAGCTTGATTGCAGATGATAGCCCAAAAAAACTAGCTGCGTCTGTATCAAAAGCACACGTACACCTTGCCACACAAGATGGCTTTGAAGGCTTAAAAACTTATGCCGAAAGCAAAAATTTATCATTCAGTATCAGAGAAAACATTTTTTCAGTTACTGTTGATGAACATGAAATTGCCACGCTTCTAATCGACCTAGCGGCGCGTCAAATTACCTACACAAATATCAGTATCGATAAGCCAACGCTTGAAGATTATTTCCTACAAATTGCCGGCATATCTCCTAGCAAGGAAAACATATGAGTATTAGTATCCGGCGCATTTATGCTGTGATGTTGCGCAACTTTTATGCTGACAAGCGTAGCGTAATGCGCCTCGTCGATTTATTTTATTACCCAGTAATAGATATCACGCTCTGGGGAATCACAACTAAATGGTTACAGCAAGAACAAAGTTCTAATTTTATGATTGCAATCGCAACAAGCCTGGTATTGTGGCAAGTCGTATCACGAAGCATTTTAGAAATCTCTATTGGCATTATAGAAGAGCTGTGGAACCGCAGCATTATTAATCTTTTTAGCTCACCACTACAATTAACCGAGTGGATAATCGCTTTTATGACCAGCTCAATTTGCAAAAATTTTTTTGTACTTCCTTATGGGGCACTGCTTGTTTGGCTTGTGTATGGTGTAAACATCTTTAATATCGGCTGGATGATTATTCCATATCTTATGCTCTTGCTGGGCTGTGGATGGATAATCGGATTTTTAGGCGCAAGTATTATAATGCATTGGGGCCGACGCGCACAATCAACGCCATGGATGGTAGCCTGGTTTTTTGTCCCAGTGTGTGCAGTGTATTATCCGGTTGCAAATTTACCTCGCCCTATCCAAATCTTCAGCCTCTGCACACCTCTCACTCATATTTTTGAAGCAGTAAGGCATCACATTATCAATGGAAGCATTGCGTACAATCATCTTGGTATTGCAACAGCTCTCACTGCAGTGTATTTAATACTCAGCATCACACTATTTAGGTGTATCTTTACTAGAGCATTGAATAAAGGGTTGTCGAGCTTAGAGTAAAAAAGAAGGGACGAAAATTATTCGTCCCTTCTTAATTTAAAGCAGCAAAAAGCAAGCGCTCAATCAAAAAAACGATTATTTAATTATCATTGCTTTAAAAAATCTGGATCCTGAACTTGTTTCAAGATCCATTCTTACAAGAGTTAAAAAATACTCTTATTGTCGACATTCTCTCTCAAAATCACGCTAACGACTATCAACACCCAGATAGACAATCGGGCATAAAACTCCGTCGGCTCGATTCATATTGAGCAAAACAAGCATCAGCGTTATGCATATTTGCCGGAGCATTTGGATCATCCCAATCAATTAATTCAAGATTATTACCTTGTATAATCATATTCCATGGTAAAAAATCACTGTGTGAAAATACCGCAAGCCGCTTGATTTCTTGCCGGATTATCTCCTTTGTCGGGTAAACCCCATTCATGTGCTTAAAGGTCCATAAATTGATCCCCTTGATCCAAGGAATTATTTTATTATGGCGCGGCTTAAAGATGGTCTTTTCCGAAAAACTGCTTTTAATAGGATAAAAACGAATGTTGGGTGATCCCCAAGCAGGCTTAAGCAAAACATTTTTATGAGTTTGAAAATGATTCAGTGGTTCTAGTAATACGTAATCACCTAATTTAAACAGATAATCAAGCGCTTCTTTTCCGCAAGCGTTGAGCCCTATCTCGCCCTTAACAAGCACAAGGTCAAAATGCTCGCATTCGCTAAGCTCTTTCAAATGCTGTGCCGTTATAGTTTTTTGTAAAACAATAATATTAGTTCGATACTCTCGTTGGCATTTCTCAACAAGAGCTGGCGCATTTTTGTCTTCCACTACAACACAAGCACTATTCTCATAATCAGCTGCAATACCCAGTGAAAGGCAATCTTCCACAAAACCAAGCTCAAGTACCGTAAAGGGACGATCATACTGATCAAGTAGTTTTCTTATGTACTCGTATTTATGTGTGAATTGCACCGGCACATCTTGCTCAGGACTCACAGGATTATTAAAAAGATCAATCTGACATAGATTTCTAAGTCCATCCCGCCAATTTCCATCTAAAACACTAATCTTATTATCGTTCAAATACAGCACCTGTAAATTGCGTAAATCATTAAAGACAGATGATTCAAGTCGAGCAAGCTCATTGTTATACAAGAACAGTAATCGCAACTTACCTAATCCATCAAAGCAATTTTGCCGCAGCTCTTTAATCATATTGCACTGCAGATATATCATGAGAAGGTTTGGGCAAGCAGCAAATGCATACGCCGACACTTCTGTTAGTTGATTATCATTGAGAAATAATACTTCAAGACACGGTAAGACACCCTCTTTTTTCGGGCTTACAGAAGCAATCGCGTTAAATCCCGCATTGAGAATGTACAGCATAGAAAGCTGACTAAATTGCTCCAGATCAAGCACTCGCAGCTTGTTATTCGTTATATGCAGCTCACGTAAATCAGTAAGCCCCTCAAGCCCAGGCAGCTGGGTTATTTTATTGTTATTTAAAACAAGTAATTGCAACTTTGATAACCGACTAAAGCTTTGTGCCGCAACTTCCTCAATGTTATTCCCTGCAAGATCTAAAAACTCAAGCAAATCAAGACCTTCTATTGCGCTAAAATCTGCCGCTTGCAGTTGGTTATTGTTGAGCCACAGCTTGGTAAGCTTAGGAAATTGTGTGAACGAACAACCATCAAGATCGGTAATTTGATTGTGTGAAAGATTGATAAGCGTAACGAACGGAGAAAGGGGTAAGTTTTCCATACCCCTTAAGCTCTCTAGATTTTTGTGCGTCAGCGACAACGTTCCATTGCTTTGAAAACAATCCTTAATTTCATTCGAATCAATTAAGGTCTGTATGCAACGCTGGGCAAAAGCAGTAGCACACATGAGCACAAAAACACCTGTCATTTGAGCAATACGAAACATTACTTACCTAATAAATACTGATATTTCGCATACAATTCTGGTGAGTTTGTCATGAGGAATGTATCCCCAATAATGTTTTCTTGTGCCAGAGCAATAGAGGCTGGCTTAACTAAGCTCATATATTGTTTGCTTAAATTTTCACGCAAATAACGCTTAACCCATTCTCTACCAACATCAGCTCGCCCTTTGTATTGATCATAATGTTTATAAACATCTCTCATTGCTTCACGCGCATCTTGTACCGTACAGTCAAACTGCGTACCTATCTGCACCATACGGTATTCATTATCTAAGAATTCATCATCTCCTGTTGCCGAAATTTTATTAAGCAATTCAAAATTACGTACATAATTAAAATTTCTAAGGTAATTAAAACCATAATGGGTTGCATCATCATGACAATCGTACATCGCCGGCACGGGGACATTTGCAGGGACTACTCTAACCATACCTGAATTACAGATACTCGTCTGCGCCGTGTTGTTGGTTAAAATACATGGCATCCCGCAAGCCAATGCTTCACGAGGGGTTATAGAAAAACCTTCACCCGTTGACAAAAAAACATAGCTGTCCAACGTTTTAAAGAAATCAACGTATTCTTCGCGGCTGTATGGCTTAACGATAAGCTCTACGTTAGAAAGATTATATTCTTTAATTTTATCAGTTAGTTCTTTTATAATAACTTCTTCGCCAAACCGACCATGCAGTCTTAATTTCACATCTTTACAATTACCAAATTCTGCCGCGAAAGCTTCAAGCACTCGTATATGATTTTTTCTTCCCCAAAAGCCCCCCGTCAGCCCAAAAGTAAACGGTTTGTGCGGAGCTGACTGTGGCTTTACTTTCAAAAAATCGTGTAGCTTAAGTGGCAACGGCAATACAAATATAGGGATTTGAACGCCACATCGCTTGTACACTTCAACCAAAAATGGATCTGGTACAACGGCCATATCAAACTTGTTATTTAAAATTGCTACCCATTTTCTTGGGATCTCAGTTGATTCAAACATGGTGTACGCAATTTTAATATGACTTTCAGGTACTAATTTATAAAGATTAAGCGCTTGATCGGCAAGAATGTCGGTTAAAATTGAAATAGCTCCAATATTTTTTATCTCAGAAGGATTAAGGCGTGGCAAACCAAGAGCTGCATCCTCAATATGGGGAGGAATATCACGCGTGCTTAAGAAATTTACTTTAATGTCAGGTCCAAGACATTCTTTGAAAAGAATTGGGTGGTTACCAATCCCATCACCAGGATTAACAAAACCAACCAATGTTACATCATAATTAAATTTTGGCGCTGTATGATGAGCAACATGAAAAATATCTTGAAAGGTATCTACCAGGCTATGAAAACTATCAATTACCGCATTTTCTAATGCATGCCAATTTTCAATAAATGATGCTCGTGATTGAGCATCGCTTTCTGCATGCACTGTTGATAATGTAATGATAATTAAAGATATAATCGCCGCATGGCGAAATCGCAAAGAAAGTAGCTTCATCTACTAGCCTCCTCAAAAATAATCCCCAAGAAACCCCTAACGAATCGCCCCCAAATAAAAGAGTATCGCTGTTATTGCAAGCTGCATTTACGAGATGTAATTTTAAAAATTACCGAGACTGAAAGTCAATGATTTACGCTGAATGAGCGTATTGTGCTCACAGAGAAGAAAACAACTTATTTGTCGTTAAAAAACATAGCCAAAATTTAATCTGATTTTTTGCCAAAATTACTCTTTTTCATCAATCAGATGTGGCCAATATTCATTTGAAGGAAACAACTCAATGGTTGCGTAATCAGGAAAGAGGTTATGCTCAAAGCGTAACCCAAAATATTTAGGCATGATAAATGCTTCCAGCAGCGTTACCGCAGCGGCAATGTCATCGCTATTACCTGATCGAATCACAAGCTCAGATTCAGGATCTTTAATAATCATATCAAGTGTAAACCACATACGCAGCGCTTGACGGATGGTATCTTGCTGCCAAGGCATGCCCCACATAATTGTTTTAATACTACGGTGGATTGGCAGGCTTGCGGCATAAGTTGACTGCCGAGCGAAACTCGTACCGGTAGATTCATCCTTAGGTGGCAATAATAATGAATATAACCCACAAGGTTGCTCAAGCGTTGCCTCAACGTGCTTACTTGATTTTGCCATTACCGCACGATATTCTGCCTTCCAAGAAGATGATTCTATCAAGTCATTCCAAGCTTTAATAAGTGGCGTCACAACGTTAACCGACGTATCTTTTTGCAATTTACGTACAAGCTTAGTCATTGCTGACTCTGAATAATTTGTTTTTTGACTTACTATTGAACAGTCAAAATCAAAGATTCCTGTATTTGTTTGTACATGCGGGGTAGCGCCAACGCAGGTGACGTTGCGAACCATAAACAAGTCTGGCTTTAATTGTGCAGAAACGCCATAAAGCCTGCCTAATATCTTTACATGCGCTGGTATTTCTTCCTGCAAAAACGGCTCAAATACCTCTTGAGCGAGGTACCAATAACCATCATCGCCCGGCAACAAATGTATTGGCAAATGAGGGAACGCAGGATTTTCAATGCTAAAAATTTTTCCTGAACCAGAACCACCTGTATACCCACCAAAAAAACAAAATATTGTCGTCATCCAAGATGAACGCATCATGCGTAAAAATGGTGCTAACATAATTTCAGAACGGCAGGTCTCATGAATTTTATACATGACGCGGACTTTTTTACCAGTACTCGTCTCAATCTCAATATTATCACAAAGCCCCTGCTCACAACGCCTAAGATCAGGCGTTAAAACAAGCGATCCAACGGCTCTCCAAACACGCTCAAGCAAATGACTTTCAACATTTTCGCTCATAAAAAATTGTAACGCGCGATAAAAATTATATGCATCCCGCACGGAAAACAATTGTACGTTTATAAAAGACTTGGCGTTGCCATATTCTTCATTAAGCTGCTTTTTTTCGAATACTAATTTGGTGTTTAAATCTTTTTTAAACATCGCGTTTGCGCTACTAGAACGCACAGCCGCCATATCTTGGCGTAGTTTTTGCGTAAGCATCTCTTCTGAATAACCACTTAAATCGCCCTCTTTACGATGCTTGATCATAGAAAAAAGCTGCCAGCGTACAAGTGCTTCTAGCTCAAGGCCTCGCGCCATACGTTCATAAATATTCGGCTGAAGAAGGCAGTACAATAGTTCACCACCACTGGTGAAATTGCGGTACGTACTTTGCTTAACATCAAAATCAGCCTCGAGTAACGCCAGCTGCTGTAATAAATAATTAACACGAATATTTTCACGCGATGAGCGTGGATACATACTCAAAAAATCCACAAATACAACACGCTTAACGCCTGCTTCTTGCAAGCGAGTAACCAAATTATTTACAAAATAGTCATATGGCAAAGGCAAACGAACACCATCAACAAACAACATTTGGTCTGCTTCAACATTTTTAAGCCCCTCAGATTTTGCTTTACCCAGTGGCAAGAGCATGCGATATTCACCATCATCTTTCATGTTGAATAGATATTCTTGGCCCTCAACCAAACAGGGGGCCCAGATATTATCTTGATCTTTTTTAAGCAAAATAAGATTGCGTAAAAAATGGTATTGCGGATTTTGCAGCTGGGTCGGAGCATGAGCACCTTTATCATGCATCAAGGCACGAACCTTTTGCAATTCCGCATAGTAACGGTCAGTCAGTTCTTCTTTATGCGCTACCACATAAGTATCAAGCGCTGCATACTGCAAAGCTGAAAGCTCTGTGCGTACATCCACGTAGACGACACCATCAGGCTTGTATGTGCTGTGACTTATCTGGGCCGGCAAATCGGCAATAAAAACTTTATCTTTAAACTGAAAAAGTTCTGCCAACTGCGAAGAACTATTGTCCACATGATCATACTGATTAATATCAGCGCCATGTTTCATCCAATTTTTAATGTTGCCAAGCATAGTGCTTTTGCCTACACCATCTACAAAACTACAAAAAATATAAACGGTTGGTTCATTTTCAATCGGCTTAAGATTTGGCACAAACGTTTTCACAAATGCTTGTGAATTACGCGTAACCCCTTTTTGTTGCTTGGCAAATATTTCGATTGGATAGGTAATATCAGGGCCAACAAAGCAACGACGCAAGTTAGCTTTTGAATCTAACACATAGCGGCCATATTCAATGGAAAAAAGAATGTCTTGTGTGCCAGCAATCTGACTATTGCCAACCTTGAGCGCCCCTGAATACAGCGTATTCCAAAAAGGAATCAATCCCTTTAGTGCAGCCTTAGCACCACCTCCAGCAATTAATTTATTCATCTGCTCTTTGGTTTTCATAATAAGAGGTCGAGCCTGACCAAATGCATGTTCCTGAAATACTTTTGCTCGGTCATTAAAAAGCAGCTGTTGCTCAGGATTAATATGTTCAAAAATCTGACGTTCGCCCAAATTATACATCTGCGCAATACGATTCACGTCTTTGAGCAAAAACCCTGTCATAAATCCAAAACGATTGTGCAATTTTTGTGACCAGCCAGCCTTACTCTTTACCATGGCTTCATCATCAATTTTAGGCTGCATAAAGTCGGTGTAATAAGTTGGTGCTCCTTGCTCTTCATACCCAAGAATCATCATGCGGCCATCAAGCTTTAGCTTTTTTTTGCTAAGCGCATCTTCAAGTGCTAAAAAGCTTTCGCGCGTTTTTTTGAGTACAAAAGGATGATACTCATGTACGTAACGCCCTTCAAGACCAAATTCATAATGCTTTAAAAATGATGATAAAAATTCATGTGTTGAATTTTGTTCGGGTAGTTGAGCGGCATAGGTAGTGGGGACAAACAATGCCATCAAGGCCAAGCACTGCAATATTTTTTTATTAATCATGGTGAGCACTTCTCGGAGCATCATCACCATAATCATCATCGTCAAGATCTTCATGATCCATAGCTATTTGAGCCTGTAAGATCATTAGTAATTCATTGCCAACGTTAAGCGGATCTTGATACATACGCTCCAAGCCAGTACCTTGCAGCTTACCCATAACAAATTTAAGCTCGTGCTGATATTTTTGGGCTTGCGCTACGTCCTGCAAGAGAATCGCTTGGTTAAAAAGTTTTTTTAGATAATCAAAATAAGTAGCATAAAAACGATCAATTGCTGTTAATCGTTTTTCGCGCAGATATGTCATGAGTAGTTTTTGCGGCAGTGCTTTTCTACCTGGTTTTTGTGGGCTTCGCAAAAAAGTACAATTTATACGCGAGCTTCCTACCCCAAAACGCAATGGCTCATACAAGAAAATTTCTTGTGTTTGTTGATCAATATAAGCCTTTTTTAAAAATTCACTCATCAGGCTCAATTGACCAATTACAACTTCTAAATACAACCAAATTTTTACACGCTCAGCATCGTTAGAAAAATAAAAACCAGGCTCTACTTTAAAAATTTTCACAATATCATCAAGCGCTAAATCGATTTCATCCGGCGTCATGTTCGCAAAAAAACGGCCACGAACAACAAGAGCTCGTGGAAAATATTTTGCTAAATATTGCTCATGAAAGGTGGCTTTTTCTGCTGGCGTTGCAATACGAATTTGCTCAACTAATTGAGCGGGACAATCTTGAGGATTAAATAACACGGCAAAAGGAGCACTGGATTCTGGAGCAACGACCTGAGCAAGCTCTATACTTTTTTCAGAAATCACTGGCTCCTGCGAATGAGCGGTTGGTATAAACCAGGCCAACCCACAAAATAACATAAGGCTGTACCAAACTTTCATACCAAATCCTTTAAAATTTTAAACTGCTGCTACAAGCGCCAGCAAGAGTTGCATAGCGTTGCGCGCCGCTTGTACTGAATTTTTGAATGTCATATTAAGAGGAACTTTATCATGTTTGAGCTGAGCAACATCGGTTGCATTTGCTACTTGCTCAAGCACGAGCGTAAAACCATTAACTGCTTGCGCAAGGACATCGATGCGCCCTACAAGCTCCCTGAACTTATGGATAGGCAATTGCTCTTGGGGCATATCCGCAGCTTTGCGTAACATAAACTCAAAAGACAATGCGGCAAAATCTTCTACCGATCGCACCATCGTGATAACACTGCTCTTCACGTCAAGGCTAATAAGGCCTCGCCATTTAATAAATTCTGCGAGTTGCTCTCGTGATTGAATCGGCGCAAGCTCTTCTTCAAATTGATGTAAGGCTGAATTTAAGTAATCAAAATAACTTTTAAAAAAATCTTCCTGCTCTTCGCAAAGCACAGGAGTGGTTGGATATAATGAATATTTGATGGCTTTCCAAGAAATAAGTCCAGCTTTATCAAACAAAGCCATTGCGGCAACGGTAGATATTGAAGCTGCTGCATAGCCAAATCCATTGCGAAGCCCATTTTTTAAAGCCCCCTGAAAAGTATGAGCTTCTTCAAATCGCTCCCAGTAACGCTCTTCTAATCTATGGCGGTTAGGATTTTCAGGAATCGGTTGTTGAGAAGTAACTGGTTTTTTGTATTCATGATAAGCATACACACCGCCACCAACAAGGACTGCCAGGACCGTAGCAGAAAGGCCGGCAACGGTAGCCGTGCGTGTACTTGCCTGCTCATCTAGCACCTTACTGATATAATGTTGTCGGTCTCGAATGCGATCAAACGAGACCGAATCAAACATCACATAATCGCTGTAATCAGGTCCAAGGGTTTTGCCGGCAATATCTTGACCAACCAAAGCACCACTCATCAGTCGCAAAAAACTGACTATGCTCAAAGCCTTTCTAAAATATCCCTTTACCATCATGGTAACCCCTTACCCTTAATTTTTAACGTGCGTAAACAGATTGCGGGTCGTAATCATTATTGTCTTTGATACGAGGTGCGTTTTGATTGCGCTCGTACATTGATGTTGCTAACGGAGCAGAACCGGTCGTAAAAGTACGACGCTTGGTATAAATCTGCAACATTTTGAAAAGCTGATCAACGTTGGATTTGATGCGCGAGATCGCAGGCTTATTCGGTGCCAAGTAATTATCCATGTCGGAAGAATTATTAACACACAATAAAAGCAGACTAAATTCTTTTATGCGCTGTTGCAACTGTGATGCTAAGAAAACTTCAGTAGATTCTTTTTCGTAATAACCCTTGCTGTCTTCAAGAATTGATGAGAAGAAAGCAAATTGTACAACATGGCCAGAAAACAAATTAGCCCAGACTTGCTCATAAGGCTTAACTTCTTGTGCACCCTGTTCTACAGCAACCATAGCATCATCATCACCTTCTAATGCCGATGTCTGACGCATGGTCATATCTTGCCCACTACCGGCACTGCGTAAGTTTTCTTTCACGCCATTTTCAATATCGCTAAAAATAGCACTCACAAAAATCTTCCATGCTTCTAATTTATCTTCTTCAAAAGGTTTATGACCATCATGAAACATTACTTCTTGAACACGACTACAGGAATCAGAAATACCATTTACTAAGCCATCAAAAAGAACGCCTAGCTTGTCTTGCAGCACGCCCTTCATCTTAGTTCTTAAAAAATCACCAACTTCTTTAGACACTGCATAAAGAAAACCATTCTTTAATGCGTCCTGGAAAGTAGTAATTCCTTCGTCATCGAAATAACCAAAATCATTACCCATCAAGCCGCGCGAAAACATTTGTATCGATGTTACTGATTGCTTGCCCGAGACCATTTTATTAAGACGATCTGAAAACCCAACGATAAACACTTCATTTTGATGAATTTTAGCTCTAAGGCCATTCTCATCAACAACATTATTTCTATCTAAAATCGGCTGACATTGGGCTTGGTCTTCATTAGCCCGAAGACTAATAAGATCTCTTTTTAAGGCAACCAATTCGCTACGACTAGCCTCGAGCTTTTTTTCGGCCCTCTCAATCTGAAAGATATTAAATCCACCATCGCGGGAAAAGTCCCTGCCTAAAGCTTTGGCATCCATATAAAAAACCGTCACAAGCGAGGTGAGCATAAAAGAGCGTAGATAAAAATTCGTCATCATAGTTTTGATATCCGCATAAGAATAGTTGATAAAAATCAATACCTAAAATCCCCACCCAACATACAGAGATTGAGTAGAGGGCCAGTATAACAATCGAGAAAATCAATGCAATCAAGGGGTTTTATCCGAAATTGCATATTTTCTGATTGAAATTTTTTGTATGTTTTTTATAAATATTTTTTCAAATAAGAGCCGGTAATACTTCTCTTAACCTTGCAAACCTCTTCTGGCGTGCCTACAGCAACAATTTGCCCACCTTCATCGCCACCCTCTGGTCCCACGTCGATGAGATAATCCACACATTTCAGCACGTCAAGATTGTGCTCGATTACCAAGACGCTGTTGCCTCTATTGACCAGCTTATTGAGCACGTGTAAAAGCTTTTCTACGTCGCTGCTGTGCAGACCGGTTGTTGGCTCATCAAGAATGTACAGGGTGCTACGATCGCGTTTAGCCAGTTCGTTAACCAGCTTGATACGCTGCGCTTCACCGCCCGATAGGGTTGTAGATGGCTGTCCAAGCTTTAAATAATCAAGACCAACCTCACATAAAAGATCTAAGCGTTTTTTGATGCGGCTAAATGTTTGAAAAAAATCCGCCGCCTCAAGCACCGACATGTCTAAAATTTCAGCAATATTTTTTGTTTTGTAGGTGATATCAAGCGTTTGATGATTGTAGCGCAGCCCTTTACATGCTTTGCACTGCACAATCACATCTTCAAGAAAATGCATGGAGACTTTAATTTGCCCCTCACCGCCGCATTCAAAGCAGCGGCCTTCAGCAACGTTAAAGCTAAAGCGGCCAGGCTTGTACCCGCGCGCATTACTTTCTGGCAACGCCGCAAAAAGATTACGTATCTCATCAAAGATGCCGAGATACGTAGCAGGATTCGAACGAGGCGTGCGCCCGATAGGGCTTTGATCAACCATAACCACGTTTTTGATTAGATCAAGACCATCAAGCTCTTCAAAACCGCGACCAATTGCATACCCTGATGTAAAGTATTGGCGCAATGCTGGCGCCAAGGTTTGCATGACAAGCGAGCTTTTGCCTGATCCAGATACACCAGACACCGCAGCAAACACACTGAGGGGAAATTTAACGGTAACGTTTTTAAGGTTGTTGCAGCTCACGCCCTTGAGTGTTAGAAAATTTTGTACTTTGCGTCGTTCTTTGGGCAATGGAATACAACGCTTACCAGAAATGAAACTACCGGTCAGCGAGTTTGGATTTTTAGCGACTTCTGCCGGCGTGCCTACTGCCGTTATCTCACCGCCCAAGATCCCGGCCGCGGGGCCCATGTCTATCAAATAATCAGCCGCCATGATTGTGTCCATGTCATGTTCGACCACAATTACCGTATTGCCTTGATCGCGCAATAATTTGAGTGTGGCAATCAAGCGATCATTGTCGCGTTGATGCAACCCGATGCTTGGCTCATCAAGAATATACAACACACCGCTAAGCGATGAACCTATCTGCGTAGCCAATCGAATACGTTGCCCTTCACCACCAGAAAGTGTACGAGCTGAACGGCCCAACATAAGATAACCAAGGCCAACGTTATTCAAAAAGCCAATGCGGCTTGCAATTTCACGTAGCAGCGGTTGCGCAATTTCCGCTAATTCATCTTCTAGTTTTAATGCTTTCACATACGGCAACAACTTACTGATCGGCATGTTACAGAAATCAAAAATATTTTTAGCATCAATTTTCACTGAAAGTGGCTCATCGCGCAAACGTTTACCCATACAGTAGTCACAGGCGCGTTCTCGTGACCCAAAGTTAAAATAGGCGGAACCAGCACCATCACTTTCACTATCGCTGCCCGCAGTAAACGCACCTTCGTATGTAAACCCGAGGCCATGACACCCAACGCAGGCACCAAGCGGTGAGTTGAATGAAAAGAACCGCGGTTCAAGCTCAGGGAATGATCGAACACATTCAAGGCAAATGCGCTTAGATGAGTAGATCGATTCTTTGCCTGTTTCATCAACTACCGAGCACAGCCCATCATTAAGACTAAACGCCTTTTCAATTGCTTCTTGCAGGCGTACCAGCTCCGTTTCAGAAACTTCGATACTATCAACCAGCACGTGGATGGTATGTTTGTTATTTTTACTTAATTTTATTGTAGCTTCAAGGTCAGCTGCATCGCGGAAACGATAGACTTTTTTATCAATATTAAAGCGATTAAAACCGCGCTCAAAAAAACGTAGCAGCTCATTTTTAAACTCACCCTTTTTTTCGATGGCAATTGGTGAGCCAATTGTGACCGTAGCCCCTTTGTATTTGCCAAGCAAGGTGTGAGTAATCCGTTCCGGCGACTCCGCCTTAATTACTTTATTGCATTCGGGGCAATAGGGCGTACCAACACGAGCAAAAAGAACCCGGAGGTAGTCATAAATTTCAGTAATGGTCCCAACAGTTGAACGAGGGTTGTAACCAACAGTTTTTTGGTCAATTGCTATCGCAGGACAAAGCCCATCAATCTTTTCAACATCAGGTCGCTTCGAAATCCCCAAAAATTGCCGCGCGTACGATGATAATGATTCCACATACCTACGCTGCCCCTCTGCATAAAGGGTATCAAGCGCCAGTGAGCTTTTGCCTGAGCCGGATGGACCGGTAATAACAACCAGTTTTTCTTTAGGAATATCAACACAGACAGACTTTAGATTGTGCTCGCGCGCCCGTACAACACTAATTTTTTTTTCCATGGAAAACCCCACAAAAAGATGTTTACCCTCAAAGAGACAAATGATGCAAAGTGTACCAAAAAGGAGCCAAAATAGAAATATGCTCTTTCCCCTAGACAAATTATACCAATCCTATGAATTAGAATGGATCCCAGATTGCCCTGCAATCACTCGGGATGAACGGAGGAGGGGTAGTTTATCCTCAAGCTCGAGTCTCGAGCTTGACAAGAGAACGAGAGGTCGAAGGGTCCAGGATCAAGTCTAATTCATAGGATTGGTATAATCATGCTCACATCAGGTCTTAAGGATCAAAAACTTGCTCTCGTAAAACATTCGTAATAAGAGTTGAGGCCGGCTTAGTTAAGCCGGCCTCAACTCTTATTTTTTAACAAAACTAAAACTCATAGAGAATGAATCTCATACACGTTCTCTACAGGCTTTGGCTTATTGAGATCAGATTGCTCCATAAAGCCCAAAGTTCTTCCTCTTCTGCCATACTCAACTAATGCCATGACTAGATGATCTACAGTAACTTCAGGATAGAATTCTTTAATAAAATAAAATTCGCTGTACGATACACTCCACAACAAACAACCAGATAGCCGCTGCTCGCCACCACAACGAATCCAAAAATCTGGATGGGGATGTATATTCCCACTCGTATCTAAGTATTGCTGCACTAACTCTTCGGTTACATCGCCCTTATGTCCAGAGCTCACAATTTTTCTTACAGCTCGGCAAATTTCATCACGCCCGCCGTAATCAATACCAATATAAAAAGCACGACTAGAAAAATGTTTTGTTTCTGCCTCTGCATTGATAATAGCTTGTTTTAATGATTCAGGAATACGCTCTAATTTCCCCATGTGAACAATTTTTATTTCTTTGTTTTTGGCAAACGGTAAAAAAATTTCCAAAAAACCTTCGATATACTCAAGCATCCAGATAACTTCAGCTTCAGATCGTTTAAAATTTTCAGTAGTTATGCAGATGTAGGAGACCGCAGCAAGGCCCTCATTAAACAAAAACTCAACAAGTCGTGGCGTAGTGACCAAAAAATTTTCTTTATGCCCTTCTGATGGATGCAAACCATGTTTTTTTGCCCATCGACGATCACCGTCACATATCAAAGCAAGATGCTTAAGTGACGCAAGAGCTTTTTTATATAATTTTCTTTCTTCTGGCAGCAATAATTCAAACATAACCATTCCTTGGAATTAAACGCGTATTAAAAAATAGTGACTACCTAGCTATAAACAACAACTGATCAATCAATCCTGTCATCCCTGGGTTTGGGGACCCCGGGATCCATTCTTAATATCAAATTCCAATTCGTGTACAAACTCTCAAGAATTTAAAAACTCTCGCTGGATCCCGGGGCCCTACCCGGGATGACAAGATCTTAGCTCCCAGCACTTCTAAGAAAGAGTTATTTTTTTTCTTATATTTCAAAAACTCAGAGAAGCCTAATAGTACCGCAGTGGTGCTCAGAGAAACCAACGCTACAATTTTCAGTAAAATTATATTCCGCTCAAAAGGTTCCTTCTGCGCAAAGCAATAGGGGCTGGCTTTGTAAACCAACCCCTATTACTTTGACTAACAAAAGTTAGAATTTGTATTCAAATCCGCTATTGCAACCATACGCAAGCTCAGTCCCTTGCATAATAACCTTGCGAGTACCATCAGTATTAGCACGCACACCCTGTATATTTGGCTGCCCATTAAGGTCTGCATAGAGCTGCCCGGGTTTGAACATAAACCCTTTAAAGTAGTATTTGCACCCTTTAAATAGTTGATAGTTGATGATGGCATTCATTTCAACGCCTAAAAACTTACTTGCATTTTGCTCGCCATACCAGCCCGTTACACCCATAGCTTTTAAGGAATTGCGAATCGCAGTCTCTGGATGCTGAGCATTTGCATCCCATTTTTTAACCTGAGCAACTTCCCAAAAACCTAAAACACATGGTTTAATAGAAAGTTTTTTACTATCCAGTGGTGACCATACAACGTCAGCCCCTATAAATTGCAAATTTGCAATATCAAGAAAATTATTTTCTGCGCCTAATTTACGATTAACTATGTTGGTAGGACGCAAAATAGCCGGTTGTTGAAAAAGCATAATTGATTCAACGTTTTTGCCTCCGTAAGCGCTACGTTGAGTTATAAATGCTTTATAGCTCTTGCTTTGTTCTTGATTTGAGCCATTTTCTGTATTATATGGATAGCTATCGCCTCCAATATAAGCAACCGCTACAGCAGCTTTAAGTGGAATCTCTTTAAAGCTATACGCCACGTCAGCGACACCCATCAGGCCGCTATAATTAATATTGTATGCTGGACGGATACGTGGATTACCCCAATAATTAGAGTTGTAGACTGCCATACCATTTTGAACTACAGCTCCCGCTGCATCAATAAGCTGTTTACCATTGCTAGCCAATGTTCGATTAGCTGGCAAGCTCGCAGCCTTCAAAACCCTATCATCCATAGCTGCTTTTTTACCAGCAGATATTGCATCGCGAGTTGCTCCTGCTGCCGCAAGACGTAGGTGGCTATATGTTTCCTTAACATTGCCTGTCGCTCCATCACGCTCTAGTCCTATAGTGTTACGATCCCAAGCAAACATTTGTTGCTTGCCAAATTGACCAGCAAATTCAACGTTAACATTCCACCCACTACTATCCCACTCAGTCATACAACCAACAGTACCCAAGCGAGCCTTTGAATCTGCTTCAGATTCAATAGGCAATTCAGGGGCTCGTGTGTAAATAAAATATGGTTGAACAGCAAGCTTGCCTTTACCGGCAGGATTCAAAGTAATATCACCACGTACAGCAAAAGTATCACGGTCTTTGTCTTTGCCTCGATAAATAGTGCCCCAATCTAAACGGTTTTGAAAAACTGGCGACAACATACCAGAAGAGCCAAGATCCGCGTTATTAGAACGCCATTTGTTATAATACAAATCAAAAGAGAAATTTTTAGACATCTCACCGCGAATTAAAACCCCTGGTGGCATGTATGGAAAACGAGAATTACCACTTCTACCTTCCCAGCCTGCATAGGTATTAGATAAATCTCCATGATACCCAAGAGCAATGCCTCTACCAATCTCATAACGGAAAAAACCAGCCTGAACCGACACGGGGAATGATTTAAATAAGTCAGTAACGGTATCTAAATTAATTTTATACCAGCCTTCTTTCATGAAGACCATTGGGACAATGGTTGTATGACGATGCTTATCTGCCATTGCTACACCACCTAAAGCACTCGAAGTCACAACTTCATGAGTCATAGGCGTATATGGATTTTGGTACTGCCAGTAGGTATCCGAAGCAAAAACAACTGCTGCTTCACCCATGGGCTTGTCATGGATTTTTTCACCATGTTTTACCTGAACACCAGCTTCTACCTTGCTTTTCATGTACCAAAAAGCATCATTTGTATCTTTGCCAAAAAAAAGTGGCTTTTGCCATATCCATGCGTCTTGAGCTACTCTTCCAACAAACTTGAGATCAAAATCTTTCTTCGCTTCTTTCTTTACAGAAACTTCAACTTCATCGTCATCATGAACAGCCGTTGGCCGCTCTGCAAAAATTGCTGGCGCAACAGCTAATGCCGCCAATAATAAAAGCGCTTTTGATGTATACTTCTTGACCATAAACTCTCCTTACCTCTCATTATTACTTCTCACCAAGCACTTTTTGTGTAAGCATCCGTTGCTGTTTTAACTCTTCTTTTAAGGTATTAACCATAGCTGCTACCGCTTCCAGCCCTCTATCGGATAAGGCCTTGTCAGTCGCAGCCTTAGATTCAGCGGCTTTAGGTTCTCCTTGTTGTCCCACTTGATTATAAATAGTTATTTCCGGTCGATGCTTTTTAAGCTCTTGCAACGCTTGGTTTATACTTTCTTCCAATTTGCTACTTTGCGTTGCAGAAGCATCAAGAACCTGTTTTTTTTCATGATCAACTGAACTTATCTGCTTAGCTACGGTCCTATCATTCTTTTTTGCATCTTGCTCAATAGTCTTTTGACTTGCTTCAGGAATTTCAAACTTTTGTAATTCTTTTAAAATTGTGCCCCGAACTCCAGCAACTTCGACTTTCAATGCTTTAATCTGTTCAACCAATTCTTTATAAAAAGCTAACTGAGCTTTTGAAACTCCAGGGTGCTGTACCATTTTTGTTTTTTCTATAACTCTAGTCTCTATTACAACAGGAGCCGCCCCTTTAATTTTTTTTGTTTTCGTTGGCTCCGAATCATCTTCTTCAGCTTCCGATTCTTCATCTTCATCCACGACTGGAACAATTTTTTTGGTTTTCACTGTTTTAGTCGAAACTTTCTTCTTTTTCTTTGCCTGAAGATCTACGACCTCAATAGAAACTTCAGCTACTGCAAGAGCTTCTTTAGTTTCTGGTTTAATTTTTGTCTCTGCTACAGCTTGTTTTTCAATTACTTTTTCAGCAACTTTTTCTACCTTTTTTTCAACTACGCTTTCAGCAGATGTTGCTGTGACTTTTTCTGTATTTTTTTCAACAGATTTTTCAGCTACTTTCTCAACTTCTTTTTTAACAGATTTTTCTGCTACTTTCTCAACTTCTTTTTTAACAGCTTTTTCTGCTTTCTTTTCGTCTGGCTTCTCAGCAACTTTCTCAGTCTTCTTTTCTCCAGCTTTTTCAGCTGGCTTGGCATCAGCGGCCTTAGCATTTAACGCACCAACCAAAAACGACTCTTGCCGCGTTGTAAAAGCAGCATCTTTACTATCAATATTGCGGTTGTAAAGAGTAATTTTCCAATCACTGTATGCTTCACCTGGAGTCACCACAGCAAACGCATCATAAACAAATTTAAGTCCAGTCCTATATGAAGCATTTGGCGATGAAAATACCGTCCATGCTGTTGCATCTTCTTCTGGCGGTAATGCACGCATGCCATCCATTTGTTCATACGAACTGCGCTTGCGAATATCTCGTATAGTCGCTTTTGCTACAGGTTGTGGTTTTTCTTCAGCATCACCCGGCTTTTTAACAACTTTATCAAGATCAAGAACCATATCGCTACCACGAATAAAGTAGGAGTACTGCTTTTCGTTCGTACGCGTTATAAGGTCTTTATCTTCAATGTGAGCAGACAATACGATGTAAGGAATTTCTTCTGCAGTTTTTTTAGCAGTAATCAAACCATATGCTTCAAGCGGTAATGTATTAAAAAAAGCATCAACTTCCCCCATCAGCGGAACGCCAGCTTTACCTTGAGCAAAACGCTGTGCACCCATTTCAAGCTCTTGCCTCAAAGAATATTTCATCCAACTTGCGTTAAATTCTTGTCCACCCCGCATATAAAAAACCTGTTTTGGATTTTCAAGCATAATTTTAAGACCAATCATGAATATTTCAGACGTATATGGGGTACGGTTAATCACATTTCCAAGAAAGAATAAAACATGCTTTGGATTAGTAAGCTTAAAATCTTTCGTCATAAGCCCTAATTCTTGCATCTTTAAAAGACTTCGAGTAAAGGAATGAATAGCTCCTTGTAAAACACCAACGACAATAATTTTACTGTCTGGATCTATATTAAATTTAACAACATGCAAGCCTTTAAAATTTTGCGCCTCACGTAGCTTGGTATTTTCCTCTAACAATTTTTTTAAAAACCCATAAGAAAATAGTGGTGGTGAAGCAAGGCGACATTTAACCATAAGCCCAACACAACGCTTTTTTAGCCTGTTAAAAAAGCCACTTTTGAAATGCTTTTTGTAATATGAGTCATAGGATGGGTGAAGCAAATCGGTGTTATCCATCTTAACAAACTCATCAATATTTTTGTTGTAAGCTACAAGGTCTTGCATCGTAGTAAGGCCACGATCATAAACAGGCAGCGGCCCAAAACAAAAATACCAAAGTACTGGTAACAATAGACAGCCTAAAATTATCAAAACAAGCCGCAATGATAGATGCGGTAAGGTAAGTTTTTTTGATTCTTTTTTCACAACTATCCTCAGCAAGTATTAGTAAAAAAGAAAATACAGTGTCGCGCCATAGAGAGTCACACCAAAAATACCAAAAGCTATATCCATTACTAGCTTCAAAGAGTCGCTTGTCATACTTGAAGGTGTAACGGCTGCTTCTACAAGCAGCCCTTGAGCCTCATCGGTAGAACGTTTTTTATCTATCACATACCACATGGCTGTTATCACAAGATGAAAAACAAAAACAAAAAAACAGAGGGCTAAAAATACTAAATAAAAGCTATCAAGCAACGTAAAATATCCCACCTGAGGGCTGACTTGCTCAATAACAAAGCGATACCCTAAAATTGCCGTAAAAGCGGTAATTGACAAACTAAATCGCCCGACTTCATTACTCACATTCATAAGTAAACTCAACCAAGTAAAAAGCGTTGCTGAAAAAATTGGCATAAAGAGAACTAGTAAATCTTTGAACGATTTTCTAATGAAAGTAATAGTAAAGCCAATGGCAGGGTATTCAACGCTTTTATCTTTTACGTGATCATCAAGACTAGCTACAATCATCCCTGGGAAATTATTTGTAGCATGCACTCCCCACTCAACACCACTGATTTCTGGCGATAAAATAAACGAATTCGCTTGATCAAGATCATCAAAAATCATTTCGTTGGTCATAATCGAATAATTGACCATTACGATAGAGAGCATGTGATTCGCCAGCGGAAAATTTTTATAGTTTAAGTTGCCCTTTACATCAAAAACAATTTGATACGTTACAAGCAGTTTATCTTTGTTGATTTTTATATCAGGCGCCGACTTGGAAATAATTCGCGCATTCAAAAAAGTGAATTTCTCTATTACATCAAGACTAAGCTGCGAACCATAAAACTCAAACCACATAGTCGCATCAACAGTAAAATTATTTTTATTAATATGAAAAGTAGGAAAATTTTTTATAAACAACCCTGTCTTCATGGTTGCTGCAAAGTCACGAAATGTCTTGCTTTGCTCTATTGAAATATTTTTTATATTAGGAACAGGGTCATTATGATCAAATTTACGCAGTCGTATCCCAAAGAGCACAACGACATACACAAGATAAGCAAAAACAACGAATAACTTAAAATAAAAAAATAGCAGGCTTATTAGTTTTGAATTGTGCTCCAACATACGCATCCAATGTTTTAACTAAAGTTTTTCTCTCCGCCAAAAGTTACCTCTTGGAAGAGTGGTTGCACAATCATTCAGCTGCTTTAGGCGAAAAATCGCTCATTGACGAGGATTTGTAGTAAGTAAGATGAAAATAGATATTACGCATTAACCTCAATCCAAGGCTTATCAACGCCTGGAGCAATCCACACTTTTGAGGCTAAACTTCTTGAAACCGGATCAAAAGTTAAAGGCACACCCCAAAAATCAACCTTCTTAAAACGTTCAAAATACTGAATCAATAATTCTGGATGCTCTAGAGCCTGAGGTACATCTTTAAGGGCTTTGGCCAGAAGATTAAGATATAGAAATGATTCTAGATAAAAAGGATTGCTGCGCTTAAAAGCAAAACGCTTGGCAAATGCTTCCTTATATTTTTTAATCAATTCAATTTCGCTTTTTTCTGGTGGCACCACACTTACAGTCATTAGATCAACACCTCGTACTGTTTTAAGTAATTGTTGAATCGAAATAAGAGGTGATGGGCCAACAAACAACATGGTGTGCATACCAGCATCGACACCTTGCTTAATAAATTTATACGTAGGACGAGGCTTAGACAAACAAAAAATTACATTTGGCGAAGCGTCTGCAATACTTTTAAGCGCTCGATCTATTTCAACAGATCCTTGCGCATATCGGGCAGCCGCAACCGGTTTAACATTGTAAGCATCCAATATTTTAAGTAATTCATCATACTGAGAGCGTCCTGCGATGCCAGACTCATAAAGAATCGCTATCTTGTCTTTTAAACAAATTTTAATGACATGCTTAACTAATATATTTAATTCTCGTACATACGGCTGGCGATAAAAAATAGTTGCTGTATTATTTTTTTCTCTCACTACACTACTCTGGTCAATAGGAAAAAAATAAAGCGTATCTTGTTTTTTTTCAGCTGCAAAGCGCTGTAAAAGAAACTCAGCGCCAATCCCTCCCAACATACATTTTGTTTGCGCCAAAAATTCTGATCCCTTAGCAAAACCATCATCACCAATAAGGTTATTATTGCCAAGATGACGCAAAGGAATTGTCTCTTTGCTACTTTGTGCACGTAACACACCAATAGAAAAAGCTGCTCCGTCAATTAACTGCTTACCCAGCACATCCATATCACCAAACTCTGGAAAGGCTGTATAAAAAGAAAATTCTTTTTTTTGACCTACATCTATTTTTTTTTGATACTGTGCCACTTCTTTCGTAGCATGCACAGCAATTTTTTCAGTTTTCTTAAGCATTAAAGTAGATTTATTTACTTTAGCTTGAGGCTGAGTTCTGCGCTGTAATTTAATTTTTTTATGTGCGGTATCTGCGTGCGCAAGAGCAAAAAATAAAAAGCACCAAACAATTGTTAAAATTTTAATAGTTAGACTTCTTTCGAAAAGGATGGATCTTGAAATAAACCTGTCCTGAGCACGCTCAAGAACCTTCGAGATATGACTATGTTGTTCCTCAGGGCGAGCGGTGCCGAAGGGTTCAGGATAACAAAATGAGAAGAACCCACTAAACGTGTCATGCTGAACTTGTTTGACCATCCAGAGCTTTTTAAGCAATTTTCGAAAAAAATCTATCTTATTCATTTGCTGTTCCAAAAAAAATGGGCCCGAGGAAATCTCGGGCCCTCGCATCAAGAGACGTTTAGCTTACGTTGCGGTAATCGATTAGACCTGTCTGCAAGTTAATCGAAGCCGCTGGCATAATGCTGATGTTAGCATCATTGCCCGCAACACCATCACCAAAGATAATAGCTTGGCTAAGACGCGTTGCGCTATCATTATATAAATTCACCTTACCATCAATCAATAGCGTACCACGCTTAAACTGAATACCTGTTGTGGTTGTTTTTAGCGTAGCACCATTAAGATACAATACTGAAGTTATATCAGGCATCCAAATTAAACCTTTATTGGTCGATCCGTGCGGTGAATAACTAAAGGTCGTATTGCGATCTATGGTCAACATAGCTCGAGAGCAGATGGAACTAGTCTGTGGCGATGTATAACTGAAAATCTGCCCATCACCCATAATTTTAGAATCTCCTACAACCTCTAAATGCCCTTGCGTAAAGGTATACGTTGAAGAAAGTTTTAGCGTTGAATCCTGCAGCGATAGGGTAGAATTTGAATGCATTACACGCAACGAAGTACCACGCAAATTTTTAAGCGTTACATTATCTAGCATCAATGCTGAACTACGGCCTGCAATTGTTATGCTAGCAGTGTTGGACAAATCAAGTGTTTGGCCTCTACCAAGCACCTTTACATTACCCTGGCAACGGAAATTACTCATATAAGCGGTTGGCAATGTTTGATTTATCCCAAACTCCATTTGCACACCATCACCAAATACAATATTTGATCCCACACCAAGCTGAACCTGACTAAAGGAAAAGTTCATCAAAATAATATTCGTCAAGGTAAGCGTATACCCTGGCTGAACAATAAGTAATGGGCTCGTTGATGAACCCATGTAAAGGAAGGTCTTGTTACCATTCAACGTTATGTTGCCACCAATATTTATGGTCTTGCTAGCACTCAATACAATGTGGATACCCAACGTAGTATCGACATTAAAACTGTACTGCGAAGGGTTTGTGCGTAACGTACGCAGCGTACCACCATTAATATTATTCAATGAAAATGAACGTACACCCACAATATTATTTTGATCTTGGAATGAAAGTGGCTCATAGGTTAATGAAGTGCCATCAACAGTCAATGTTGCTCGTTGATCAAAAGTCAGTGTGTAATTTTTTACACCTATGTTTGAAGCACTTTCCACGTAAATATTACCCGTGGTAAAGGTATAATTACTGTTAAGCTCTAATTCAGCTTGATCGATATGCATGCTAGAGGATGGGGCATCAAACACGATGCAGCCACCCGAACCGGTACCACGATTACCATGCTTATTTAAGCCTTTTATTTTGACGTTGTTAAAATTAACCGTGGAATTTGCCTTGATACGAATCGTTCCGCCCAACGACAAATCAAGCGCAGATCCGTTACCATTAACGGTTCCATTACCATCAAAAATCATTTGGCCTGAGACGCGAACATCGCCATTCAAGACTAAATTTGATGTATTAACAAAACGCGTAGTTCCAGTCCATACAGATGTTGCACTATCTAAAGCTATCTGGTGATCATTAAAAAAAATCGACCCAACACCAAGCAGAGCGGCGTTATTCCCCAAATTTAAATTATCGACCAAATAGAGCCTACCACCGTTAAGCACTATTTTTCTATCCATAGAAGACTTAATAGCCAACGATACGGTTGTTGTGTTGTCAGTTAAAGTAAGCGCATTGGTACCATGAAACATTGGTGCGCCAACTACCAAGTTATCCTGACCGGTAGCAGTTAATCCTTGTAACGAAGTTGTGGTATCTTTAGCATCATAAGTAGTCCCTCCAGTCAATGCAAAAATATTTGTTGGGGAGTAGGTCATGTTTGCATACAACGCAACCTGTGTATTATCCTGCATAAAGATGCTATTATTAAATACAATATTAGCTCCAGTCATAGACGTACCAGTAACTCTTTGGAAAGTACCATTTGTAATGGTCATTGCGCTGGCAATGTTCAATTTTGTTCCAGAAGTAGCTAATTTTATTTTTGCATCATCGCTTGAGAAATTAATGCCCGCATTCAACTGCATAATTAGCAATAAAACAAAGTTTAAAGCTATTAATCCACATCTCTTTTTATTGACAACCACAGTACACCCCATTTCTTTAGAACTTGCCCACCCTATCAACATTTTATACCTTAAAAAATAGCCCGCTTTCAATATTCCTAATTTCAAGGTAAATAATGAGCTATTTGATGACAATTTCAAATCGGCACAAAAAACTTATGCCACGAATAATACTGAACCGCGTAGGATGAGTTGGCTAAAGCCAAAGCCTCTTCTCTTTAATTTTTCTAGCTTGCGTTACGATAATCAATAACACCTGATTTTAAATTAATTGATGCTGCCGGCATGATGCTGATATTTGCATCATTAATCGCCACACCATTACCAAAAACAATGGCTTCACTGAGGCGTGTTGCACTATCATTATATAAATGAACCTTGCCGTCAGCCAACAACGTACCTCGCTTAAATTGAATACCTGTTCTGGTTGTTTTTAGCGTAGCACCATTTAGAAACATAACTGAGGTGATATCAGGCATCCAAATCAGATCTTTACGCGTAGAACTATAAGGGGAATAACTAAAGGTAGTATTACGGTCAACCGTCAACATAACTCGCGAACAAATAGAGCTCGTTTGTGGCGTTTCAAAGCTGAAAATCTGTGAATCTCCCGTTATCGTTGTATCACCAACAACCTCTAAATGACCTTGAGTAAAGGTATACGTTGAGGACATTTTCAATACTGTATTCTTCAAGGACACGGTAGAATCCGCATCAAGCGAACGCAACATCGTACCACGCAAATTCTTGATGGTGATGTTATCTAACATTAATGAAGACCGATGACCACCTATGGTCAAACTCGCCGTATTTGTAAGATCAAGCCATTGCCCTTTACCATTCAATCGCACATTACCCGTAAATTGCATGTTTGTTATCGACGCCGTTGGCAATGACTCATTTTGCGCAAATTCTATCTGAGTTCCATCTCCAAAAGTCACAAGCCCTGTAGCTAACGTAACAAGTAAATTACTAAGCGAAAAATTAACAAAACGGACGTTTTTAAACGTAACGTTGTATGCACCAACATTGATAACTCCAGTACTGCCTGGTTGCATAATGATATCGTTACCACCACCATCAAACACACAATTACTTGTGAAAACTAGTGAACTTCTAGTTCCCAATCTAATCGCGGCTGTCAAATTGTATGTCGCTGTAGAAACTGTAAGACTACTAAGGGCCGTCCCTTGAAGCACCCTAGGACCATTATTCGCAACCCAGTTTGATGTGCCACGGATCGATACGTTATTGTTGGCGATCCATTGTGAACTGCCACGCACAATTGGGAACAGGTTATTCACTACATTCGATGTCGCTAGCAACCCAGCTGACTTAGCGTTTACCCAGTTCGATGTACCACGTAGCTGCATACCAAGAGTACTTGCACCAAAGTCTGCCGCTTGCTTTGCTACCCAGTTTGTTGTTGTGCGTAGATTACGGCCTACACCGGCATTACCTAGATCCACTACTTGGCTATTTGCCCAGTTTGAGGTACCGCGTAGCTGTCTACCAATTGAAGCACCACCAAAATCAGTTACTTGGCTATTTGCCCAGTTCGAGGTACCACGTAGCTGCCTACCAAGAGTACTTGCACCAAAGTCTGCCGCTTGTTTTGCTACCCAGTTTGATGTGCCACGGATCGATACGTTATTGTTGGCGATCCACTGTGAACTGCCACGCACAATCGGGAACAGATTATTCACTGTATTCGATGTCGCTAGCAACGCTGCTGACTTAGCGTTTACCCAATTAGACGTGGTACGAACAACACGCGACATTTCAGAATTTGTTACAACTAAATCACGCGTTATATTCTTGGTTGACACCGTTGCGCCGCCAGCCACCATTCCAGTACCAACCGAAAAAGTCCATGCGTTAGAAAATGTGTTTGCTTGCGAATTCCCTCTAACAATGGACTGTTGATCAAAACCGATTAGCTTTGACATCGCAGTATTTTTAAAATACCCCTGCGCCTGAGTTCCACCACCATTATAATCCCCAAGCACCAATTTTGATGATGGACTAGAAAACTCAAAAGTTGCAGCATTAAGTCCTTGCCTAATAAAAAAGGGTGTAAATACTATTAAAATAAGATAAATAACACGTATTTGGAGCGAAAAATTCTTCACGCCACTCTCCACAAAGTATTAAAATATCCAAAATTTTTTCTAAAAAAAAGCTTGCATGACTCTCATAAATACACACACATTGATATTAAACTTCGCAAAAGTCTAATATTTACCATGAGCCATCTATGCTAAAATTAGTATCTGGAAAGTATCATTGTTGATAACGTCAAAGCTATTATCAAAAAA
>CAMATL010000001.1 GCA_945861145.1 candidate division TM6 bacterium GW2011_GWF2_37_49 | reverse complement strand
TTACACATAGTCCTTTTGATCGCCATGTGGTTTATAATATTGCGCCTCATACCACTCAACATTAGATTTAAGAATCTTTTTCTGTGTGTTTTTATCGGCATATACGCGCTCTGCTCATGGGAAAGCACTTCATTCTTGCGAGCACTTTTTGTGTTTTTACTAGCGCAAGGAGGCTTATGGTTGGGTCGCGAAATTAAGACACTACATCTTCTCACGCTGGTTTGCATGGGAATGATCCTCTATAATCCCTTTCTAATTTTTTATCTCGACTTTCAGCTTACGTTTGGACTAACCTTTGGATTACTTACATTCTCCAAGTACCTTGTCCGATAGGATGAGCGCCTTGTTGAGTAGGTAGCAATCCATCGGAGGGATTTCAAATAAATAATTTTTACCTTTTATTTAGACAGGGAAAGTGTATGAAGAACCTCATACTGCGTCACGTCTCATTCGTCGCAATGTCGCTGTTGGTAAGTACAACCTTAACGCCAATACATGGAAAACATGGTCATTCACAAGCACCTAAAACGATCATAGAAAATCCTAACAATCTACCTACACGATCGCTTTATCTAGAGCCTATTGCGACGCAAACACAAAAAGAAAATATCATCCCTCAAACACGTAGTGTAAAACCATGGACCCTCCTTGTTTACATTGCAGCTAATAATAATTTACATACATTTGCGCTGCAAAATATGCGCCAAATGGTACGCGTCGGCTCAAATAGCAACATCAATATCGTTGTGCAATTTGATGGTATAGGCGACAGCAAGATCAAGCGATACCTGATTGAAGGCGGACAAACAAAATTACTAGATTCACTTGAAGCTGATACTGATACTATTAGCGGAACTCCAGACAGCCTTTACCAATTTATAAAATGGGGCTATCAAAATTTTCCCGCAAAGAAGGTTGCGATTGATCTCTGGAATCATGGTTCTGGTATAAAAGATCCAAGTATCTGGGGTAAATTTTTAATGAGTCATCGTGATGACTTATTCGCCTTAAATGCTGAAAAAAACTTACTCGAACTTAATCGTCGTATGGAGGCCAATAACGGCGAAAGCGATGATGAAGCAACATTTAACCTTGAAACCCGGACTCTTTTCGCAGACCTTACCTTAGCTTTAATGAAAAAGAGAGGCATAGCCTTTAACGATGCAAACGAGGTCTACATCGACAACCAGCAGTTACGCTCTGTGCTTGACAATGTTTGCCGTTACGTACTTGTAGGTAAGCGCATTGATGTTGTTCTTATGGATGCTTGCCATATGGGCATGGTTGAATTGGCATCAAAAATGCGCCCTTACGCTAACTTCATGGTTGGCTCATCAGAAGTAGAACCAGGATCTGGCTATGATTACGAATTACTTCTAACCCCATTTACCACTGAGGACTTAACAGCAAAAGCTTTTGCCGTACATGCTGTTAGGGCTTATGAAAAAACCTACAAAACAACTCATGCTGATTACACACAAGCAGCGGTTGAATTAGGCACATTTGCCCCAATTGAGCACACTTTTGCAGCTTTAGCTAAAACAATGCATGAAGCGCTAAGCCAAGTTGAATCAAAAAAAATGTTTGAATTAATTCGTACAGTACGCTTTAGCAGTAAATATACAACAGAATTTTACGATCCAGACTACATTGATGCCGGCCATTTTTTAATAAGCCTTATCTGTAAAACAAGAGAGCTTTTGGCTACCCATGAGGGCATTAGCCTAGAAACACGAACCGCTTTTGAAAGAATTATCGAGCTCAGCGAAGAAGGCTATAGAGCTCTCACAACAAGCATCATAGCTGAAACTCATGGGGCCAATTTACCAATGTCTCATGGCCTTGGTTTATTTTTTCCAAAGCGCAATACACATTCTTCTTACCTTAAAACAACCTTTGATAAAGCAACCGGCTGGTCCCTCTTTTTGGCCCGATTTTTAAATCGGCTCAAATATGGACGCATCACAGACGAAGAAGAACAAAGCCCTGTATAATTCACTAATAGCTAAATAAGAGAAGGCTGGGATTAAATATCCCAGCCTTCTCTTATTTAAGATTCTAATTAAGAGCTTAAATTACTTTAAAAGCCCTTTGGTCAACTGAGCATAAGTCGCCTTATCCCCAAGAAATGTACCAAAAAAGACCAGTTCGCCGCGATCATTAAGCTGTCCATGCCAAAAATTTTTAAGCGATTTTTTAAGGCAAGGGTGCTTAATAGCTGAAATAACACGAGTGCACGCTTGTTTTTTACTTTCAAGATCGTTAATGGTAGAAACGCCTAAACCAGTCGCCTCAATAACGCTATCAGGCAGCGCAAATATCATTACATGGTGAACGTGTACTATGTTTTTTTCTGCATTAATTTTTGCTATAAAAATCAAGTCGCCTCGTTGTAGATCACGGCCAAATTTAATCGGTGATGCTGCTAAAAATTGGTCGTGGGCATCTCGTGGAACATGCAATCCAATAGTGCGATACGCCAAATATACAAGCCCAGAACAATCCACACCGGTCAACGCAGGACTTTTTTCATCAAACCCACTAGAACATCCCCAGCGATACGGCGATCCATTAAAGCGTAAAGCCGCGCTCATTAATTGATCTCGCTTAATAGCAGGGCTCCAACGATCCAAGACCTCATCTTCAATAATATCCGCGGTACGCATACACCCCATTACTCCAGAGGCAAGAACCACCTCAACCCATCCATGTGATACTTCTTTTTTTGTTTTTATGCGCGTTCCCATAGAAAGACGACCAAGCTGCAACCCTTCCATGCTCGGCTTTGCAAACATACTCGCCACAAGACTGATTACAACAGCGTTTGACTGCCAATCAGAGCCCCCTGCATAAAAAGCCCTTGAGGCCATAAAACAAACCTTGGGCCGCCAGGCTCCATCCTTAAAAGTTGGTTGATCTAACAATTTAACTTTAGCCCACCTAGAATCACGATGCTTAATATTTTGCAGCACTATCCGCAAACGATCACCAAGTAGAACCTGCGTGTCTAACCCAAAAGACTCACCACTAAAAAGTGGATCGGTACGATTTGCAAGTACTATATCATCGGTAGGTAGCCTTGAGTAAGCTTCAGCAACCAAAACACCAGTAATCGCCTGCTTATTCACCTCACTACGACTCTTGATCGAGTATGCACAAACTGACAACATCATTAGATTAAAAAATCCGTATAGAAATTTTCTATAAAACATAACTCTCCCTGTATTACTGAATGAAATTGTGGATAACTTTGTGGATAACTATGTTGATAACTGTGGATAACTTTTTCAAACATAACCTTAGCCGTGATCTGATCGCAATAAGTTATCCACAATCCTGAAAGAGTTGATCTAGGCTGGTCTTTAATGGGATACAAAAAAGTTATCCACAAGTTATCCACAACTTCACACACACTTATCCACAAGAGGAATCAATTCAAAAATAGCGTGTAAATCGTGCTTTTTTACTCATTTTTGGAAAGTTATCCACAAAAAGAGGCTCACTCATCATTATCCTATATATAAATATATATTAATTAAGAACATAAAGATGATGGAGCGGCTAAGATCAAAACTTAGGAGCTATTCACTTTTTTAGGATTTTAGATAGAATGGTTGTCATGTGTCTGAATGCACCCGATTTTTTGCGGTGTTTTTTGTTCTAGTTTTCTAATCGAAAGTACAAAAAGTCGTGAATCTTGCTGAAGTTATTGACGGTCTTGTTGAAGAGCGAGGCCTTGATCGAGATCTCGTAACCACTATCGTTTGTGATGGCATTGCTTCGGCGTATGCCAAAAAATATCCAGACTTAGACTTTAAAGCTACGTATAATAAAAAAACGGGCAAGCTTGAGATTTTCACTGAAAAAGAAGTGATGCAAGTTGTAACCGACGATGATTACGAAATTAGCGCAAAAAAAGTAAAAACGCTGCACCCTACGGCAGAGCTTGGCGCAATGGTAATGATCCCTTTTGAAGGTGCTATTGGTCGAATCGAAATTCTTGCTGCAAAGCAGTTGATTTCGACAAAAATCCGCGACCTTGAGTTGCTGGCTGTTTACAATGATTACAAGGACAAACAGGGAACAATTGTCACAGGACTTGTACACAAACGTGAACGCGCTGGTTGGGTTGTCAAAATAGGTGAAGTACTTGGTTTATTGCCAAAAGAAAACCTTGTCGATGCTGAATCTGTAAGAATTGGTCACCAGGTTAAAGTTCTTCTGCAAGAGGTTTTACAGACGGTGCGTGGTGATAATTACCAACTTATTTTTGACCGTGTATCCCCCGAGTTCGTACAAAAATTGCTGGAGCTAGAAATCCCTGAAATTTTTGAAGGCATGGTTGAGATTAAAAAAATTGTTCGTATCGCTGGTTATAAATCTAAGGCGATTGTTGCATCGAACAGCAAAGAAATTGATCCTGTCGGCACCTGTGTTGGTGTTGGTGGATCTCGTATAAAACCAATCTTGCGAGAGTTAGGGCAAGAGAAGGTTGATCTGATTGAGTGGACTGATTCGATTGAAGATTTGGTTCGTGATTGTCTTAAGCCTGCAGAAATCGACAAAGTTCTTGTCGAACATAACAGAGCCGTCGTTTTACTTGCTGAAGATCAGCGGTCCTACGCAATCGGCAAAATGGGGCAAAATATTCTGTTGGCGTCCAAACTGTCTGGCATGGAAATCCAGCTGCAAGATCTAGCACAAACCTCGTCAGGAGAGTCTGAGCAGAGCGGTATTGAAGAAGATCACGTGGCGTAACTCCTGAAAATTGAGGTACAAATCCCGTTATGCGTGTTTATGAGTTAGCAAAAGAACTAGGGTTTTCGAGTAAGGATCTTGTTAGCGTGCTCAAGGACGCCGGCATTGTAGTAAGTTCACATATGTCGATGATTAGCGAGCAAGATGTTGACAAAGCGCGTAAGGCTGCCAAACCAGGTAAGCCTGCAGTAGCTAAATCAGTTACTGCCGCTCCAGCGGCGCCTAAGCATACTCCCGCTTCTAATGCGCAACCGCGTATTTCAGGGATTGCTGCGCCTACTCAAGATAAACCGGCGCCGGTTCAAAATAAACCGAGCGCACCACTCCCCCCCCGCCCTTCTGTAGATTCATCCCCTTCGAGTCCACAAGTTAAGAAAGTAGATATGACCGATTCTTCAAAAACGACCCGACCAAACGAAGTACCTAAAGCTCCTTTTCAAAAACAACCGCAACGTCATCACACACCAAATAGACAACCTCATCGCGATGTAGCTAAGGCTTCATTTGAGTCAAACGATTTATCTGATGGGGTTATACCACCAGGTGTACATATCATTGATGATGTGATTCTTGAAAAGCTAGGCAGTTTGCCGCTTCCTCTTAATGCTAAGGGCCAAGAAAAATTTACGCGTATTTTTTCAGATAAAAAACGCCCAACCACTCGTCGCCGTCGTCGTCGCTCTTATAACGCTCAGCCAGAACAAGTTGCTGCGCCAAAGGTTGTAACAGAATTCGAAGTTTCCGGGCCGATACGTGTAGGTGATTTAGCAATTGCGCTGAATAAGCCCGCAGGCGATGTTATTTTGAATCTTCTTAAGCGTGGTATGGCTTGTAATATCAACCACGTGATCCAAACCGACATGGTAAAAACATTAACCGAACACTACGGCATTAAAGCGACTTTTCCTAATAAACTCGTAGCATCTGAAGCTGTTCTAGAACAAGCTCAAGCTATGCGTGTTAAAAAAGGTTCAACCGAAGGCGTCTTCCGCCGTCCAGTTGTTGTGGTTATGGGACACGTTGATCATGGCAAGACAACTTTGTTGGATTTTATTCGTCACAAGAATGTGGCCGGCTCAGAAAAGGGTGGCATTACACAGCATCTTGGTGCTTATGAAGTTACTGCAAAACAAGGCAAGATTGTGTTTCTTGATACTCCTGGTCACGAAGCGTTTTCATACATTCGCAGCCAAGGTTCAAAAATCACCGACATTGCTATTTTAGTTATCGCTGCTGATGATGGTATTAAGCCTCAGACAATTGAAGCGCTTAAGCATGCTAAAGATGCTGGTGTACCAATAATTGTTGCGATCAATAAAATTGATAAAGTTAAATCAACTACAGCTCTTGATACCATCAAGCGCCAACTTGCGTCACAGTATGATCTGATGACTGAAGATTGGGGTGGTCAAGTCATCTGTGTGCCAATTTCGGCAAAGACAGGTGAGGGTGTTGACCATCTGCTCGACATGATTATCTTGCAGTCAGAAATGATGGATCTCAAGGCTCGTACCGATATTCCAGCTAAAGTATTTATTCTTGAGTCACACGTTGAAAAAGGCTTTGGTCCGGTTGCTACCGGCATCGTTGTTGAAGGCATTGTGAAGCAAGGCGACTTCTTCACTTGTGGAGAAGTTTCAGGCAAGATCCGCTTGCTTGTTGATACGTACGGCACTCGTTTGACGAAAGCAGAGCCATCAGTTCCTGTTAAAATTGTTGGCTTTGATAGCCTCAATGATATTAGTGAATGGTTGTCTGTTGTAACTCCGCAAGAGCATGCTAAGTACAAAAACAATCCGGCAGCTCTTGAAGCGCAAAAAAATCCTACGGCTCAGCCTAAAGATATTTTGCAGCAATTTAATAACACTGCCGTACAAGGCGCTGTGCAGCAAAAATCGATCAACTTGATTATCAAGACTGATACGCGAGGCTCTAAAGAAGCGTTGACCGGCTTGATTGAAAAGCTTGCCCGTGAAAACAAAGAAATCAATTGTCCTATTCGTGTGATCATGACCGGCATTGGCGACATCTCTGAGGGTGACGTTGAGTTGGCTATGAATACTGGCTCGTATCTTATGGGCTTGCACGTTAAGACTGAAAAAAATGCGCAGCATCTAGCTCGCGATAAAAATGTAACCATTCACGCACATGATATTATTTATCATTTGGTTGAGTTCTTGCAGCTTGAATTGAACAAACGCCGCGAAGTTAAGGTTGTTTGGGAAAAAGTTGCTGAACTTGTGGTTCGCAAAGTATTTGATATCAAGGGTCTTGGTGTTATTTCTGGTTGCTACGTCCGCGAAGGCGTTGTTGCAAAGGGCAATAAAGCCATTTGTATCCGTAATGGTAAAGCAGTCGGCGAAGCTAAAATCAATAGCTTGCAGCGGGATAAAAAGACCGTTAAAGAAGTACATACCGGTTATGAATGCGGATTTATCTGTGATGCATTTACCGATTGGCAAGTTGACGACGTTGTACACATCATGCGTGAGACAAAAGTCGAACCAAAATAAAGCTGTGATAACTGACGCCTATGCGTTTATTTATTGAACAACTTTGGAGCGCGACGAGTGAGGGCAAACCCCTTACCCGCCGCGCTCTTTTCTTTTGGCAACTTCTTAAAGCTTTTAGTGTTATTTATACTGTAGCGCTTTTAGTTAGGCGGTTGGCTTTGTCATGTAAGGTGGCCCCGCGTGCGTCTCTACCAGGTCCTGTCATTGCTGTTGGTAATTTGACGGTGGGGGGAACGGGGAAATCTGTTTTTGTAGAATGGTTAGCGCGACAATCTAATTTTTTTGATAGGCCTGCCGTGTTGCTGGGTGGGTATCAAAGCCCTGTATTGCGTAAACAAAAAACCTTTGTCGTAGCCGATGGGCATAAAATTTTTGGCGATGCAACTCAGCTTGGCGATGAGCCACTGCAAATTGCTGAGGGTTATGGTGTTGCTGTAGCGATCGGTAAAGATCGACACGAAGCATTATTATTGCTTTTGCGAGCTATGAAGCCAATGCTTCCTGATGCGGTGATTCTTGATGATGGTTATCAAACGGCAACAATTCATAAAGACTGTTCAATTCTTTTGGTTGATGCTCGTGCACCATTTGGTAATGGCTACCTTTTTCCTGCAGGGCCACTGCGTGAGC
This sequence comes from candidate division TM6 bacterium GW2011_GWF2_37_49, assembly GCA_945861145.1. Taxonomy (GTDB): domain Bacteria; phylum Babelota; class Babeliae; order Babelales; family RVW-14; genus CAMATL01. Next base: position 88,828 of record CAMATL010000001.1, on the reverse strand, counting down.
GTGATTATTCGCGCGCGGATATTATTGTGCTGACGCATGCAGATTCTATTTTAGTTTCATTGTCTGATTTTAAAAAACATTACTTTCCTTCACTAAATCCTATCGCAATTGTTGCTGGGCGACATGCATTTGCGGGCTTATTCAGTGCTACTGGAGAACCGATAGAGATATCTACTGCCCAGCCCGTGGTGCTTTGTTCGGGTATTGCAAAGCCACGCAACATCGAGGTGACTGTGCAGCGCGAGGGGTTTACAATAAATGATCATATTGTTTTTCCCGATCATCACCCCTACACCGATCATGATATAAAAAAAATTATTACACACATGCTGCAAGCAGGCTGTTCGACACTTCTTACAACTAGTAAAGATTGGACTAAATTGCGCCTGTTTAGCGAATCATTTGATGTTGCCGGTATTTTGTGTCTGATTGTAAAGATTAGGTTTGAATTTTTAACAACGCACGAGTATGCTACTTTTGTGGCTTTGCTGCAAAATGTGCTTGTAGAGGGCCGCGCCGCACGATAAAAAAGGTGAGGAGCGAGTATGAATTATCTTGTTTTGCACCATGTTTCGGTGCTTGTTGTAGCATTTTGTTTTGCTTATTATTTGGTTCCTTTTTTTACTCAAGCAGCCTTTCGCTTTGGCGTCATGGATGTACCAGATGGGTCTATAAAAAATCACAAAGCACCTGTGCCTTACATGGGTGGCATCGCAATCTATTTAGCTTTTTTGGGAACGATTGGTCTTTTATATCCAATTGAAGAACGCATCATGTGGTTACTTGTTGGCTCGACCATGTTGTTATTTGTTGGATTTATTGACGACCTCAAGCGTATCAAACCGTCACGTAAACTCATTGGCCAATTCTTAGGCATTGCTTGTTTGCTGCATGGCGGCTTTATGATCAAGCAAACATTTTTTACATCTATCATGAATATATTTTTATCCGGCTTTTGGATGTTGTCACTTATTAATGCGGTAAACCTGATTGATGTTATGGATGGTCTTGCTGCTACGGTGGCAATTATTGCTGCCGCGGGATTTTGCATGGTAGCACTGGTTGCTGGGCAGTATGGCGTATCGCTTTTATTGTTGGCATTTATTGGCGCGATGTTGGGATTTTTATGGTACAACAAGCCACCAGCAAAGATCTACATGGGTGACGCTGGCGCGCTTTTTGTCGGCGGCTTTCTTGCGGCAGTGCCATTGCTTATTAAATGGAGCGCTTTGCGCCCAGATGCTTGTTATATCGTACTAATTATTCCAGCTATTCCTCTTGTCGAAGTTTTTTGTCTTGTGCTAATCAGGACCTGGAAAAAAATTCCGTTTTATCGCGGAAGCCCACACCATTTTTCAATTTATTTGCAAAATAAGGGTTGGTCTTGCGGTAGGGTGCTTGCATTTAGTTCGCTGATGGGGCTTTATCTTGTAGCTTCGTCGATGGCATTTTTGATGCATGTAATTAATATTCCTGGGCTTGTAGTCCTTGGTGCTGTGTTTTGGATTGGTTGGTATGCGGCAGTGTTTTCATCACTGTATGTGCAGCCTGGGAGTAAACAAGCGTTGGTGTTTGCGGCCGCACAGAGATTACCTGACCAGTCATCAATAAAACACAAAGAGCAATCGCAATCAGGAGACGCGTTATAAAAAACGTCAAATGTAATTTTTACACAAAAAAGCCTGCTGATTTTTATTTCAGCAGGCTTTTTTATTAAGCAGGACATCTAGTTTTTTTCTTGCGCGGATTCAATATTGAAATGCATGTAGCTGATGCATTCGCGACAGCAAAATCTTACATGCTTGTTTTTGTGGTAGGCTATAAGTCCAAATGGCATATGGTTAACCACAAAGGAATTGTTATGATGCCAAGAAAAAAGTTGCCAATAGGTGTAGATAATTTTAAAGAAATTGTTGATGGCAATTATTACTTCATCGATAAAACCTTAATGATTAAGGAAATTATCGATAGGCAAAGTAAGGTTTTTTTGCTGCCTCGGCCGCGCAGGTTTGGCAAATCTTTAAACATGCAAATGCTGCAATGTTTTTTTGAAAAGCCGGTTGCTCGTATATATAATCCTGAAGGAGCTTCACTTTCATATCTTTTTCAAGACAAGCTCGTATGGCAGCATGAAGCGTTACGTGAATTGCAGGGTAAATATCCCGTTATTTTTCTTACCTTTAAAGACGTTAAACCTCGAACGTGGCAAGAATGTTACGAAAAACTTATCGATGCAATTATCTCGGAATACAGTGCTCATAGGTATCTATTGCAAAGCGATGCATTACGAGACGATGAAAAAAACTTCTATCAAAGTATTTTGACCAAGAAAGCCTCTAAAAACGATGTTGAATCGTCACTTAAGCGACTTTCTGAATACTTGCAGCGGCACTACAAAGCCAATGTAATCATTCTCATCGATGAATACGATGCACCAATTCACGCCGGCTATCTCAATAATTTTTATAATGATGTAGCTGACTTTATACGAAATTTTTTTGGGGCAGCACTGAAAGGGAACGATGCGCTTGCGTTTAGCGTTATCACTGGAATTTTGCGTGCAGCAAAGGAAGGCATTTTTTCAGGATTGAATAACTTGGCTGTCTATTCAATCTTAGACGAGCCGTTTGCAGATCAGTTTGGTTTTACGCAACAGGACGTAGAAAAATTTTTGGCTGATTATGAGATGAGTTATCAATTGCCAATTGTGCGCGAGTGGTACAATGGCTACACGACTTGCAAGCGAGATTCATCGGGTCAACTAATTGCTTTATATAATCCCTGGTCGCTGCTTAATTTTATTGATCGCAATGGCAAGACGGGTGCGTATTGGGTTAATACGAGCGATAACGGCTTAATAAAAAAACAGTTGTTACATGCTGGTAGTGCCGTCCAAAAAGAATTGGAGTTGTTGTTAACCGACCGTGTTTGCGTAGAGCGCCGCGTCAGTGAAGGGTTGATCTTGCCCGGCATAGAGAGCAACGAAGCAGCAATTTGGAGTTTATTGATATTTGGTGGATATCTAACAGCAACACACATTGAGGTAGATGGTTTTTACTATCGATGTTCGTTGAAGATTCCTAATCGAGAAATAAAGCAGCTCTATCAAGAATTATTGCGTGATATCGTTACGGCAGTGCCAGGAATTCATTTTGATGAAGTACTCGAAGCGCTGGTTGCTGGCGATGTTGAGCTTTTCCAAGAATTGTTTACGCAATTTTTTGTCAACATTGCAAGTTTCTATGATATTCCTGTCGATGAAGCTGAGCGCAGTTATCATCTTTTTATTCTTGGTATGCTTACGCCGCTATCAAAGCGATATCACATTAGATCAAATCGTGAAAGTGGGCATGGTCGTTATGACATCATGTTAGAACCGTACAACAAAGAGCTGCAGGGCATTATTATTGAATTTAAAAAAATTTCGCTTGTGAAAAAAGAATTGCTAGATGTTGTAGCCGATCATGCATTGAATCAAATCAAAGAAAAAAACTATGCAGCTGAGCTTCGCGCTCGCGGTATAAAAAATATTCTAGCCTATGGCATTGCTGTTGATGGTAAGCAAGTGCTCCTTAAGGCAGAATTTTTGTAAGGGGTCTCGTTTGAGCCAGCCGCTGTTGCCGTAAGTTCCAGCGTGAAAAACAAGCAGGCATGGCAAGATTTATTGGTTGATGCGGTGTTGCAGTTTACTCAATCAAAGCGCGCTGCAGGACAATAAAACTTCTGTAGTAAAATTAGTTTAAAAAGAAACGGTTTGCTGAATTTATTTTCAGCGGCCTGCTTTCTTTTTTAATTACGAAATTATTGCTTTGAGTTTTTAAAGCCGGGCATGCTTGGTAGTTGGATTTTTTTGTGTTGTTATACCAATTACATGAATTAGCTGATTAAAAAAATTGAAAAACTAGGCAAACAGGTCGTTGTGTTCTCGTGAATGGGCTCAACTAAATGGTTGATAAAAAATTTGCCGAGTTAATTTGTGTGATTGGTATTAGTTAAAAAAGGGTACGTGTGATGAGAGCTCAATATAATTTGTCTCTTCTCTTCTCCTCTCTTCTCTTCTCTTGGTGCCGTCCTCTGTATTTGCCACATCAGTAATTTCAACGGCGCCTGGTGGTGACCCGACCACAGCATACCAGGCAACAGCGCCAACGTTTGCTAATGGCGATAAAATTCGTGGCCATGCCATGTTTAAAAATGGACTTTCGCTTGCCAATTCTGCGGTAGTGACATGGGATGGTGATGGTATTGTGGCAGGACCGATAACATTTTCAAATGGGGACTCAACATTGGTACTTTCATCTGATTTACGATTGAGTAGTACTGCGCGATTTGTATTTGCACCACTATCAAGCGACCCAGACTATAACAAAATAATGTATTTGATAGCGCCAAACAAAAAATTAATTCTTGCAGGAGATTTAGACCTTTCTGCGGGAAAATTTGCGGCGGTAGGTGCTTCTGGAGGGCCGTTAGGAGATTTGACTATTGATGGGCAAGTGCGTAGTACTATTGTTACACAAAGTTTTTTTGCGGGTTCTCTTGATCCTAATTCCCTACCCTTAGATTCCCTTACATTAAAAAATTTAACATTGAAGGTTGTTGCATCAACTCCACTGCGACCGCTTAATTCCTTTGTTAATCTTGTATTCCAAGATATTAACTTTATTGGATTAAGGACAGCTGGAACCAGGCACCTTTTTGATGAGATTACAAATGGAGTTACGATTAAAGGCGTTGTTCGATTTTTGAATCCGGGGGGAGATTCTAGGGTTCTTTGTGGTGCTCACACTTTGGTTGTAGATAAAAATTCAACTTTGTACATAGATCCTGGCGTTGTATTGAGTGATTTTGCTGGTATAACCTTAGTTGATGCAACGTCAACACTCCACCTCAATGGTTGCGATTTTTATACCGGCGCTAACGGTTTGAGCTTAACCAAGGGCACCGTGATATTTGAAAATAAGGTGCGCATTTTTAATAAAAATTATGATGGAGCTTCTAATGCCGACATGACTAAGGCGCTGATTTTTGGTAATGGCACTGCGGCTGGTGATGTGAATGTGCGGGTGCTTGGTGGCGCCTATGTAACGGTAGACGGTTGTATCAAAGATAATCACTCGTAAGCTACTTTGATTTGGTTGTGATTAAAAAGAAAGCGGGCCGCTGAACATAAATTCAGCGGCCCGCTTTCTTTTAATAGACCTCTTTTGAAGCCGCTCATGTCCTTCGAAACAGCCTTTCAGGCTTCCTCAGGATGAGCGGGGCAAAGAATGTCCTTTCTTTAATGGACGACTCACCAATCCGCTCATCCCTCGATTGAGCCGAGGGCAGGCTCTGAGGATCGATGTAATCGCGCCTCGAAGGACATGGGCGGGGTTTAAAATTTGAGCTTTGAAAGAGGTCTAATCCTGAAATTATTGCTTTGAGTTTTTAAAGCCGGGCATACTTGGTAGTTGGATTTTTTTGTGTTGTTAGTTAAAAAAGGGGACGTGTGATGAGAGTTCAATATAATTTGTCTCTTCTCTTCTCCTCTCTTCTCTTCTCCTCTCTTCTCTTGGTGCCGTCCTCTGTATTTGCCACATCAGTAATTTCTACGGCGCCAGGGGGTAACTCGACCACAGGATACCAGGCAACAGCGCCAACGTTTGCTAATGGCGATAAAATTCGTGGCCATGCCATGTTTAAAGCGGGATTTATAATTCCTGCCAGTGTGATAGCAACCTGGGATGGTGATGGAGTTGTAAATGGGCCAATTACCTTTTCTGCTGATAGTTCCCAGCTTAATCTTATGACTGATTTGCGGTTGGGAGGTTCTGGCTCACTGAGTGGGGCTAATTGTCGAATTAGAGGGAATAATAATAAAATTATTTTGGGTAATGATACAACAATGGCAACCAATGCATCTATTGCAGCAACATCTGGAAATAATCTTGTTATAGATGGGCAAGGGCATACCTTTAATTGTCCCTCAATAATTGGGATGGGAGGTGCTGGATCAGCTATAACGTTAAAAAATATGCTGTTTAATGTATATGATTCATCGAATGATAATGGAATTTTTAAAAGTGTTGATCATGTTTTAGAAAATATAACAATTGCTGGTGGTAAATCATCGCTAAGTGATTGGACTACGTTGGGGTGGTCGGCTACATCGCTTACTATTCGCGGACGAGTGGCATTGAATATGCCTGGTCGACGCTTGAAATTAAATTCGAATAGTGCTGTAAATTTTATTATCGAAAAAAATTCTACGCTCTACATAGGAAAAGGGACTATTCTTGAAGCAATAAAATCTACTGATGTTGGGTCGATTACATTTACGATGGCCGATGAGACATCAGTCCTTCATCTCGATGGTTGCGATTTTTATACCGGCGCTAACGGTTTGAGCTTAACCAAGGGCACCGTGATATTTGAAAATAAGGTGCGCATTTTTAATAAAAATTATGATGGAGCTTCTAATGCCGACATGACTAAGGCGCTGATTTTTGGTGATGGCACTGCGGCTGGTGATGTGAATGTGCGGGTGCTTGGTGGCGCCTATGTAACGGTAGACGGTTGTATCAAAGATAATCACTCGTAAGCTACTTTGATTTGGTTGTGATTAAAAAGAAAGCGGGCTGCTGAACATAAATTCAGCGGCCCGCTTTCTTTTTAATCTAATTTTTCTTTAAGCCTGTAAACGCTTTTGTAGTGTTGCGCTGCTCAAGAGCTTAAACAGATCAAGAACGCCTAAACCTTTTGTGTTACCGGTAAGCAAGAAACGTAGGGTAACTAAAAGCTCTTTGGTGCCCAAGCCAGCTCCTTTTGCCGCTGCCTTATAAACTTCAAGCACCGTAAGCGCTGGTTCTTGCCAGGTTATACCTGCAATGACGCTGCGTACAAGCGCTACTTTTTCAGCCGGAACTTCTTGGTGTAATTTTTCAAAATCTAGCAAAGGGTTGCCCAAATAAAATTCCATGAGCTTTGCCACTTCTACAAGTGTGTTGGCTTCTGGTTGAATGAGTGCAAATGCTTGGCGCGTGCCGTTATCCAGTGTGATCGGGTGACCAAAATGCGTTTCAAGATAAGGCATTGCTCGCGTGATGAAATCATCAGGGCTAAGCTTGCTCAGCCATTTATGGTTAAACCAGGTAAGTTTTTCAAGGTCGTAGTTAATGCCACCATGAAGGTTGATTTTTTCAAACACAATCATCTTGCTGAGCGACTCAACGGATTGTACTTCTTCTGGAATTGAGATGCCCATGACAGCAAGGTAGTTATTGATACCTTCGGGAATAAAGCCGCCGTCACGCAAGTCAGTCAATGAGAAACCAAAATCGCGCTTGGAGAGCTTTTCACCTTTGCTGTTGCAAATGATGGGTAGGTGCCAAAAAGTTGGCTGAGGGATCATGAAGGCGTCGTAAAGCGCGGCTTGTGAAGCTGTGTTGCTGAGATGATCCTCGCCGCGAATAACATGTGAGATCTGCATCAACCAGTCATCGACGAAATTGACAAAAATAAATGTACATGACCCATCGCTGCGCGTGATCGCGAAATCGGTGAAATTATCCATATCGAAGTTAATAGTGTTGCCATTGAGGGTATCGATACTTAAAGCTTCCTGTTCATTGATTTTAAAGCGCCAGATAAATGGCATAGCGATATCGAGCTTTTGTTTGATGGCGTGTGATGGGTAGCGCGTGCAGGTGCGGTCGTATCGTGGAGGCTTGCTGGCTATGATCTGTTCCTTGCGTTTAGCGTCAAGCTGCTCCGGCGTGCAAAAACAACGATACACGCGATTGATGCGAATAAGTTCAGCTAATTTTTCTTGATAGATAGGGGTGCGTGCTGATTGTTCGTAGGGGCCAAAATCGCCACCAACAACAGGGCCTTCAGTGTAACTAAGGCCGAGCCAAGCAAGATCTTGCCCGATGCGCTGTTTTGCTTCGTCAAAGTTGCGTTCATGATCAGTGTCTTCGATGCGAAGAATAAAGGTGCCTTTTTTTTGCTTAGCGAACAAAAAGTTCATCAAAGCGGCTCGAACGTTACCAAGATGCATAAATCCGGTTGGTGATGGGGCGAAACGTACACGAATGCTGTTCATCGCTCTTCCTCTAGCTAGATTTCGATTTCGGGCACAAGCTTAGCAAGATCTTTACAAGAAGTACAAAAATTAGTGAGGGTAAATGGTGGCAAGAAATTAAAAAAAAGTCTAAACTCGAGCACTTTTATAACCCTAAATACCGAGATGAAGCATGGAAACAACCAAAACTCAATTCAAAACGATTTTAGAAAGTATTGGTAACACCCCCCTAGTGCGCCTTGAATTTCCTGTTAAGCCTACGATGCTAGCCAAGCTTGAGTACCTCAACCCAAGCGGTAGTTTGAAGGATCGCGCGGCTTTATACATGGTTGAAGAGGCAGAACGCTTAGGCAAGCTTAAGCCAGGTGGTACGATCGTTGAAGCTACCTCGGGCAACCAAGGTATCGCCCTCGCCATGATCGGTGCTATCAAGGGTTATAGAGTTATTATCACGGTACCTGATCGCACAGCCCCAGAAAAAATTGCTGTATTGCGTGCCTACGGCGCTGAGGTGCATGTGTGCCCCAATACTGCGACACATGATGACGTTCGTGGCTACCATGCCCGTGCTGAGCAGCTTTTACATGACACACCAGGTGCTTTTATGCCTAATCAATATTACAGTCCGTCCAATATGATGGGACATTACTATCACACAGGCCCTGAAATCTGGAAACAATCTCACGGGCTGGTTACCCACTTTATAGCTGGCGCTGGTACGTGCGGTACTATCTCAGGGGTGGGTCGCTACCTCAAAGAGCAAAACCCAGCAATCAAAATTATCGGTGTTGATGCGGTTAATTCGCTCTACTCAAGCAAAGAGCCAAAAGAGTATGCTGTGGAAGGTTTAGGAATTGACGTTATCAGCGACACGTTTGACCAAAGCGTTGTTGATCATATCGTGCCAATTTCTGATGAAGACGCCTTCAGCTACACCCGCAAAGTTGCTAAAGAAAATGGGCTTTTGGTTGGCATCAGTGGTGGTGCTGTGCTTCACGTGGCAATGAAATTTGCTCAACAGCTTTCAGAGAGTGATGTTGTTATAGTTATGCTTGCAGATTCAGGCCGTGCTTACCTCAGTAAAGTTTTTATGACCCAGCAAGCTGAAACTCCTGCGGCTAAGTCTGGATTTAAGCCGGCACAGGAACGAATCGTATAGCAACTTTTATGATGCGTGATTTTATTAAGTACCATTCTTTGGGTAACGACTTCATTATTATTGACTGGCTTAAAAAGCCGGAGTCATTTTTACAGTCAATGATTCATGGGCCTGCCTGGCAAAGCTGGGTGCGTGAAATTTGTACCCAGCATACGGGAGTTGGCGCTGATGGCGTGCTGATTATTCGTGGCAATATTGAGGCTGGTATGCCTGAGGTGTTGGTTTACAATGCTGATGGCTCACTAGGGCAAACATGTCTTAATGGATTGCGTTGCGTTGCACAGTACCTCGTTGTTCGTAGAGGGCTGCCTGCGAAGATAACGATCAAGATGGGTGAGCGCAATATTGTTTGCGATGTTATCAAAACTCATGAAAGCAGCGCAGTGCATCAGGTGACTATGGCTATGCCGCCAGCTCAGGTGCACGATCAATTGCCGCTTGTGGTCGAAGCTGAAGGGTTTGATGGGTATGTTGTATCGATTGGCAATCCGCATTACATAAATTTTCGCTCGATCGAATTACCTTTTTTGCAAAAATTTGGTCCCTTGCTGGAATCACATCCAGCGTTTCCACTGCGCACCAATGTTGAATTTGTTTGGCAGGATTGCCATCGCGATAATCTATTTCATTTGCTCGTGTATGAGCGTGGTTGTGGCATAACCAATGCCTGCAGCTCTGGTGCGGCGGCGACACTTTGGCTTTTGTATGAGCGAGGCATTGTCACTGCTGGCGCAAAGATTGAAATAGCTATGCTTGGTGGCTTTGTAACTGGCTGGGTGCAGGAGGGTAGTCTTTACCTACAGGCATCTGCTGTTGAAGTTTTTTCTGGAAGTTTTGCACAAGACCCGCAATTACATTAGAAAGGATAGTGTAATGACATCCGCGCTGCGTATTCCCCTCTCAGTGCCACGTGCTAAGCGTGACACCTACACTAAAAATTATCATCGCATGACTGGCGGCACAGGCCGCCTATTTTTGTTTGCAGGCGATCAAAAAATAGAACACCTCCACAAAGATTTTTTTGGTACTGGCATAGCAACTGAAGCTGCTTATCCAGAACATCTTTTTAAAATTGCGAGCCAAGCACGTATTGGTTGTTTTGCCACACAGCCTGGGCTGATTGCTCGTTATGCGGCCAATTATTTATCAGTTCCTTACCTCGCCAAAATGAATGCAAAGACTGACTTGGTAGGCGTACATCAAAAAGATCCAATAAGCCGACAACTTGTGCCATTTGAAGATATCGTTCGCATGCGGGATGAGCATGGCATTTCCATTGTTGGGGTTGGGTACACCATCTATCTTGGTAGTGAATATGAAGCTGAAATGTTGACAGAAGCGGCGCAGCTCGTGATGAATGCGCATCGCGAGGGAATGTTGGTTGTGTTGTGGATTTACCCGCGTGGCAAAGCGGTAACCAACGAACGCTCTGTTGATGTGATCGCTGGAGCGGCTGGCGTTGCTCATTGCCTTGGTGCTGATTTTGTTAAGATTAATCCACCGGCCGCAAACAGCGCAAACCAAGCAGCGCAATTGTTGCATCAAGCTGTTATCGCAGCAGGCAACACAGGTGTTGTGTGTTCTGGTGGCGCTTCTCGTAATGCCAAAGAGTTTTTATTTGAGCTACAAGAGCAGCTCATAACTGGTGGCGCCGCTGGCGCTGCAATTGGTCGCAACATCCATCAAAAGCCAGTTGACCAAGCTGTTGCTTTTTGTGGGGCGATCGCTGCTATGATCTATGATGGTGCTTCTGCGGAAGAAGCTGCAAAAAATCTAGAGTAGGGTTTTTCGAATTTTTTGATAAATCCTATGGATCTACGCTCGAAACCCTTCGACAAGCTCAGGGCTTCGAGCGGTGGTGGTAAATTGTGCTCAATAAAAAGGGGGGCTTATGAATCTAGGGTGGAGACTTAAATATTTTGGTCGTTTTTTAAAATCAGTCTTTGTATTGAATGTGCGCTTGCTGGCGGGTATGTGGCGGCTTACGCGCATCCCTCAGCCTGCAGTCACCGTGTTTGGTGGCTCACGTATTGAGATTGATGATAAAGTGGCGCAACAAGCATCGCTTTTAGCTAAAAAATTAGCTCAGTATGGTTTTTCGATTATTACTGGTGGTGGGCCAGGCATCATGGAAGCCGCCAATTTTGGTGCGCTAGCATACCTCAAAGAATGTGAGGTTGATAGTGTGAAAGCATGTAGGGAAATGGTTTCTGGGGCTGTTGGGCTTGTGCATCTCAATCAAGAGCGCGTAAATCCCTACGTGCAAACAAGTGTGATCATGGATCATTTTTTTTCACGTAAATGGTTATTGGTGCGCTACTCGTCAGCGTTTGTTTTCTTTCCGGGTGGTTTTGGCACCATGGATGAATTTTTTGAAGTGCTCACCTTGGTGCAGACTAATAAAATGCCGGCATATCCGGTTATTTTAATTGGATCTGAATATTGGAAGCCAATTTTAGAATGGATTACTACTCGTGCTTTAGCACAAAACTTAATTCAGGCAGGTGATGAAAAATTTTTTATTGTAGTTGATGATGTTCAGCTTGCCGTCGACGCCATCAAGCAGTACCATGGGTTGAAAAATTGATTCGCTCATGTACTTCGAGACACGATTTAATCGTCCCGAGCATCCTGAGCCCGCTCATGTACTTCGAGACAGGCCTGCAGCCTTCCTCAGTATGAGCGGATCGAAGGACAGGATGAGCGGAAAGATGGCTCAAGAAAAAGTCCCCGCTCGCCCTGAGGAGCAGTTTTTTAGTGCGTCTCGAAGGGTACGAGTGGCAGCAGAGTTAGATTCTACTAAGGAGACGTTATGCAATTTATTGCCCATCGTATCAACACAGTTCAAGCCCTGGCCGGTATTCCAGTAGAGTATGGTGTCGAGCTTGATCTGCGTGATTTTGGTAATGATTTAGTTTTAGAACATGACCCGTTCACGGGTGGTGAGTTATTTGAGAATTATCTAAAACGGTATCACAACAATACCATGATTGTGAATGTCAAAAGTGAGCGTGTAGAGCTGAGAGCTCTTGAGCTTTTAAAGAAATATAATATCACCAACTTCTTTTTTCTTGATTCATCATTTCCAATGATCATTACCCTAAGCCGTCAGGGTGAGACGCGCAGCGCCATTCGGTTCTCAGAATTTGAGGGTCTGGATACGGTGCTAGCGGTCAAGGATCGTGTGCAATGGATATGGGTGGACTGTTTCTCTCATCTACCGCTTGATCGCGCAGTGTATCAAAAATTACGCGCGACAGGCTTAAAGCTGTGCCTGGTGTCACCAGAGCTACAAGGCCGGGCGGATGATATTGCCGTGTACGCAGAGCAAATGCGCAAAGAGGGTATAGAGTTTGATGCGATCTGCACCAAGGTTTACAACATTCCATTGTGGCAAGAGCTTTTGTAGCCTAAGGCGGCGCCTCAAGTAAAACTGATATGTTTTGTGGTACGGCGTTGTAATTATTTGAATGATTCTGGATTTTATCAAAATCTCTTTCATGTTTTATATAACTATAATTCAATTAATTTACTGAAATCTTCAGGGGGGCGTATGCTCCCCTGTATTATTTGAATAATCACGAACTTCGCTGAAAAATCTGGGGGTTTTATGAAAATAATTAGCGTCATGATATTAATATGCGCAATGCCTTCTCTACTTTTTGCTATGCCTACCGCTAAGCAACAAATTGCCGAACAATTACAAGATGCTCGCGGCGATTTAATAGTCATGAGAGAGGTGCTTGCTGATCCTGAATTTAATCAAGTTGCCTTAAACGTTACTGATGCGGATGGCTTTACGCCCCTGCATCTAGCTTCTGATGATGGTAATTTGGAGATTGTGCAAGCCTTAATTGGGGCTGGAGCTAATGTGCATGCTGTCGCAAAAAATAAAGTTACGCCATTACATCTGGCAGCGAGTCGTGGTTATCTATCAATAGTAAGAGCATTACGCACTGGTAGAGCAAACGTACAAGCAAAAACCACTGATGGGTATACGGTATTGCATTACGCGGTAAAAAGCAGGCATTTGCCGGTGGTTCAATACTTAGTTGATGTTCGGGCTCATGCGAACAGCGTCAATCAAGATGGTACAGCGCCGCTACACATAGCAGCAGCATTTGGGGATTTAGAGATTGTGCAGGCGTTACGTTTAGGGCGCGCTGATATCAATATAAAAGATGCAAAGGGATATACCCCCCTGCAGTACGCGACAATGTATAAGCATTTATCTGTAGTGCAGGATTTAATTTGTACTAAAAACACAAAAAAATCTGATAATGGCGTAGCTTTGTATATTGCTGCGAGCAATGATAGCTTGGCAATTTTAGAGACTTTGCTTATTGCTGGCGCAGAGGTTAACACAAAAGACTCTGATGGTAACACTGCTTTGCATATTGCTGCGAGCAACGGTGGGTTGGCAATCCTAAAGGCATTACATGCCGCTGGCGGTGATATACATGCGCGCAATGCTATGCAATTTACGCCGCTACACAAAGGGGCATTGTACGGATATGCGTCCATAGAACAGTATTTGTGTAATGCTGGTTCTGATAAAGATGCTATCACAGTGAAAGGTGCTACGGCGGCATATCTTGCTGCAGGTGCTGGCAATGTGGCTGCCTTGCAAAGCCTTATCGCTCAATGGGCTGATGTTCAAATTGCTGATCAAGATGGCAATACGCCGTTACATGCTGCAGCAGTGGCAGTGAACGGAACGTTTTTGCTATGGCAGGCTTTATTTGACGCATGTGCTGATGTTTTGGCAAAAAATAAAAAAGGTCGCACGCCGTTGCACGCGGCGGCAGACATCGGCAACCTCGCGGCGGTGGAATATTTACTGTCTGTTGGTGCTGACGTAGAAGCAAAAGATAAAGAAGGTAACACCGCTCGAATTCTTGCAAATAAGAAGTCGCACCTCAGTGTAGTAAAAGCTATCGATGCTTACATTGCTGTAACGGAGGCATAAAAGCTGGTATCTTCCGAGTTTTTGAAAAATTAATAACAAAATTTCTCAAAAAAGTTAGAACTAAGTGTCCTGTCATCCCGGGTAGGGCCCCGGGATCGACCGAGAGATGCGACTACGCAAGAGTTTTAGTTCTATTTTAACAAGAGCGCTATACTTTTTTAGCCTGATTCTGAGTATGGAATTTTATATTTAAAATGGATCCCGGGGCCCTACCCGGGATGACAAAATTGCGCGATCGAAGCACCTTAGTACCGGCAAGGTCATTCTAAAAACTCAATGGAACCTATCCTTATGCACAACAAAACACTTTTTTGATGGAGAGAATTATGAAAATTTTTTTGATGTTTATAACTCTTTTTTCTTTGGCGGCTAATCTTGCGGCTACTGGTAAGATGAGTTATTTTGGTGCGGTGAATGAGGCGTACGGAGCTTGTTTTGCAAGTCTACTAAATTTGCCAGCCCGTGGTACTTTTCAAGTAGCGGGATTACCTAAAAACGCACCGGTTGAAATTAAAGTAACCGCGAGCAGAGTCTTGCAGTTGCCGTAAATTTTAAAAAATAAATAAAAAGCGTGGGCTTGATTGTGAAATCAAGCCCACGCTTTTTTAGTTTTATGCGTGATTTTACCTCGCGGAACTAACTTTTAAAATGATCCGAGAAGTTATTTTTTGCATGAGCTCTGCGTATATTGGAATGTGTTTTGCAATTTGCAATCCAACAGATTCTAGGTACATGTGTGAGCTTTTGTTGCGATCTTCAATCATGTCAATGATTATGCCTGTTTCAGACTCTGATAAAATACCGATCTTACAAGCTGCGCGAATAATGCTGCGCGCTCCACTCTCGGCAGGAACAGCTCCATGCGCGAAGTCGAGATAAGCCTTTATGAATCGCCAAAATAATTCACATGAGTATTCAAACCGCTGCATCATGGCTTCGCGAAGGTATTCTTTTCCATGTGCAAACTCTAAGGGCATATTGTTTTTTCATAATCAATAATTACTGTTTTAAGCTGCTCTAAGGCTTGATTGAGAATGGTTTGTTTTAGGATTAGCTTTTCCATAAAATTCCATGTTTTTTAATCTGATCTCTAAGTTCAGCGGATGCTTCATGTATATCAATAATATCAACAAACACGGGCAGTTTTGACATAACTAATTCGTCATTAATTTGAACAATAGTTTTGAAATTAATTTTTGTATCGAGGTCAAGAGCTATATCAACATCAGAGCCTTCTCGATCTTTATTCTCAGCGCGCGACCCAAATAAATAAATTTTACAATCTCCGAGATGTTTTTTTACACATGCAACAATAATATCGACATATTTTATTGTTGCTGGATTTTGAATTTGAGATCGTTCCATCGCCATTTTTTACTACGCCTGTTTTTTCTTGCGCGATTTTAACTTCTTCAATTTCTTAGCAGCTTCAACATTGACTGTGGCTTGGTAGTATGGATCGGATTTTATATCCACAGTCTTCGGCTGGCCTTTACCATACGTGAAGTCATCCACAGGTCTAAATACCCCATTACGCGCATCGGCGAGTGTGTTTTTGATTGAATGGTTTGTTGGCTTGAAGAACCAGCGATGCACAGGGTCATACTCTCTAGAATAATTGTCGGTCTTGATCATTTGATATTTTGCATAATCGAGCTTGAGTTGTGTGTATTCATCTGGCGCGCCTTCAAAGCTTGGCTTGATGACGCTTGGGCGAATAAAGACATACAGATTTACTTCATCCTTTATTTTGACTGTACTGCGAAAGAGGTTGCCAAGGATTGGTATATCGCCAAGGATTGGGGTTTTATAAGTGCTTAAATTGAGATTGCTTTTTGCCATACCACCAAGCACTAGCACCTCGCCAGCAGCCATGTTTACTTTTGTTGCTATGGTTCGCTTGGCCATATTTGAGCCGCTCTCTGGGGAGCCGGGTACAAATTCATTTATCGACATATCAATTTTAAGTGTAACGACACCATCATAGTTAATTTGTGGTGTTAATTTAACGTCAGTATTGGCCGATCTCTCTACTTTTTGTTGTGTTTTAGCCTCACCTTTTTCAGTGATTAATGGGCCAGGAACGCGCTCCGTACTTCCAACCGCAATATGGCATTCTTGAAAATTATTAGTAATTAAGTAAGGCTGAGAAACAATATGGCTATTATTTGTATTAAAATAACTGCGGATAAAAGCCCACATTTTATTGGCCTCGCCCACCCCTGGAGCGCCAAGTGTTAAAAACGAACCAGATCCTATTTTATTTATGATATCAGTGAATTTATAAGCAGGGATGGTAGGGTTGTCTGGTGTATAGGTTTCTTTCCCTTCTGTGCCGCTTGGAAGCGCAAAGATATTATTAAAATTCACGCGGTTAAGCCCAGCGCCGACCATGCCTTGGCTTTGTAGTTGAGCGCCAAGTTCTTTATCCATGCGTAGGGTAATATCTACTATCATTACTTCAAAAGCGACCTGCGGTGCTGGTTTGTCGAGTTTATCAATAAAGCTATTTAAGCGTACCCAGTCGCCTTGATTGGCTGAAATAATCAGTCGGTTGCCTGCGCCTCTATTTTCATCGCCACCAGCGGCGTCTGCCGCAATAATTACATCTTCAAAAAATTTGAATTGCCCGACAATACTACTCTTATCACTACCTTGGCCACTTGGTGGTTTGATAATACTTTCAAGTAGTGGCTTTAATGCTTCTGCTTTAGCGTAGCGCAGCTCTCTAATATGAATACGTGAATTGGCGGTACCAATTGGTACATCGATATATTTATAAATAAAATTACAAATCTTATCGATGTTGGCTGGTGTACCCAAAAGAATTAATGAGTTTTTACTTGAATCGGGAATAATTTTTGTTGTTGAAGAAAAATAGGCCGATTCTGCAGGGCTATCAGCCGCTATAAATTTTAAACGATCATCGCCGCCTTCGCCGCCACCCAAAATGTCTTGAAAAAGCTTTTGTACGGTTTCAGCATCAGCTTCTTTGAGCGGGACTATGCGGATGGATTGACGTAGGCCACCAGTATCAAGCTCTTTAATAACCCGTAAGGCAGCCTTGATGTTGTGACACTTTTCTTTAATAATAACAGCTTGCAGGTCTTTAATTGGCTGCACGCTCTTATCACCATCGAGCATTGTTTTTAAAATATCTTGAGCGATTTCAGGTTTTATATTTTTGAAAAAATACATGTAGCGCACTACTAGATCACTGTCTGGCAAATCTTCGGGTGCTGTTATCTGAGAGGTGTAGTACGGCAATGGCTCAACGCCATTATCTTTATTTGCAACGATGCGATGCAAATTGTTGACTTGCACGATGCTAAAACCATTCATCTCGAGAAGGGTGAGTAGGATATCCCAAGCGCGATTTAGTGTGAGTGGCTTGCGTGTGCTGAGCGATACTTTTTGAGCCTCTAAATCTTTGTGCGGGACAAGGTTAATTTTTTTACGTTCAGCCAAATAGTTAACAACACTGTTAAGGCTTACGTTTTCAAAATTAAGGTACACATTTGCTTCGCCATCATCGATTCCTTTAGAGGGAGTAGTAGTGGCGGCCTTAGTGGTAGATGGCGCTGCGGGTTTTTTATTAGATGCACCTGATAGCGGTGGCGCAATGTCTATCATTGGCTCTTGGGCTAGGGCAAGCGCTTGCTCTTGGGTAGTTATTGGGGAGCTTTCATCCGCATTGATCGCTTGTATGGAGCCTGTGGCAGGATTAAACATGACGCTGACGTTTGGCTCTTCTGCGTGCAGGGAGGTGGTGGCAATAAATAAAGATAAAAAGGCTATTTTAAGAGTTTTGGCCGCTCGAAACCCTTTGAAATCCGCTCGAGACCTTTCGACAAGCTCAAGGCGAGCGGGTTTTTTTGCTGCTGAGCCGGTCGAAAAAATATCAGGGCGAGCGGTTAAGAAGAGAGCTCTGAATTTAGAATGACAATTCTCAATACTGGCAAGGCCCATCAAAGCAGATTGAATTAACTTGCTGACTCCGCTCGCCCTGAGGAAGCCCGATAGGGCTGTCTCGAAGGGTCTCGAGCGGTAGGATAGGAGCGGTCCTGTAATCCATAACCACAATTTATTTATCATAATATAAACCTACCCCTGTGCTTTTTTTTGAATGGTAGCCAGTGTGACTTCACAGGTAATTTTTTTGTCTTTGTCTGTTTTGATCCGAATATTTTTTAGATACACGACCTCTGTTTTATCAAATTCTTGTAGCATGCGTACAAGGTTTTCGGTAGTCAGGCTCTTAAAAGTTGCCGTGAGCGATATTTCGTCAACCTGTGGATTAATAACGGTGGTTGATGCATTCCAGCCTGGTGCTGCGGCAACGCCTTGCTCTTTGCAGAATAATTCAAAATAAATCTTGAGATCAAAGCTTTTATGCTGCTCGAGGATTGCGTTGATGCGTGTTTCTTCGGCATCAATACTGCCAAAATCAAGTAATAATTTACGCGTCTTTTTTTTCAAATTTTGTAAATTAGTAATTTCCTGGTGGAGGTTATTACAGGTGCTATAAACAAGATAAACGCTGGTCCCGATCAGGAGCCCAAAGCTAGCCAGGCCGATGAATAGGTATTTTTCAAACTCGGCTTTTTCAAGCCCATGCAGATACCTCAAGGCTTCAATGCAATGTGTTTTTATGTTTAAATTCATTATTGATTCACCGATTGCGCATCATCGCGGAAAGATTTTTTTTGTAATTTAACATCAAATTTAATGCCTTTTTCTGCTGCTGGAATAGTCGAAGGCGGTTCTACAAGAGTGAGTAGCGGTGACTCCTTGATACGGTCCTCAAGTTGCATCCACTCTCTGAAATTGGATCCCATCCCAAGATCTGATTTAAAATAACCTGAGAGTTCAATAATTGGATTGCCAGGTTCTTTTTCACTTAAGTTAAATTCTTCAACATCGAGCTTAAATTGCTTCTTATCAAAGGTTTGGGTTACTTCAAGCAACAGCTCAAGCGGTTTGATACGTGCTTGCCCAAAAGGCTCCCAAAGAGATTTTTTCTCTTTTACCAAGTCTTCAATCTTACGAAAAAGAGCTTGCAGGCTCATTGTGCGCGCACGATCTTTGCGGGCGAGTAGTGCGCGTAGCCTATCGGCTTGATCGGCCTCTAGCGCCTGTGTAGTGCTGCGCAGTTCGCTGATTTGTGAGTATCCCATAAACCCTATGACACCAAAGGTGAGTAGAAGAAGAAAGCAACCAGTAAATAATTGTTGCAAGCCTAGCTCAATGTCAAAAAGCGCAAATTCATGCCTGCGTAGATTAAAATTTTCAAATTCTATTGGACCAAGCGTAGCGCCCAAAGGGTTAACAAATAGCTCCCAGCCAGTTGTTGATACGGGGGTGTTATTTTTGATGCCTTTGCCCTCAAAGATTTTTTGAGGGTTAAAAAGCTCGCAAGGTATCTGCAAAAGCTCTGTGCTAAATTCCATAAGATGAGGAATATTTGCAACGCTACCCACAAATAAAATTTTGCTGACGCCTTCATAATAGTTCAGCTTAAGACTGAATGAATTGAGGGTAAATTGAATCTCATTAAAAAAATTAATGAGATGTTTTTGCATTGTTTTTTCAAGCATGCTTTGGGTATCAAGTGCATTGATGCCATCCTCTTGGAGGTGTTTTAATACCTCTTCTTTGCTTGCGCCTATTTCTTCACTGATGTGATTGAGAATGAAATTCAATCCCTTAGTGATATAGCGTGTTAGCTTAAGCTGGTTGTTTTGCAAAAAGGTAATTCGCGTACCTTGTAAGCCAACATCCACAAGCGCTGTGCTTCCTGGCAGATCATGATACGTGGAAATTTTTTGGTATAAACCATACGTTGCAAAAAGATCGATGATGACGGTTTTAACTTTAATACCATTTTGCTCATACGGCTCAAGGATGGCGGCAAGATCTTGCTTGCGAATGGCTACCACGAGAATTTGAGAACTCAGGAGGTCTTTGTTGCTCTTGGTAACAATAAAATCGACGATGGCTTCTTCGAGTGAAAATGGTAGGAGTGGCTCGATTTCATAGCCAATAACCATGCGAATTTTTTCACTATCGACAAAAGGAACTTCAAGCTCTTTGATAATTGTCATAGTAGCCGGAATAACGACACGAATATCATCTATCTTGCCAGCAGCGGCGATGAGAGCCGTTAAGGCTTCTTGCAGGCTGCGGACGGGAGCGTTATTACTGCTTTGTCCAAACGGAAAATCAAGTAGTTTTTGAACGACTGCAGCATTTGGTTTTAACAAAACAATGCTACCCCGGACTGAATCTTCCTGGATCATAATGCTCAACACGCGTAGAGCAAAGAGGCGGCGCGTACCAATTTTTTCAGGTAGAAGGATATTGCGCATCATCATGCAGGGTTATTCCTTGTCGTTGGGGCTGGTTGCTCAGCTTGTGAAAGAAAATCTTTTAAAGAGTTGCGCTTAACAGGATCGACAACTAATTGCCGTTGATTACGCGTTGGGGCGTCTGGTAAAGCAAGTAATGCTTTAAGCGCCACCTGTTTTTCATTTGCTGGAGGATTGATTACATTGTTATTGCTTGTGCCGCTAAACGATTGTGAGATTAAAGATTTAAGTTTTTTGCGTTGATTGACGAGTTGTTCGCTGTCGACACTGATATGTCGTTGTTGTTGTATGCGTTCACCTAAAAGATTAAGTACGTCTTGCTTGGCAGGGTGCGGCTCTACGTAATTTGTTTCAATGATTGGTTCTTGTTGTGATGAGAATTTTGGTGATTTAGTCATTGGAGCACCAGTCTCAAATATCTCGTCTTGGTTGGTCTCCTGTGCTAGCTCAACAAGTTTACTACGTGGTTGCGCAGGCTCTTTTTCTGTAAGGCCCAATCGTTTATCCATAACCGCTTTAATATTGGCAGCATCAGGCTTCTTTGCGGAAAAAGGTTTACTTGATGCAATCTTTGGCGCTAATTGAGGTAACGATGCTAGCGGTGTGATGGTTGGGGTAGTCTTTGATGTAGGGTTAGTCATAACAGTATTTTTTGGAACGATGACCGGCGTGCTTAGGGTAGGATTGGTCATGACGCTATCTGATGGGATCATCGCTGAAGCAAGTGGCGTGCTTATGGTATCGCCAATAATCTGGCTACTTGCAGGTTCTGCAATTACAGGGGTGCTTGCTTGTATTTCAATACTAGGCGACTGAATAGCTGGTTCGCCAATGTTATCTGCTGCAATCATAGTTGGTGCATGGGTTGTGACAGGCTGACTGAATGACTGATTTTTTTCATCTTCACTAGAATTGGCTCGATAGTAGGTATCGTGCTTGATATCTACGGTAGTTGGTTGGTAACGAGCATTGGCAAAATCGACAACCTTATGGGAGTAATTTTCACCCTTAGGATCAAAAAACCAATTTAAGAGCGGATCATGTGTTTTCACTGTTTTTATACCGCTTTCAATATCGTTAGTAGCCTCGTGCAGCTTCATCTTTGAGTACAATTCTACACCCGGCGTAGAGCGCGGTTTGACGATAGTTGGTGCCATAAAAATGAAAATATATTTACGACCGATGGTTCGCTTTTGATTTTTAAAAAACCAGCCAAAAATTGGAATATCAGCTAACAGTGGTGTTTTATTTGTGTTTTCTGAAACTTTGGTTTGCATAAAGCCGCCAAGTACCAAAACCTGACCATCAGCCATGCTGATATTTGTTGATAAATGATTTACAGATTTATTTCCGACTGTTGGGTCAGTAAATTCGCTAATATTAACAGTTATTTTTAAGCGAATAACACCATCCAAATTGATTTGTGGCTCTACTTCTAATGAGGTATCTGCTGTAACCGTGCCATAACCTTTTGGCCCTGTACCCCCTGAATCTTCTGTAACAACGTTGTTCTCGCTACCTACCGTAATTTTACCAGCAACTTTATTTGCCACAGTTATAAATGGTTGTGAGATTATTGATGCATTGGTTCGTGATTTAAGCATTTCAAATACAGCCCATATATTTGAGGCTTGGCCGAATGTAAGAAGGGTAGATCCTTTATCTGTAATAAGCTGTCCAAGCATACTACCAAGCAGCGTAACAGGATTTTTGTCAGTCCCTGTACTAAGAGAGGCGGTGCCCAGCGATGCTGCCTGAAAATCAACACCCTTGCCGAGTTGGCCCTCTTTTTTATTGCGGATAGAGCCGCCCATTTGTTTGATGTCGTTTTCATCAATTGAAACATATAAAGTTTCGATAGCGACTTGTGGTTGTGGCTTATCAAGATCTTTAATGATCGATTTCAGGAGAATCCAATCTTGCTTGTCGGTGCATGAAATAATGAGACGATTGGCATCTTTGTCGACTATAAATTTCATTGGCTTAAAATATTTAACGCCGCCGCGAATGGCACCGTATTTTGCAGCTTGTTGGCCAGCACCGCCTTCAGGGGGCGCTGTCACTGCGGTTAAAATTTCTGCTATCGCTGTGGCGTCGGAATACTGTAGTTCATAAATGTGTAGCGGTGATTCTGCCGCTTTGAGATCAACGTCAATGTGAGCCATGATAAAATCTTTAATTTTTTCAATAGGGCCAGGACTGCCCATTAAAATGAGCTGGTTGGTGCGATCTTCCGCTACGATTTTTGTCCCGCTTGGGAAATATTCAGTGGTGCTATCAACGGGTTTGGCAAAGAAGCGTGCAAGTGGGTTGTTATCCTGTTTTTTACTCATCAAGCCTTCAATAAGTCCTTTGACATCGGTGGCGTTGGTACGCTTCAGACGCATGACCACAACCGTTTCTGGTTGGCCCATAGCATCGAGCTCATGTATAACCTTCATGGCTGATTTTATGTTGTAGCAGCGATCAGTAATAATAAAACAGTTTGCTTGTGCATACGGAAACAACGTGTGCTTGTCGCTCAATAAACTGTCGAGTAGATCTTTGACGGAATCGATTTGTAAGTTTTGCAAAAACATAACATAACGCACGGTCAAATCACTATCTGGCAATGTTGTGTACGGCACATTGATGAAGATTGGTAGGGCTTCGGTCATTTTTTTATCTTTGGGCATAACTTTGTGCAGACCGCCAACTTCAACGATGCTAAAGCCTGATACTTCAAGCAGCGTAAGGAAAATATTCCATGCGCCGTCTACGGTGAGTGGCTCACGAATCGTGAGTGATACTTTGATGTCGGCCAGTGCCTTGTCAGGCAATAAATTAATGTTGCGCAGCTCGGCCATGTAATTGACCACGTTAGCCAATGAGCTGTTTTCAAAATTCAGGTAAATATCATTACGCTCTTTTTCTTCAGCGGGCTTGGATTCTTTGCCGGCAGATTTTTTATCTTTTTTATCAGCCTTGCTTGAGTCTGCACTTGATGGCGCTGTTTTGATGAGATTCGCCATGGCATCATCTTCTTCTTCGATGACCGGATTATTGTCAGGCATTATTACAGCTTGCGATGAGGGCTTTACAGATGCAAGGAGGGGGTTGATTGTTGGAAGCTGTTGTTCTTCATTAGTGATCACCGGCTCTTCGCCAGGCATAGCAAAAAGAGGCTGCGTGAACGCAGCCAGCAAGCTAATCAAAAATAAAAATGCGTACAACACCATCCCACTATCCTATCTTTATCGTGCTCGTGCCCCCTGGAGGCGTGCTCGCAGGTTTTCTAACAAACGTTTGCGAATTTGTGCAATTGCATCTTGTTGGCCGTTGTTTTCATGTCGTTCACTAAATTCGCGCGCTTGTTTGTCGCGTTCTTGCATCTTACTCATTTTCAGCGCTTCATCAGGTTTTGGCTCATCCTTAGCCTTACCGTCAGAGAACATCATTTTTTTCGCTTTGCTTATGTAGGAGAGCTTATAGGTATGCGTTACCTCTGCTTCCTCACGTTTTAGTTTCACTATGATAACATCGTCAACAGCGCTTGCGCAGACTTTATCAAAAATAGTAACGCGATTGCGTGCTTGAGCAACACTTAGGTCATTAACTGATAACAGAATATCACCTTTTTTAAGGCCAAGGAGACTTCCTAGTGAATCTGGTGTCAGCTCACCGACACGCAGGCCAACTGCATTGCCTTGTTGATAAGCGGTACCAATAATACTGGTACGATCAATGAACGCGCCCAATGAATCAATTTCACGTTTAAAGCTTTCTGGATCAACCTGCCAAGCTGTCTCAGCAGTTTTTTTGATGATATATTCCCACTTCGCTGGACCATCCATTGCGAGGTCAGCATCTTCCTTGCGTAAGTAAAATGATTCTTGTTGGCCGCTGGAGCGTAAGAAGACAACGCTGTTGCGAGAGATTTTAATAATCTGCCCATCTTTGTACAGGTCGCCGATATGATAAACACCTTCTTTTTTGGCTTCGTCTTCAATCATGGCGACATTGTGCGTTTCGTCGGCAGCAATAATAATACCTTTAATGCTCAGCACAAGCTCAGGAACAAATTCAGGTTTTTTAGCTTCTGGAATCGGTTCAGGGCTAGATTCTTTTGGCTCTGGGGCGTTAGTGACAAGGCTTTTTGGTGTCACCTTGGATGCCTGTGGCACATAGGTACCAAACAGGTCGTGTTTAAATATTGGTTCCCAGTGAGCCGGAGGAAACACGTGCTTCTTTTTAGCTAGTTGTTGCTCAGTAATAACTAGCTTGGCAATATGCGGTGGTTCCTTGTGTAACACCTGCAGCATCGCCATAGAAAGAACAAAAAGTCCGATGATCGAACTATTAACGACCCACAACGCTTGCTTCATACCCGCATTAATCCTCGTTTAAAATACGAAGATACCGGCAATCATTTTTTGCTGTCAAGCAAAATGTCGAGTCGTTCACGTATGATCCCCTTATGGAGCAGGTATTGTACGAAGGATCTGTTGTATAACCTGATCAGATGTTATATTTTCGGCTTCTGCTTCGTACGTGAGTAAAATACGATGGCGCAAAATATCAGGAAGAACCGCCTTAACATCGTCTGGTGTAACGAAGTGGCGTTTGCGTAAAAACGCATGGCCCTTTGCTGCATGATATATTGCCAGTGTTGCGCGAGGCGAAGCGCCATGTTCGATGAGATGTTTGATGTCGTTCAAGCCAAAATCTTGTGGATTTCGTGTTGCAAAAACGATCTGTAAAATATAGTCGACTACTTTTTCATCGAGATAAATTTGTTCGATAAGGCTTTGGGATGCATGAATTTCAGCCTTGCTCAATACCTGATGAACTGAGTTGCGCTCAAACGCTCGTTTTAAAATCTCTTTTTCTTCGGTGATGTTTGGATAGGTGACAATCAGTTTAAACATAAAGCGATCAATTTGTGCTTCAGGTAAGCGGTAGGTGCCTTCTTGCTCAATTGGGTTCTGAGTGGCGAGCACAAGGAATGGCTCATCAAGCTTGAAGGTAGTTTCACTAATCGTGACTTGATGCTCTTGCATGGCCTCGAGTAAAGCAGATTGTACTTTTGCCGGGGCGCGGTTGATTTCATCTGCCAAAATAATATTAGCAAATAGCGGGCCTTTTTTTGTTTGAAATTCTTGCGTCTTTGGATTGTAGATGAGCGTGCCTATTAAATCGGCAGGCAGGAGGTCGGGTGTGAATTGGATTCGTCTAAAATCAACGCCGATTGCTTGGGCTACCGTTTTGATCAAGGTAGTTTTAGCAAGGCCGGGGACCCCTTCAAGTAAGACATGTTGGTTGCAAAGCAAAGCTATCAAGATACGGTCGACTACATAATCTTGACCGACGATAACTTTTTTAACTTCTTGGCGTAGTGACTGCCATTGCGTGCTTTTGTCTTTAATTTGTTCCAAAATTTCTGGCGACGCAGTTTTTTCCATGAGGCATCTCCAAATCCATGTGTGATACTTATTTTTACAAGCTTAGTAAAATATTTAACCGCTGTAATTCATTGCGCAAATCTACGACACCCATGCTTAGGACGTCCGAGACCTGTTCAAGATCGTAGCGATTTTTTTTCAGCTGGTACAGTAAAAATTTTTTTTGAAACGAAAGAGTGGCTTCATGTAATGAAGAAAAGCCGCGGAAGCGTTGCTCTTCAATAAGGTGATGGTCGGCTTCATGTAAAAATGGTTGAAGATGAGTTGGTGTAATAATTTGGTCAGAGGATTTTATATCGACGGTTACAGCAATAAGTAGTTGTTGTAGTTCGCGGCAGTGCTCGTGCCAGGTATGGTTGCGTAAAAATCGAATAGCCTCTGTGGACAATGTGTATGACGATCCTGACTCTTTATTGATTGCTGTCAGGTAATGATGCACGAGTAATGGGATATCAAAGCGGCGTTTATTTAATGATGGGATCTCTATTGGTGTTGAATTGAGGCTGTAGAATAAATCTTCGTTGAAGTGTCCTTGGGTTGTGAGCCCAAAAAGATTTTTGTGTGTCAGGCAAAATACACGTGCCTTGGTTGTTGGCGCTTCAAGTAGCGCGAGCAATTTTTTTTGTGCTGCGCTGGTCAGTGACTCAACCTGTTTAATAATAATCGAACCCTCTTGATTGAAGAGTGATTGGTCGATAGCTAGGGTTGGATTTTGCAAGCCACTTATTTCGGTAAGCTTGCTTTGATTTAGCTCTGGATCGCGGGGCCCCCTGATTACGCCTATGGCTTCATCGGGCCCGGGATGACAAAATTCAGAATGCAATCCTCCCCTGTCATCCCGTGCCAGTCCGAAGGACAGGGGGCCCCGGGATCCATCCTGATTTGGAAAAATTTTGCCATCATGTTTTTGTGCATGCATGTAGCGAGCGAGATGTGTTTTGCCAATGCCGCGCGGCCCATACATGAGTACATGATTATCGAGGGGGACAATCCGGTCGATGTAATTAACTAGCTCTTTAAATAAATAGCTTTCACCAACTAGATCGGCATGCTGTGGGGCTGTGGCTGATAATTGGTATTGATTGTCATGTGTTGGGCAGTATTGGGAAATTTTATTTAAAATGTCGTCGATTGAGAATGGTTTTTCAACAAAATCGAGAGCCCCTTTTTTGAGTGCATCAACAGCGAGCGACACGTTGCCATAACCGGACATGATTATAACTTTTTGATTCGGATATTCTTTTTTAATTAAAGCGAGTAGGTCAATCCCGTTAGCATTGGGGATAAAGATATCCAAAAAAACCAGGTCTGGTACCAAGGTGCCGATCAAATCTAAAACAAGCTCAGGCTTGGTGGTGGTTTCCACGACATGGCCATCATCTTGCAAAATATTTGCCATTGCGGTGAGAATAGCTTGCTCATCGTCTACGACTAAGATTATCGGTTTTGAAGTAGGTGTGATGTTAGGTGCCATGTTGGATTGGGCCCTCAGCTAAACCGCGAATAAATTGATAAATGTATGGGTCAGTGCTTTCCCAGATAGTTGATGCTTCGCCTTTGAATATGATTTTGCCTTCGTGAAGCATCGCCACGTGTGAGGCATATTTGAAGATCTCGATATCATGCGAGATGACAATAGTTGTGGTGTTAAATTTAATGTGCGTGTCTTTCATCAGCTCATGAATCAACCGCGTCGTGATAGGATCGAGCCCTGTGGTTGGTTCATCATAGATCAAAATTTTGGGGGTCATCATGAGCGTACGTGCTAGGCCAACGCGTTTTTTCATGCCACCAGAAAGTTCATCAGGAAATTTATCAAGCACATCGAGGCTTAAACCAACACTTTTAACTTTCTCGACTACAAGCGGACGCATCTCTTTGGCGCTGATGCCGTTTTCTAAATGGTAGAGGGCGATGTTTTCAAATACCGAGATAGAATCAAGCAGTGCGGCAAATTGAAAAACGTAACCGCATTCTTTGAATATTTTTTGACGGTCTTTGCCGTGCAGGGCTGAAAGATGCGAGCCATTAATAATAATGTCGCCACCATCAGAATTAATCAGGCCGACAATCTGTTTTAGCAGTACCGATTTGCCCTCACCCGAACGCCCAATAATGGCTAAAAATTCGCCCGTGTTAACTTGGAGCGACAGATCCTTAGTGACTGCTTTGGACCCGAATGATTTTTTTAAGCCTATAATTTCTATCATAACATCAACCCTCCTTCGCCGGGCTCAGGATAAACTACCCCTCTATAGGCTCGCCCTGAGTGATTTTCACCCAGTGAGAATTGTATCGAAGGGTCATGGTGAGTGATTTTCGCTGCGCGAGAATTGTATCGAACCATCATGATTAAAACATTAATGAGGTTAAAATATAGTTGGCAACAAAAACCGTTACGTTTGCCGAAACAACACTTTCTGTCGTGGCCATACCAACACCTTTAGCCCCGCCGCGCGTATTAAATCCCTTGTAGGTGCTGATAAGTGTGAGCAGAAAACCAAATACCGCCGCCTTGATTAAGCCGCTGGTAATATCGCTAAGCTGTGCGTTTGCCCGTATTGATTCCATGTATACTTCGGAGTTGATATTCAATACAAAAACTGAGGTGATGTAACCAGCAAGGACGCCGAAAAGCGTACACCAAATTGACAAAAATGGGAGAATGAGTGTGCCGGCAACAATACGCGGTACAATCAAATATTGTCGGGTGTCGATGCAGAGGGTTTGTAATGCATCAATTTGTTCGGTGATGCTCATGGTTCCGATTTCAGCGGTGATGGCAGAGCCTGCTCGGCCGATAACCATGATTGCAGTAAAAACAGGACCAAATTCACGCGCCATGGAAAGAAAAATAACAGGGCCGATAAATTGTTCCGCCCCAAAACGATGCAGACCTACATAACTTTGCAATGCGAGCACTGCGCCGCCAGTGGTCCCGATTAATGCTACGACACTGAGTGAGCTCACGCCGATGAAATGCATTGCCTGCATTACTTTTTCAAGTTTTAGCTTTGTTGTGCATAAAACAATAAGGGACTCGGAGAGAAAAATCCCTACGAGTCCCAAACGTTTACACAACTCAAAAACGATCGCTCCAAGACTAGTGGCAAGTCTTAGTACCATGTGTGTCCTTACGCTGCAGGAGCTTGTGAGCTTTCAGGTCCAGATTCATCTGTTGCTGCTGGAGCTTGTTGTGTTGATTGTGCTGGGCTTGCAGGAGCAGCTGGTAGCGCTGAAGCAAAGCCATCAAGGCGTGATTTGCGTGTTTGGCGTGTTTTTAGCATTGAGAGACCAATTGCACCAAACATAAAGGTAAGACCTAAAATCCAGGTTGCCTTTTCAAAAAAAGTTTGGCCGCCTGAGCCGCCAAATAACATTTGAGCGCTGCCGCCAAGAGCTCCCATCCCCATGTCGCCCTTACCTTGTTGGATAAGTACAAACAGGGCGAGAAAAAGCGCCACAATTACAAATAGAACAGTTAAAAAACCTAGTAACATGATACCTCTCTTTTTGAGAACGCT
Organism: candidate division TM6 bacterium GW2011_GWF2_37_49; assembly: GCA_945861145.1. Lineage (GTDB taxonomy): Bacteria > Babelota > Babeliae > Babelales > RVW-14 > CAMATL01. The sequence goes on along the minus strand of CAMATL010000001.1, from coordinate 59,302 downwards.
TTGTGAGTGCTCGTACAATGTAGCCACCTGCGTCTGACGAGCCTTAGTTTGACGCCGGGCAATGAAAGTAGTCTACTATTTTTTTAAATTCTTGAAAGTCCAAACTTGCCCCACCAATCAAAAGCCCATGCAGATGCTTAACCTGAGCAAGTGATATAACCGTTTTTGACGAGACACTACCGCCGTATAACAACTTGTACGTCATCGTTGGTACTTTTTTTGCCATAAATTCACTCAGTGCAGAAAAAATTGTACTCAGGTTTTCAGGGGTTGGTACGAGTCCGCTACCAATTGCCCAAACTGGCTCATAGGCTATGAGCACTGGTACGTGTTCTTCTAAGCCGTTAAGCGCTGACAGTACGGGGGTGAGTTGTCGTTCTAGGATGGCTAGGGTATTGCCAGCCTCCCGGTCAACCAGCGTTTCGCCGATACAGACTACCGGTGTGATGTGTAGCGTTGCTAGCAGTGCTGCTTTTGCGGCGACTTGAACATCGTTTTCAAAATAAAGATTACGTCGCTCACTGTGTCCGACGAGGCAGTAGGTTGCACCACAGGCAGCAAGATCAGCGGGGCTGATGTCGCCGGTGTAGGCTCCTGTAGTAGCTGGGCCGCAGGTTTGGGCTCCAAGTTGAATACTGCTCTGGTTTGAAATTTTTTGCAGGTCACGTAACGCAGTTGCTGGCGGACAGATTATAATTGTTGAATCAGTTGCCAGGGCTTTGTAGTCAGCGAGATTATCGTTGACCAGCTTTACCGCCATCGGGGTGGTAAGCATCATTTTAAAATTTGCGATAAAAACCATGAGTGCTCCTTTGAGTTCAAAATTTACGATTGCAGCTTGGTAAAAAAGCAGCATTTTTTCAAGTAAATTCATTATTAAGCTAACAAGGGAAATGTGCGACTGTAATTTTTTAGTTTTTCGTAAAATATTTTTTTATAACGATTCTTCTGTAAGGGTAAAAAATGGGTAGATATTTTTACCCGATACAAACCGCTTGGAAAGTTTTTTATTCCACAAGAGAATTTATTACAGTACTTTTTTTTTGAGTAAAAAAACTTTCAAATAAAAATATCGCTGTCGCATAAAAATGCAAATGATCGTTGTATCAACAATGAATATTTTTATAGATTTTTTTTGCTAAATTTTGTTCTTTTTTTTATATAAAAATTCGTTAAAAGCATTTGTCAATAACGTATTTAGGTGATTAAAAAAAATCGTTGCGCGAGGGTGTTCAACCTGGTAGAGTATAGTTCGAGAAGGGGCAATATTTAATTACAAACTAGAAATTTAAGGCTGTGGCGCAGTCAGTTGGTTTCAAGTTTTAATAGATCGGCGTTTTGGATGAAAGGGATGTTATGAACACAATTGATATGCAACAAATGGGCAATAGGGTATGCCAACCGAATCCTGCACACGCATCAATGCCATCATGGCTTGTTGTAAAAGCTGATGGCGCAAAGGTTATTATTGATTACTTGAAAATAGAAGCAACGTTTGCGCGTGTTGCACGTGATTGCGCAATCACGGTAGATATAGACATGCTTATGCATGAAGTGATCAAGAATATTTACGACGGCGTAAGCTCTAAAGATTTAGAGCGTGGACTTATTTTAGCAGCCGTTGTTTTTATAGAAAAAGATCCAAATTATAACCGGCTTGCGACCGGGTTGTTTTTGCAAAAAATTTATAAAGAAGTTATGGGCGAGTCTATAAATGATAGTCAGCTTGCCGCAGCATACCGCAAAGCTTTTATTGAAGAGATTCATAAAGGTGTAGCGCTTGAAAAATTAGATGCTCGTTTATTAGAGTTTCCGCTGCAAGAGCTTTCGCAAGCGCTTGTAATTGAGCGAGACAGCCTTTTTCGTTACACCGGTATTCAGACATTGTACGAGCGTTATTTTTTGAAAAACGCAAAGCATGTATACGAGCTGCCACAGGCATTCTGGATGCGTGTGGCTATGGGGTTGGCGTTAGAAGAAAAAGATAAATTAGAAGCGACTATTAGGTTTTATACCTTGTTTTCTAATTTGCGTTACATCCCATCCACGCCAACACTTTTTCATGCCGGCACAACTCACCCGCAATTAAGCTCATGTTATCTTAATTATGTTTCAGATGACCTAGACCACATTTTTAAATGCTACAAAGATAATGCTAATCTTTCGAAATGGTCGGGCGGTATTGGTACCGACTGGACCTCGTTGCGCGCAACAGGATCGCTCATTAAAAGCATGGGCGCTTCGAGCCAAGGGCTGATCCCCTTTCTTAAAATTGCAAACGATGTAACTGCAGCGATTAATCGTAGTGGTAGTCGTCGTGGAGCTACTGCGGTTTATCTTGAAGCATGGCATCTAGACTATGAAGATTTTTTGGATTTGCGTAAAAATACTGGTGATGATCGTCGCCGAGCGCATGACATGAATACCGTGAGCTGGATTCCTGATCTCTTCATGAAGCGAGTAGAGCATGAAGGCTCATGGACACTGTTTTCTCCTGATGAGGTTGCTGGGCTACATGATCTGTATGGCAAAAAATTTGAAGAAGCGTATGAAGCGTATGAGCGCAAGGCTCTAAGTGGTGAAATTAAAAATCACAAGACGATGCCAGCTACGCAGTTGTGGCGTAAAATGTTATCCAGAATTTTTGAAACCGGTCACCCATGGGTAACCTTTAAAGACGTTTGTAATATCCGTTCCCCGCAGGATCATGCTGGGGTTGTACACTCGTCAAATTTATGTACTGAAATTACGCTCAACACCTCGCGAGAAGAAACAGCCGTATGTAATTTAGGATCAATCAATCTTGAAAAGCATGTCACTGATGGTGTACTTGATCAAACCATGTTGATGGAAACAATAACCACTGCAATGCAGGCTTTGGATAATGTGGTTGATGTAAATTTTTACCCTACCATTGAAGCAAGCAACAGTAACTTTAGGCATCGCCCCGTCGGCCTGGGGATCATGGGCTTGCAAGACGCTCTTTATAAAATGGATTTATCATTTGACACACAAGGGGCCGCAGAGTTTGTTGATAAATTAATGGAATTGATATCATACCATGCCATACGTTCATCTGCGCTGTTGGCCAAAGAGCGTGGCGCCTATGAAAGCTTTAAGGGTTCAAAGTGGGATCGAAATCTATTCCCTGTTGATACCATTGCGCTTGTTGAGCAAGAGCGTGGCGAGACAATTGATATCGATCGCATTAGTCGTCTTGACTGGCAGCCGGTGCGTGATTTGGTTAAAGAGTATGGCTTGCGTAATTCAAACATGATGGCAATTGCTCCAACCGCGACGATTTCGACCATTGCAGGCTGCATCCCTTCAATTGAGCCTATTTATAAAAATATGTATGTTAAATCAAATATGAGCGGTGAGTTTACTATTGTTAATGAGTACCTGATTAATGATCTAAAAAAGCTTGGCTTGTGGAATCAAGGCATGCTTGATCAAATAAAATATTACGATGGTAGCATCCAAATGATCGATAGTATTCCTGCCCAGCTGCGCCATAAATATCGCGAAGCGTTTGAGATTGAGCCTGAAGTTCTGCTGCGCTTAACCGCTTTGCGTGGTAAATGGATCGACCAAAGCCAGTCACATAATATTTTCCTGAAAGGTGTTTCAGGTAAGCGTATTCATGAAATTTATATGGCTGCTTGGAAGCTTGGCCTTAAAACCACCTACTACCTCCGTACGTTGGCAGCGTCGCAGATTGAAAAATCCACTCTAGATGCCGGCAAGTTTGGTTTTACGCAAAAGCGTTCATATGAAAAGCTTGAAACAGCTCCTGTAGCAAAAGAAGCTGCAGCAGCGTGTGGCATTAATGGTAAGCCTGAAGATTGTGAATCTTGCCAATAATTTTGAAAAACATTTTGAATTTTAGAAAAAGGACTTTTTATGCAACCGGCTCAACTTTACAAACGTAAGGGTTCTATTATTAACGACAACTCTACTGATCCAAATAAAATGCTCCCCATGCGCTACACATGGGCGCGAGAACATTACAAAAGCGGTGTGGCAAATAATTGGACGCCTGAAGAAGTTTCGATGCAAAAAGATGTCGAGCAGTGGAAATCAAAAGATGCATTGTCTGAGACAGAGCGTCGTTTGGTGTTGTGGAATTTGGGCTTTTTTTCTACAGCAGAATCATTAACGGCAAATAACATTGTGCTTGCAGTGTACCGACATGTTACCAATCCTGAATGTCGTCAGTACATGTTGCGCCAGGCGTATGAAGAGGCTGTGCATACGGACACATTCATTTACTGTTGTGATTCATTAGGTCTTGACCCAGATGATATTTATAACATGTATCAAAGTGTGCCATCAATCAAAGCTAAAGATGAATTTGTTGTTAACTTAACGCTCTCGATCATGGACCCTGCGTTTAAGACAGACTCTAAAGAAAATATCCAAAAGTTTGTTTTAGATGTTGTTGCGTTTTATGTGATCATGGAAGGCATCTTTTTCTATGCCGGCTTTGCCATGATGCTTGCGCTTAGACGTCAGCAAAAAATGGAAGGCATTGGTCAGCAATTTGAGTACATCATGCGTGATGAAAGCTTACATTTGGCCTATGGGTGTGATCTGATTAATACCATTAAAGCTGAAAATCCAGAAATATGGGACCAAGCTTTTCAAGATACAATTGTTGATCTTATCCGCCAAGCGGTAGTGCTTGAGCGTGCCTATGCTGTAGATGCTTGCCCGCAGGGCGTGTTTGGCATCAATGCAGAACAATTTTGCAACTACGTTGAGCATATGGCTGATCGACGCCTAGAGCGGCTTGGATTGCCAAAAGTGTACAACAAAGAAAATCCGTTCCCGTGGATGGCGCAAGCCACCGATTTGTCTAAAGAAAAGAATTTCTTTGAGACGCGGGTAACAGAATATCAAACTGCAGGCTCTTTGACCTGGGATTAAAGCATTTTTTATTGGGGCCCTGTCAATGAGGGCCCCTTATCTTAGTTTTCTGAGTTTTGTAAAAATTTATTTTTTGGTTCAATTTTAGCGGTGCTAAGCAGTGTAGTTAATGCACCAGTAAGCACGGTTAAGATGCCGATTGTTTGACGGCCATTCACATGCTCTCCCAGGAGGATGATGCCGAAAATTACGACAAATACTGGCTCTAAAACTGAAAGCAGTGACGCTTTAATTGAGCTAATCGTTTTGAGTGCTTCGAGCAACAACAAAATCGGTAATGCCGTGCAAAGGATGCCAAAACCAAAAATATTTAACCATTGAGTTGAGCTTGCGGGGATCAGAAAGCTTTTATCTATAAGTGTAAGAATAAGGCTCGTGATGGTGCAGCCCATTGATACCATGAGTGTCGACATCAAGGGCGAAGTTTGTACTTTTTTACTAAACACAATGTAGCTGGCATACGCAATTGCAGATAAAATAGCAAACCCAATACCGGTGACATTCAGCCTTGCGCCGTTGAGATCAGCGAGCAAGACAAGCCCAGCCATAATAACGGCAATAGCGATATAGTAAGATCTGCTTGGCTTTGTTTTATGGAGTACCCAATTTAAAAGCATTACTGCTGCTGGGTAGGTAAAAAATATAACCATAGCAAGCCCTGTGCCAATGTAGCTACAGGCCAAGAAATAAATGGTTGCAGATGCGCTGTAAAATACGCCGCCATAAAGCATCATTTTTAGAGCTTCTTGAGGGCGATCTGTGTTTTTTTTGTAAGTGAAAAAGAGAATGATCATAATCAATGCGCTTGATATCAAGAAACGCCAAAAAAGCATATTGAAAATAGAAAAATTAGCGCCGACAAGACTCATGCCAAAATAGCCAAGCAAGCCATATAAAAACCCGGAAAGCAGCGCGTAAAAAGATCCCTTATTTTCCTGTAGCAAAAAATTCATGTTTAACCAAAAGCTCTAATTTTATATTAAAAAGTCTCACCTAGTGGTAAGTATCGAATTTATAATTATAGCATGCGCGAAGAATTTTATACAGAATGTAGATAGTGCCCTATTTTTTTAGGGTAGGGTTTTTTTAAATAAAATGGTGAAGTGTGATTATTGAATTTGCATTACTTTTTAATGCCATCGTAAATGAAAGTAGCTTCTTTTATTGTTTGAGCGAGATCTTTTTCAATCTCGTCTAACGACATTGTTGATTCTTCGTTTAAATCAAGAACCGCAAAGCCTTCTTTTAGATTGATCTCTTTTACCAATTTTATATAAGGTCTACCCTTAAGGGCTTGTTCTAAGCTATTAGCGCAGAAGGGGCATGTCATGCCTTTGATATTGATTGTTAAGGCTTTTTCAGTTATTGCCATTACCTGTAAGGGCAGGCCTAATAATGTTATACAGGCTATGATTAACGCATTTTTTTTAATCATTGAGCTCAACATTTTTTCTTCCTTTTTTAAAAATGCAAATCAAATCCTGCTGCAAATCGCAAATCATGTTTATCTTGTTCACCATTTACTTGCTCAAACATTGGGGCCTGGATGCCAGCCTTAAAGGCTATATTTTCTTTGGATACAATTACTGTTGGGCCGATATAGCCTGTGTATCCACCAGAGTTTATTTCCGCGATGCCGGATTTAAGACTTTTTTCAGTGTTGATGAAGTTGAATTCCATAGAAAAGAACCAATCAAGGTCTCGATAAGATATTAAAGAAGGTCGAAATCCTGTGGAGAGTGTTAACGTTAGTTCATTGCCTTCTTTAATATGATTTGCTCTGGTATTAACGACGTATTGCAGGGAGCAAAAATAATTTTTCTGAAGCATTTCGCGGCCGGCAGCAAGAGCTATAAAAAAATCTAAAGATTGATTGCCAAGTGATGGATTTTTGCCTTGAACTGGCAAGCGGGTATTTGGATCTTGTGCTTGACTAATGGTTGGTAGTCTTATGCCACCAATAATTACTGCTTGATCGCGGAGTCCGTATTGGTAGTCATGATAAATTCTAAGCTTTGCTTGAGTTTCAATTTTGTCTAAGCCTGCAGATTTAAAAGACTTAGAGGTACCATTTTCTTGATGTTCCATGTTGAGAAAAAAAGGCATTACTGCTGAGATCGAAAGATATTCAGTAGCTCCATATATAATCTCAGCGTTAAGGACGCTTTCTCTTTCCTTGCCTACAATTTCATGTTCAATTTCAGCTTCAATAGCGTAACCACCTTTTCTGATTAAGTCTGGTCCTAAGCCAAAAATAGGCCCATGGGGTGCTGCTTTACTAAAAAATGTTGATAATAAAGCGAGAATAAGAATTTTTCTTGGATTGATAATTATCACAACATTCCTAAATATTTAAGCAAGGGAAACGCTAGGTATGCTGTGAAAAAGGCGACAGAGAAAATAAGTGCTGAAAACCAAAAAAGGACCCTATTCAATTTTGCAGCTGAGTCGCAGAAAGAAGTTTTTGTTAGCTGATCATTATTGAGCGGTATGGGGCATACAATTTTTTTTCTAAAAAAAACATAATAGGCATCCACAGAAAGCAAAATAAATCCAAATAAAAACAGCCAAGCTTTTATTTTACTAAGCGTGACCAGAAAAGGGAAAATAGCGATAAGTGCGGCAAAAGTAGCACCAAATCCTAGTAAGCTAAAAAGGATAGGCAAAACACAACAGAACAACATGGAAAATGATAATAGTAGCGACAAGCTTTTAGCGATATTTTCAAAGCAATTAGCCGCCATATTTAGCTCCTATTTTTCTTGGTTAAATGGTGCTTGTAAAAATTGTACGAGGCTTCAATGAGCTTGAGGTTGATTCTAAAAAAAACATTATTGAATAATCAAATAGTTTTTTATTTCCGATAAAAGGACCCCTTTTATCTTAAAACGCTTCACCGAGGGTGAGGTACCAGGCGATACGGGAATCATCGACAAATCGTTTTTTCCACTTCCAGCCGATGTCAAAGCGTAGCGGGCCGACTGGCGTCTTAAAGCGTAGCCCTAGTCCTGTAGCCGGATACCAGTTTTGGGTGAGTCCTGCCATGTCTGTTTGACTGAGTGCGCCAATGTCTTGAAAGACCACGCCCTGGATACGTTTTTGCAAAATTGGAAAGCGAACTTCAAGGTTTGAGTTAAGCATTGAGCTGCCACCTTGAATGGTGTATTCGGTGACTGGTGTTGCTGCGCCGTTGACTGTTCGTGTGATGATTGATTTGCCAATTGGCGGGACTGAATCTTTTTCGTAGCCACGTACTGAATTTGGGCCACCAAGAAAGAAGCGCTCGATTGGCATAATGGTTTCAAAATTTCGTCTAAAAATATGCCCTAAGCGCAGCCGACCAGCAAGAACAACATCTTCATGGATAGAATAAAAAGCTGATTGCTCTAAGGTGAGGCGTACAGAATAATCAGAAATCTGTGTTGGTAGCATAAGCTTGCATGAAGCAAAGCTGAAGGTGCCGCGGGTTGTATTAATTTTATCATCAAGATGATCAATGGTTATTGTTGGCTCGATGAAAATATAGCGCATGAATTTATTGAGCAGTGTCGGATCAAATTTTATGTTACCAATGACATCACTTGTCTTGATCCACTCATTGCCGACATTGAAACCTACGAAATAATGTTCTTTGAACTCTTCGTTGAGCGCAATAAGGACACCTGTTTGATGTGCTTGATAGGCTGAGTGGCTATTGGAGATGTGAAGAGGGTGGGTAAAATTATTGGTATACAGTTTAATTTTGCCCAAGAGTGGCAGATTAAAGAGAGATGGTTGCTGGTACTCGAGATTTATTTTTCGTTCGAAGTTGCTCAAATCTGCATCGAATTTTGCCTTGTCTGCGCGATTGGTGGGGTTGCGTATTGATGCCGAGGTGCCCACCTTACCTGTAACTTCTTCATGAAAAATAGCGCTATTGCTTGGTACGTACACGCCAGCACGGAAGCGGATCTCAAATGGATCTTCGTCGGCAAGGGTTATTACTACCGGTTTTTGCTGCTTAGCGCTGCCTTGATGCGGCTGTACTTGTACGCGTTTGAAAACGTCGAGCCTCTTGAGTTTTTTACGTGTTAAATCGATTTTTTCCTTACTCCAGACATCGCCTTCGCTGAATTTGATTTCATTTTTGATGCGGCTGAAAGGCAGTCTACTGTTGCCGCAGATAATAATTTTACCAAAAGTTATTTGTTGTCCTGGTGTAACAACCCAGCTAACAAATAAACGCTTTATTGACTTACCGTTGTTTGTGGTTTCATCGATGGGAAGCTCACTGAGCTCTGATTGCGCATCAGCGTACCAGTGGCCTTCTTGTTGAAAGTGATTAAGTAGTATTGTTTTTTGTTCGCTAAGCCATGCGCGATTGAAAGGGACTAATTGCTGTTTGTTGCGCAGGTTAAATTTTTTGAAGCCTGCCAGCAAAGCAAGGTCTGGGTGGTCTTTGATTTCAAGCCCTGCCCATAGTCGCTGAGAGCCTTTACTAATAAAGATGGTGATTATTTGTTTGCCTGTTAATTCATTGATGCGTGATTGTTGGTCAATAATAGAAAAATCCCAGTAGCCGTTTTTTTCGTATAAGCGCTTAAAATCTTGTAATTTTTGGTCGAGTAAGCTTTGATCAAAAAAATCTTTTCCGACTAGTTCTTGCCAAAAATAAGAGGTGTCTTCTGCTGTCAGTGTGTCGGCATTTTTAATTTCAATAGCTTCTAGCGCGATTGGCTTACCTTCATTAATTATGAAGGTATATGTATCATCTTTTTTTTCACAACGCACGGTGGTATCAGAAAATCCGCGGCGTTCGTATTCATGTACGATTTGTTCGCATATGATGTCTGGCGAAAAAAGCCAACCAGGTTGTTCATCGCCAAGCACTGTTTTTTTAATTGTGTCGCTTGGCAGAGAAGTATTGCCAGAAAAATGTACAATTTTACGACTGCCTGCCTCAATATTGAAATCAATATTTACTAGTTTTTGTTCAAAGCTAAACGATTTTTTGCGTGTAATGCGTGGTTGCTCAAAACCTTTATGACGTAGTTTTGCTTTGAGGGTATCGGCAATTTTAGTTAAATATTCTGTTGCGTACAGTGGCTTGAGGAACAATTCTTTAAATTCCTGCTGCGTATCTTGAATAATACTGTTTAGTAGGTCGGCTGTATTGGTTGTATCTCTGTGAGTGATATCAATTTTATTGATATGGTAGCGCTTGCCTCGAGTAATATGCAGCTTGATAATGATTGTTTTATCTAGTGGATTATAATCCAATTCATCTTCGACAATGCCGTCAAAATATCCTTGATCATGTAAAAAACTTTGTAATACCTGCAGTGATTCTTCGTGAAGATTCACATCAAAAACGTCGCCAGGTTGCTGCAGGTATTGTGCGCCGTATTCATATTTACCAAATAAAAATCCGGTTACTTTGATATTTCTTAAGAGCCACTGGCCTTCAAGCTCAAAGACGAGATGTTTTCCATTGGTGCTATCGAGCATATTAATATTAATACCGGTAAACCTCTTTTTGCGCATGAGGTTACGATATGCACGCTGTACATCAAGTTTATTAATAAAGGTATTTGGTTCAATGTTTACCAAATACTCAAATTCTTCTTGAGTGAATGGGACATCGGTTTTGAAGCTGGCTTTTTCTAGATAAAATGATGTTTCATCGAGCTCATTCAAAGCTTTGTTTGTTGCTTTAAAGGTTCCACCAAGATTTGCGATAAGCGGTTGTGTGTAGAGCCAGTAACAAATAAGTAAGAAAGTGGACCGCATGATTCTCATAGGCTTTGATTCCCGAAAAGGTTAACAATTATTTTCTACAGCCTACTATTTTCCGGGGGGTTTGAAAGGAAATTTGATTTTTAGTACAGGCTGATCATAGCTACGTAAGAAGCATGCGGCGAATAAAGCAATTTAACCAATTATACGAAAAACCCCGCGATAATTTTTTTCGTTGATGAAAGGCTCTATAATGACATCGCGAATTTTAATATCGCTTGTGCCTTTGTAGATTTCATCAATTAATTCGTCCAGGCCGTCTGATTGACCACACGCAAAAATGAGAAGATCAACCTCTTCATGATTTTGCAATGTGCCCTCAATATGAAGCTTTTGGGCTTGTTTTTGAATAGCCTCTTTGTATGCCGATGACTGTACCTGTCCAGTAACTATGATCTTGATACATTGCTTCATACTATCTCCTTTTTTTCTCGAGCTAAACGTGATGCTCTGGTAATGTTGACGTAATCCTACCAGAAGGAGATTTTAAAAGTCAAAAACAAGTTCTAAAAACGGTGAACGTGTTGATCTAACGCGTTATTTCAATTTTTTTATATAACGTCTCGTGTTGGGTAATCATTGATCTAGCCGAGAAATGTGTAAGATTTTCTTGGTGCTGCTGTAAGCGTGTGCGTAATGTTTGATTACACACGAGTTCTTCTAAGTGGCTTGCTAGAGCGGTATAATCACCAGGCGTAATTAAAAAACCATTGATGCCATGTGTAATTACTTCGCTAATACCGCCAACGTCATATGCAACCACAGCAAGGCCTGCCAGCCGCGCTTCAATGACCGAGCATGGTAGGCCTTCCCATAGTGAACTTAAAGCAAAAATATCCCACCGGCGCAAAAATTTTTGTACATCGCCCTGCCAGCCGTGCAAAGTGATAATATTGTTATATTTATGCGTGGCGATCCAGGTCTCAATAGCCCCTCGCTGCTCACCATCGCCAACGATTTCTAAGCGTGCATCGATACCTTGTTTGGCTGCCGTTGTTCGTGCAATGCGAAAAGCTTCTAGCAAATCAAATAAATTTTTTTGTGCCTTAAAACAGGAAATAACACCAATGATCAGGTGTTTTTTATGAGTATCTGTTCGTTTGGCAGGGGTAATAAAATGCTGATCGGTGACGGCTGCTCGAATAATTGAGCTTTTTTTTGCAAAGAATGGAAGCAGCTTGCTGCCGCGTTTGAGATCTTTATCTGAGACGCATATAAGATGTGTGGTGATGAGTGTAGTAAACCATTCCATTCCAACGATTGTAAGCCATGGTAAAAAGCGTTGATGATCATGAAATCCAAAGCCATGTACCGTGTGGACGCGATTTTTAATGCCAGCAAAAAAAGCAGCCCAACGACCAATAATACCAGCTTTTGTGCTATGAGTGTGTACGATTAAGTCGGGATATATTTTTTTATAGTTGCGCATTAATGCAATGAGTGTGCGAAATGTTTTTAAATCATGCATGAATCCAGAAAATGAAATTTCGCGCTTAAATGAATCTAGAAAAATACAACCAGGTGTTTTTTGTGCTTCATCAACAAGTACGCCCTCGGCACCAGACACGAGCATTGCGTTGTGCTGATTACGTACTAAGCCCTGATGAAGTGTTAAGCACACTTTTTGAGCACCACCAAGCTCAAGCTTGGTTAGTATGTACAATACATTGAGCTGCTTCATTATACTCTCCATAGCGAAGGCTCTTGATAATCGAATTCAATTTTGCTTTTTACTTACACTTCCATGATTAACATGATCGCAACAATCATTGCATAGATAATTGCTGATTCAATAAAGGCCGCCACGAGCAGTGTAGTTCTTAGGAGTAGGGAATATTGGTCTGGGTTTTGGGCGAGGCTGATGACGCTTTTTGATGCCGTAAAACCAATGCCGGTCGCTGTTCCGAGAGATCCCATACTGATTGCAAAAGCTGCAGCTCCAAGAATCAAGGCGTCACTTAAGATTGCGCCATCAAGAGGGCGAAATAAAATCATAGATGCAATGAGCAGGCAGAACATAAAAGGCGTTTCAATAATCGCTTCAAGTAGCAACATAAATGGAAAAATTTTGTTATAAGCGTTTTTGTTTACACTAATGCTTTTGCAGGCTGCTTGAGTAAAAATTGCCTGTCCAATCGATGGTCCCACGCTTCCAAGTCCGATAGTGAGCCCAGCTGCTAGTCCTTGCAGTCCGTATAAAAGCTCAGGGTTTGCATTGATGCGATTGCGTATGAGCAATGAAACAATGAATGCAATAATCAGTGGGGCTTCCATTATTGACTGTGCTAGCAACATGACGGTAGTTATTTTTGCAGCAAAAAATGGTTGCCTACCGATGCCTTCAGTTGCTGCTTTAACCACAAAACTTGAGGCAATACTTACCGCTCCTCCGGCTAGACCAATTGCCGCAGCAATGCCAAGCTCCCCGCAGGCTATGCCAATCGTGAGCGGCTGTGAGCTAAAAATAATCATTAATGTTGAAACCAGCGCTATAATTATCCCGCTTTCAATAAGAGCTAGGCCGATAACGAGGGTTCGAAAATTTTGTTGATAACTGCAAGGTTGACGTTGAATTGCATCAATTGTAGCAAGGCTTGCAATGCCCTGTCCTACGCCGCCGCCAAGTGCCGCTAGCGTGAGAGTAATAAACGCAGCACTGTAGTGAATAATTTGAGCATTTATCATGACAGTGTTCCTTAGTGAGCTTGTTGATCTTGGTGTGTGATACCCATAGAAAGATACGTTAGCGTGAGCATCATGATGACAAATGATTGAATCAGTCCTTCAAAGACGCCGAAAAATAATTGTGCCCAGGCAAGAGCAAATATAATTACAGAAACTGCTTTTAAAAGAACAGAAAAAAAGCCTCGAGTGGGCAATACGTTGAAAAAATCAAGCCCTGTATGAACCACAAAATAGATGATGCCGAGCGTGAAAAAATAGTAGGCATAGCCTTGTAAAAAATCAACCAGCATCATAAACACGACGCCGCCACCAAGGATATTGCCAAAGAGGCGAAACGACATTGATGCTATTTTGGCCAGCTCACCAATAATATTGATAGGAGCCAAAAGAAAGAAGGGATGTAGGTATTCTTTGAGGTATGCCAGCAGGCCGTTAACTCTAATTTTTTGGTATTGAACAAAACAAAAGCTTGAAAGGCCAAGGGCTAGGGTTGTATTGAGATCTTTGGTTGCTTCGTCTAAAAAGGGGAAGACACCGATAAAACAGCAAAAAAAAGTAAATAAAAAGAGTGACGCTGTAAATGCAAAATAGCGAAATTCAAAATAACCAAATGCGTCCCGCGTTGTGTTCATAAAGAAGCGCACAATGGTTTCAAAAAGAATAGTGAGTTTATTGGGCGCTCGCTTTAGAGCTAGGCGTGCAACAAAAACTAGAGAAAAAAAAAGCGCCATCGCTGCCCAGGTATAGATAAGGGTATCGAGGTGCAAGGTCCAAAATGGGTGTGTAAAGTTGAAAGCTTCAAAGGGATGTATCAGATGATAATTAAAGATATCAAAATTCATAACATCCTTTTGGTGTAAATAAAGAGGCTCATCAGGAAGCCGCAAACTACAAAAATACAGCACACTTGTAAGTCTACATAGCCGGTGAATTTAAGTGCAAGAATAAGGCCTATGATGATTATAAAGCGGCTCATAAGGAAAAAAAGATGTTTGAGTATCGCTGTCATCTTATTGCCACCACCAGGCTGCCCAGAAAGGCCCTCAAATAAAGACTTAGTTTGTCTTTTTAGAAGGTATGCATACAAGAGGCCGATGGTAATGCCCCCTAAGGCAGAGGCGACTAAGGAAGTAGGCATATGGTCACTTTTCACTATTTTTAATCAAGTTTAGGCAGCTCTTCATAGTAGTACTAAAGCTATTGCCTAGCAAGCAAATTTTTAGCCTCCAGGGCCTTTTTTCTTCACCAGAAGCGCATTCTACGAAGGCTTTATGTGCGAGAAATTAATTGGTTGGGTAAGAGTGCTTAACTTATTATTAGAATAATTGCTTTTTGTCATAAAAATTGAATAAGATTTATATTGATAGGGGTAGGTCAAAATGGTATTAATTTCTATGAAGGGGGATTTATTGTGAAGATTATAGTAATGAGTGTTTTGGTTGGACTGAGTTTTGCAAGCGCATACGCTGCTTCGCCGAGCAGATTCGCAATGGCAGCAGCACCAAGGCAATCAGCTGTTGTTATGGCACCAGCTGCTGCCAAGCCTGCTATTCCAGCAACTGGTAAGGCTTATACGCTTGGTCAATTATTTGCGTTGATCAATACATCAAATCCAGCAAATTCATCAAATTTTATTTTACCAACGCTGGGTGGGCAGGTAGTCAAGCATGATCAGTGCTGGCCATTGCAAGGCAACCTTGTTGATGGTTCCGTTTCTGCTGGTCGTGTAAATTTTGGCGGTGTTGTTATCAATCAGGCATGGGTTGCTGCAAATGCCAATCTTCAAGTTCAATTACAAGCAGATCCGGGATTGATAGCTTTTTTAGTTCGTGATAAGCGTCTTCAGCAAGCTGGTGGTATAGATCAGCAATATGCTCAGATTTTGTTATTTTTTGTTTTGGCTATTGGTGGCGTGAATTATCGCTTTTATCTTAACGACACTTGTCCAGGTCGTATCAATGGTAAGGTTTATGCTGCTCGAGCTATTATTAAGAAGTGGGATCTTCAACGATCCTATAATCCATAAGCTAAAATTTTTTTAATAAGCAAAGAAGAGGGCGCTGGAAATATCTCCAGTGCCCTCTTTGATTTACTTGCCCAATAAATTATACATCTTGATTACAGAATCTGGGTTAAGAGACAGTGAATTGATCCCTGTTTTTACAAGAAACTCAGCTACTTCTGGATAATCCGATGGTGCTTGGCCGCAGATGCCAATTTTTTTGCCAGCCTTGAGTGCGCCTTCGATAGCAAGGCGTAGCATGATCGTTACTGCCTCGTTACGCTCGTCAAATAGTGGTGCAACGAGTGCGGAATCGCGATCTACTGCCAGGGTCATTTGTGTTAAATCGTTAGAACCAATCGAGAAGCCATCAAAGATTTGTGCAAACTTATCGATAAGTAAAACATTGGATGGTATCTCGCACATCATATAAATCTCGAGGCCATTTTCGCCGCGACGCAGGCCGTATTGCTCCATCATGGCTACTACTTGTTTTGCTTCATCAACCGTGCGAACAAATGGGATCATAAGCACTGCATTGGTTAGCCCCATTTCATCGCGCATTTTTTTCATAGCGGCGCATTCAAGTGCAAAGGCCTCTGTGTAGGTGGGGTGGTAATAACGAGATGCGCCGCGAAAACCGATCATTGGATTTTCTTCTTCTGGCTCAAAAAAAACACCGCCGAGTAGTGCGCGGTACTCATTGCTCTTAAAATCTGACATGCGTATGATTACGGGTTTTGGATAAAAAGCTGCGGCGATGGTTCCTGTTTCTTGAGCTAACTTGTCGATGAAAAACTGTTTTTTATCAGCGTAGCCCTGCGTGAGCTTGTCGATTTTAGCGAGCATGGTGTTATCGGTAACACGGTCAGGGTGGAGCAATGCCATCGGGTGTATTTGAATGCTGTTATTGATAATAAATTCAAGACGAGCAAGGCCCACGCCGCTGTTTGGCAATTTTGCTAAATTGAATGCCTCGTCCGGATTGCCCACATTAAGCAAAATATCTACAGGTGGTGTACCAAGTTTTGTGATCTCGATTTTTGCATGGGTGAATGGTATCGCCCCGGCATAGACATAGCCAACTTCGCCGCTACTACAGTCAAGTGTGATCGTAGCCCCATTTGTAATTTTTGATGTGCCATCGAGTGTGCCAACAATTGCCGGGATGCCGAGCTCACGGCTAATGATGGCGGCGTGACAGGTGCGGCCACCGCGGTTAGTGATAATGCCGCCGGCGATCTTCATAATTGGCTCCCAGTCAGGGTCTGTCATGTCAGTGACGATGATATCGCCTGGCAGCACTTTCGCCATCATGCTTGCTGATTCTATAACGATCGCTTTACCGTGGCTGACGCGGTGCCCGATACTTTTGCCTTGGCACAGCACGGTAGCTGCCCTGTCTTTATTGATGTGAAATTCTTCAACGTAGGGAATATGTTTGTTGTTTGAGTGTACGGTCTCTGGTCGCGCTTGCACGATATACAGCTTGCCGTCGATGCCGTCCTTGGCCCACTCAATATCCATAGGCATCCAAGAGCCATGCCTCGTTGAATAATAATTTTCAATAATTTGCGCCTGTTTGGCTAGTGCAATGACTTCGTCATCATTGAGTACCCAACGGTTGCTGTCTTCTGGTGCTACCTTGACGATCTCTGTTGGCTCTTTTGGGTTGTTGCGGTAGATGAGTTTGATCTCTTTGTTGCCCATGCGTTTTTTAAGAAGCGGGCGAAAGCCTTTGGCTAGGGTTGGTTTATGCACATAAAATTCATCGGGGTTAACGCTGCCTTGCACTACCATCTCACCAAGGCCATATGCCCCTGTGATAAAGATGACATCTTTAAAGCCGCTTTCTGTGTCGAGAGTAAAAATAACGCCAGCGCTACCCATGTCTGAGCGAATCATTTTTTGTACGCCGAGTGAGAGTGCTACATCCATGTGATCGTAACCATGATCGATCCGGTAGGAGATGGCGCGATCGGTGAAAAGTGATGCAAAGCCTTTGGTTGCTACGCGAAGCAATTCAGTTTCACCTTTGATATTGAGGTAGGTGTCTTGCTGGCCGGCAAACGATGCTTCTGGTAAATCTTCAGCAGTTGCTGATGAACGCACGGCCACATCGCATTGAGCGCCATAGCGAGTTTCTAATTTTTTATATGCTGCGCGCATCTCATCTGCGAGGATGGTCGGTAGTGGGGCTGTGCCAATCAGGGTGCGAATCTCGAGCCCAATAATTGCTAGGCGATCAAGATGTTTTTTGTCTACTTGACCAACAAGCTGTGCAACGCGCTGAGTAAGATTATTTTCGTCGAGGTGTAAGCGGTAGCCGGCAGCTGTTACCGCAAAGCCAGAGGGCACAGACACGCCTTGTGTCGCGAGATGGTTGATCATTTCGCCGAGTGAGGCGTTTTTGCCACCAACGAGAGCTACGTCGTCAATGCCGACTTCTTCAAAAAATTTGATGTACTGCATGAGTACCCTTCACTGTTTGCGGTGTGCCGTTTATATTTGATTCAGATTAATCAAAGCTGAGACGTTTGAAAATAGATCTCTTTGATAAGTAGGAAATTATTGATTTGTGTGGCCCGTTCAAATGGTTCGATACAATTCCTGCGTTGCCGTTGGCAACTTGGAATCACTCACCACGAACGGGTCTTAAAATAGATTCTTTGAGTTTTTTAAATTTAGTATCTTACAAAAGCTTGGTACTGAGAAATTTTGATAGTTAGAATATTCCGTTCGTGGTGAGTGTTTTGCGTAACATAGTGAAGCAAAATGTATCGAATCCATGAACTCCTTAAACGAAGGTAGTTGAGATGGAAGACCAGTTTCGTCACGTGGTCATGGTTATCTATGATGGCGTAGAGAATTCAGTCTTTGAGAGCCAGGTTGTAGCGCCATTACTTGTAGAGTTAGCCGATGATTTGGCGTTAGAAGTTACCTTAATTTCTTTTGAGCGTGCGTTGCCATCTGCTGCAGTGTTATGTAAAAAAATTCCCGCGCATGATCGGTTACACCTTGTGTTGGCTCGGCGGTTACCATTTTTTGGTACGGTAAGTTTATGGCCCGCCTTGTGGCAACTTATTAAAATTTTAAAGCTTACTGGAGCTACGCAGTTACGAGCACGCGGTCCTCTTGCCGGTTGGTTGGTATTGCGTGTGGTGGAACGGAGTGTGCCTTATAATGGATTTTTTTCTAAATTAGTGGGTGAGTTTATAGCCGCCTGTACCTCTCGATATATTTCGCTACGCGAAACACTCGAGACAGACGGAAAATGGTTATTCAAACTCCGTTCGCTTCGAGTGTTTTGTTCACAGAACAAAACGTATCCAGAAGTGCGAACGCGATATTTTAGAAAGAAACCTGTTGCCAAAGACATTCCACCAGTGCTGGTGCAAGCGCGTGGCCTGGCGGCAGAGGAATATCGTTACGCTGCGCACCGAGGGGGGCGTCGCGGGTTAAGACGACTTAAAGATTGGCTTACTCAGAAGTTTTTGCATGAACTGGAAGCCAGTGTTTATGGCTACCGTGGTGTAATTGCCCGGTGTGGTCAATTTACAATTGAAGCAGTGAGTGAGGCATTGCAAGAGCATTTGGTTAAGGTTTTTAAAGCCAAGCAAGCTGTTATTACCATTGCGACTAAAGATATTACGCCGATGGTGGCGCGGGAACAAGTAGAGGCTTGGCGATTAGCAAAGCGCAGCGAGCTTTGTATTCCTATTGATGCGCGCGTTTATGTTTACAGTGGTTCATTTAAACCATGGCAATGTGCGCAAGAGACAGTGGCTGAGGCTGCGACAATTTTGCACCGTGAGAGCGATGCTTTTTTTCTCGCTCTAACAACTGATGTGGCAGATTTTGAGCAAGCAGTGCAGGCTTCTGGTATTGATGCTGTGCGTTGTCGCGTGCTGCGTGTAGCAAGTGCGGAACTAACCCAGTACCTGGCGGCAGCAGATGCAGGGTTTTTGTTGCGGGAGGCTGATGTGATTAATTGGGTATCGCGGCCAACCAAAATGCTTGAGTATCAAGCGGTAGAGCTTGAGATTGTGCATAACAATACAGTTGGTTGTCTAGCGCGGGCTAAGCCTTAAGCGCGTAGCGTGTTCCAAATCACCAGAAAATCAGCGAATGTAAGCTGCTGTGCACGCTTACCCAAAAGCTCTTCGGTGAGTCGATTGAGATCATAATGCGTGGTGCGCAAGTTGTTTCTTAATGTCTGACGAGGGAAGTGGAAACAGAGTTTGAGCATAGCCCAAAAACCAGCGTCATCTTCGATGGGGGTTGGATTGTGTTTTGGTGTTAATTGAATAAGACGAGAAAAAATCTTAGGTGGTGGCGTAAAAGCACCCGGCTCAATTTTATCTAATAATTTGATAGTAAAATGGTATTGAAAGAATAAGGTAACTGCAGAAAGCCCTCTGCCATGAGTGGCGGCAAGCTTTTGGCCGACCTCTTCTTGTACCATGACTACGACATCACCAAAAAGGTGTTTGGCTTTTTGGATGCGATATAAAATTGGAAAAGTTATTTGGTACGGTAAATTAGCGAGCATGATCAGTGGGTGCTCACTTTCAACGGTATCAAATGAAGCGTCAAGAATATTTTGTAGGCGTAGGTCAAGACGCGGGTCGAAGACGCGGGCGCTTACGTAGTCAGCCCATTCTTTGTCGATTTCAAAGCAGACTAATTTTTTACAGGGGGTTTGGGCAAGGATAGCCTTAGTCAAAAAACCATCGCCACAACCAATCTCAACAACCGTAGTGTCAGGAGTGATTGTCACCGCATGGATCATGTTATCAACGACGCTGTGTTTGCGTAAAAAATGCTGGCCGTAAGCCTTCTTTTTTTCAGGCAAGCCGTCGTCTACTGGTTTTTTTTCCTTAAAAGGCTTCAGGATGAAATTTTTCACGTATTTTTTTCCTGTAAAAGTGCGTGCTCAATAAAAAACTTGAGCGTTGTTTTATAATTTTAATCATCAGCAAGTACTTCTCATTTGTCGTCCCCGCGAAGGCGGGCATCCAGCCAAATAATAATAATTCAATTTTAAATATGAAAAATCGAATTATTATGCTGGTATTGCGATTGCGAGAGATTTTCAATGAGAATTTGGAATCATATAGCCTGCATCCTCGCCTTAGCGAGCACGACAGAACTAGAATTCCCAGCTCTTGTAGAAGACATTCTCAGAAGGGCTTCTCTCACGATCTTAATTTGCCGAACTTGCGTTTATTTTAGGTCACCAGGATACGTGAGCCGGCATTGTTTGCAAGATTTTTTTGCTTTTTGACAATCTGAAGCTATTTCCATACACTGAGCCTGGTTCTTTGAAAAATCTGGGGGCGTCACGGTTTCGACGTGGTGTTTTTTGCGTTGAGTGCATGTCGCGGTTTGTATGGTCCCGCGTTAAAAAACTGTGCGAATAATAGATGCAAATCTAACAAACTCCGGTTTTAGCGATTTCATGAGAGGTAGCAATGCTCCTTCTCACGTTTACGCTGCTGCTTAATTAAGCAGTTACCGCAAGTACACTTGGTACCTTTACCGTCTGGGTGTGCTTGAACAAACAAAGGTAGGGTTTCTACGTAAGCTTAGTCTAGGGTAGCGTAGTCATACACGAAAGGCCCTTTTACACGATCTGTGTCTTCGAGGTGTGTAAGAGGTATATTCGAAGACTGAGCATGGAGTACTTGACGTTGAGGGCGTTGCGGACATGGGTTCAATTCCCATCGCCTCCACCAGCCTTCGCTCAAAGAGCTATGGCTGGCACACCAGGTTTTTGTTGAGCAAATTTTATAGGGATCCTTTGAAAAAAGGATCCCTATTTTTATTTAAAGCGGATATGGGTTGGCGTCGCTATCCCTTGTCTAACGGCATCAGCATATGTTTTTGGTGGGTTTTTTGACGAACTATTAAGAATGTTGGTTTTTTTGGAATCATAGAGTTCTTGATACGTTGTGTCATCGATCGGATCAAATTGCCAATGATTGATTTGAGAAAAATCTTCTGGTTTACCAATAAATTGCATGGACCATGCTTTTTCATTAAAAATAAAACTAATTTCTACACACATTTCACGTTGACTATTGCCTAGCAATCCTTGTGTTGAAATTGTTATTTGGGAAAAAGTTATATGTTCGTGTATGTATTCTGTAAGTTCGCGAGCAAATGGAGCCAAAGGCTTTTCTTCCGCCAGCGCTTCTAATTCAAAATAAATAGAAAAATCATTAAAGCCTGTAAGTGAATCAATCAGAAAGATATTTTTTGAGCAGCGGCAACTAGCATCGAGAAAGGCATCACGAAAAAAATGCATGACACCAAACAAGGGGTTTACTACCCCATTGAGTTTATTGCTGACATCTATTTGTGTGAAATGATGTGATATTGTCTGAGGCGTTATCGGGCCTGCTTTTGAATGTGGGGTATGTAGCATTGAAATAAAGGCTGGAAATATGCCATCAGATGGTGAAAAACATTTTTTCATGCGACTAAATAATCGTCTTGAGTTGTCGGTGCTTTTTTGAAGAACTGCTTGCATGTCTCGTGCCGCTCGGCTCCAGGCTGGCGTTTTTTCTTTTGCTCTATCTAGCCCTAAAAGAGATGGCATGAGAAGGCCTGCTACCGTTGGAATATTAGTTAATGGATTAGCTTTGGAAGTAGTAACGCCAGTACCTGCTTGATTAGGTGTGATATGAAGAGTTTCTTCATAAAAACTATCGTAGAGCAAAATTGCAATTTTATCATACAAGAAAATTGTTGCTGGCGTAGAGGTATCGCTTGGGTTGACAACTTTTTGAGCTAGCGATTTATGCATGACTGCTGGTGATGGTATAGGCCTATTCGTGTGATGCAGTGCTATTATTGATTTGTCAAATGCTAGGACCTCGAAGCATTTTCTTTGTGGGGAATAAATTTGAGGTTGTTCGGTAATGCCGTGATGAGACCATTTTGAGGTTATATATTGAGTAAGTGGCTTTAAGGTGTCGATTAAATAAGATTTATCACGACTTTTTAAAGGTTTTTCTGCTTGTGTAAAAAATTGCTTGAATGATATTTTTGCGCTGTGTATGACTGTTATGGCGTCGGTTATTGCTCCAAGAGCGAGTATAAAGTTGTAAGCTTTTTGCTCAGGAGGCATAAGAAGATATTTATTTGCGCCACCAAGAAAGCAAGAGGTTATGTATACTAAATTGGTAGAAATATTGCTGTCAAAGAAATTGAGAAGCTTACAAACATTTTTTGCTTGAGTGCCAGCAATGGAGCCAGTTGATGAGCCGTGGCCAAATAAATAAATATTCCAAGGCGTGTAATTAATCTGATAGCCTACGGAAGCGCTCGGTCGCTTTGTATTAAATAGGATGCTTAAATCAATCTGTTCTAGGGTTAATCCTTGCGTGTCTCTTTTTAAAAAATTGCGTATATCTCGATAAAAATCACCAGCAAAAGGAAGCTGCGAGGTGAGCTCTGTGGTATTTGTAAAATGAAACCCAAGTATTTGCCTTCCAGCTAAATTGGTTGGGTAGGGAGTTGTTGGTAAGAGTTTTTCTGGAAGTAGTAGATAGAATTTTGCATTGTTAATTTTGAAAAGGCGCCATATCCCTTTATAGAGCGGGGAGTTTACAAGATCTTTATTTTCAGGATGGCTGGGATGTGTTGTGTAGCTACGTCGAGCAATATAGTTATATAAAATATTTCGACTGACCAATATAGGAGCTACTTGATCATAAATTGTTTTATTAAAAATGCTTACTAAGGCCTTAACTTCATTTTGATACAAAGCCTCATCGTTATTTTCGTCGATGAGCATGATAAGCCGGTTGGCTTGTGTTTGTGATGAAGTTGGGCATAAGAATATAAGTATGAATATCGTGCGATGTAGAATGCATAGCGAGATCATTAAATTCCTTTTTCCTAAAAAATTTTAACGATCAATGCTTTGTAACCACGTGTTATAAAAAGAGGCGTGAGTGCGTGAGTTTATTTTTTTGAACGGCCAGGGTGTTGTTGTGTTAGGTTTTCCCCTGAATGAAAATCCCCATGATTGACCTTCAAAGTCAAATCCTATGGTAATAATTTCAAAGTAACGGGGTTCATCATCAAGTCTACATACTTTTTCAAACCCGCCTTTTGTTCTAATTAGAACATTGGATAGCGTAATAGTTTCATTTGCCCATTGCTTAAAAAAACGTGTTCGTTCGCAATCTGGCCGCCCTGTTGCGTTTGCATACAGCTCAAAGAAGAGCGCAAAATCATTATAGCCAGTTAGTGTATCAATAAGAAAAACGTTTTCTGAATCACGCTGATTAATATCGAGAAATGCGTCATAGATAAAGCGTAGTAAACCAAAAAAAGGTGATTCGGTAGTGCCAAGCGTATTGTCTACAACAATCTCTGAAAAATGATGGCATGCTGACGTAGAGGATGCAAAGCGTGTGAGTGCTGGTTCTGGATGTAGCATTGAGATAAAAGTAGGAAATAAAGCATTGTGTGGTGCGAAGTGATTTATAACCTGTTGCCGGATTTTATCCGGAGCTATTTTTGCTTTTGCCTTCGAAGTAATAAATTCACGAATTTTTTCTAACGTGCGTAAATTATCCAATTTGAGTCGTAACCATCCTGTGTGCTCAAATAATGATGGTGTAAGAAATTTTTCAGCGAGCGATGAGTTTTCTGTTGGATATGTTTTTACGATGTTTTTTGCTGGGGTTATGCGTAGGGGAGTGGTGTATTCTTTTTTATACAGTAAGATGGCTGCTTTGTCTCTTGACCCAAACTCTTCTACTTCGGTGTTCTTCAAAGAAAACGTAGCATTTTGAAGATCTAGGGCTTTAAAAAACTGTCTGCCTGCGGGGAGTAGTTGAGGTAGTGCTGACATGTCATGACGAGAATTGTTATTTGATTCAAAAGGGGAAAGGTGCTGTGCGGCTGCAGAAATATGTTGGTTTAGATTAATCCTACTATTAGTACTTTCTGCTTGTTTAAAAAACAACTCAAATGACATAGAGCCTAAAGAAAGCGATGCTGGAGCATCTGTAGCGGCGCCAACTACCAAGGGGTAATGGTAGGGGACATTATTTGCCCTAAGGAGCAGCTGTTTGTTTCGTCCACCTGCGTAGCATGAGCAGATATACACAAGCTTTGTCAAAAGCTGTGTGTCAAAAAAATCTAAAACCTCTAATAAGTTTTTACTCTGTGTTCCTGCAATATGGCCTCGTAGTGAACCATGTCCAAGGATATACAATAACCAGGCGTTATTGCCAGCTACGCGGCTTTCATCTGCCGGAGAAGAGAAGATGAAAATATTATGCAAGTTGAGTTTGCATAATTGAGCAGATTCAAGATCTTTTTCAATAAATTGTTGCAAAGGAAGATATGATCCCTTTGGCTTTGGCAGAAGGTATGAAATTTCGCTCATATCGCTAAAATTTATACCAAGTTTTTGGTTGTGTTCTTGGGTGTGAGCAGGGAGATCTGTGTTTTTTAAGGCCAGATATTTTTGAGGGATAAGCAGATAATAACAAGCGCCGTGTATTTTAAAAATCCGCCAGAGATTTGCGTACAGTGGTGATTGGCGAAATTCACCGTTTTCAGGGTGTTTGAGATTTTCTGTATGATTTCTGCGTACAGCATAATTATGTAAAGTATTTCCTGAAACCAGCACGGTACAGCTTTGTTCGCGAATTAATAAATCAAGTGCGCTCGTGAGAGCTTTAACGCTTTTATCGTTAATTGTTTCATCTTTATCTTCATCGATGATGAGAACCAATCGATTGTGGATGCCAAGTAAAGGCGCGACACAGAGTTGGGTAAAGATAAAAAAAACAAGGCTTTGGAAGTTAAGCTTCATCAAAAAAGGTCCTTTATGATAAAAAAGAAAAATAATTCTAATCGAAACACTAATTCCTACAAAGCTTTCGATCAGGGTGTTGAGGTTGATCAGAGTTGGGGGTTGTAATTTATATGGGAATATTTATTTGTTCGTTGTTTTATAAAGAATATATATCTGCCTACGTCGTCCTGGCCTCCGAGCCAGGATCCAGGCTCAATATAAAAAATCATATGATTGAAATTGCCAAAGTGCTTCATAGATTAGCGTTTTCGATAAATTTTGATGGATTATTAGCCTTGATCCAAGATCAAGCTGGGGATGACGTGGGTGTGTTCTAATTTTTTATAGAAATATTGATGGGTTCTTTCTTTTGAAGAATTTTGAAACTCCGAACTCACGTTGATATTAAATTAATGAGTTGTTGGTGTATTGGAAATTTGTCTTTCAAATGTTGCCAAATGATCCTTAAAATTCATTTTTTGAAATCGCCACAAGCAAGGTATATTTGTTGGCGTACCTTCTGAAATTGTAAACCAGCAATTCCATGCGGTACATCGAGATTTGCCTTTTTTTCCCTGGTTGGCATTAAGGGAGAATTGCACATGGTAGGTTGATGTTCTTGTTGTCTCGCTAAAGCTTTTAGTTATGATGACATGTTCGAGCTCAAGAGTTCCAGTGGCAAGTTTATTATCGCGAAGTATGCCTTTTAGTTCGCAGCTAGCGAGTTGATCTTGTTCGCATTCAAAGATAATAGAAAGGTCATTATAACCGTATAATTTTTTTATACAGATGGTACTTGCTGAGCGGCGACCTCCACTACAAAGAAAACTGTCCCGCAGGTATCGCAGGATGCCAAAGCAAGGACTAGCAAGTCCATTAATTATATTTGAAGTGGTTATTTGATCAAAGATATGAAGAGTTGGTTTTTTTGTATCTATAGAATGGTTCATTGAAATTGTATTGGGGTAAAAAAAACCTTTAGGACAGTTTTTTTGTTGTACGGCTTGAAGGTGGTCCTTCTCAGAAAGTTCTTCTGATTTAATGCCTATTGTTTCAAGAGTTAATGCTGTTGCTGGATAGCGTATTCGATCAATGTTTTCTGATGCGATCTTTGTAAGTTTTGGTAGGTAATTGTCAGTGCAAACAATTGGAGATTTTGTCCTGCCTGATTGATCGTTTAGTGCGGGGTGAATTGTGAGTGGCCTTGGACATCGCTCCGTGTACGCTAAAATTGCTTTACTTTTGACTACTTGCAAGGGCGTTAGTTGATTATGAATGGCCGTATTCGAAGCCGAAGGGGTTTGTGGAGGTATTGGGATAAGAGAAGTATCTTGAACGCGACGAGAAATCATTTTACTTGGTGTTAGCTTTGTGTAATGACCGGCATTATTAGGAACGTTGAAACCGGTAGAGCTTCCGCTGTTTTGTATTTGCCCAAATGATGGAAAAGATTTATCCATAGGGACAATAAGCTCGGTAAAAATCCTAATAGCTTCTTCGGTATCTGGAGTTTGCTTAGAATAGTACTCGATAAAAAATTTTGTAGCCAAGCCATTGGCTGTTCTATTAATAGTGAGTGGAATGTCGCTTAGCCCTGCAACGATAAAATCGAAATTATAAACAATTGGATCTCCCAAGGCGTCAGTACAAAGAAGTTCTTTCGTAATTCCTCCAAGCAGGCAGCTTGTCATGGCAACGACTTTTGTTGTTTGCTCTTCGCTGAGGAATTTGAAAAAACTACGCAAGGTTTCAATGGATAAGCCAGAAAGTGAGCCTGTCGATCCATGGCAAAATAACATGATAAGCCATGGGTTTAATAATTCTGCTTCAGTATCAGAGTCGTTTTTTTTTAAAAAGAGACTATGCCAAAATTCACCAGCCAAGCCAACACTGGGTTTTCGAGAATCGGCCGCTATGGCTTGCAGCAGTGACGTTTTGCAGTCTGGTTCAATTAGGGTAATTTTTTTTGTGGCGCTTGCTTGTAAGCCAAACATGCTACCCAGAGCTTTTTCTTTTCCATAAATTTCATGATTTTGGAGGTAGCGGGTTATTCTTCTATCATATGTTTTTTCTGGCACCAGCAGATAGTACGAGGTATTTAAGCTATTCTGGCAATCAACCACCCTGCAGAGCTGTATTTTTTTAAGGAATGATGCCGTCTCAATTTGTTTTTCAATAAATTGGTGGAGTACTGATCTTGATACAAGGATGGGGGCAATATCTTCTTTTATAAAATAAGCTAAGGTATTTGTGAGGGCTTCTTTAGGAGTTGCTTTGTGCTGTGGGCTTTCGCAATTATCTTCGTCAGAAATGATGATTAGTCGGTTGCTTGCTTGTACTGAAATAGTTATAAAAAGCAGCGTGCTAAAAAGACCTATAAAAAATCTTGTTATCATAATTTTGCCATGTGTTTGTTGGAGTGAGTTTTGTGACTTTTGTTAATTAAAGATCAAGATTATTTATTTCAAATTCAAAAGAACTGGTATGTGCATTAGTGTCAGTAGAAAGAAAACGCCATTGAAAACAGTCCGTAGCTGTTGTTTCTTTTGGAATTTCGAAGAGACATTCCCATGTTGAATAATCAGGTAATTCGTCCGGTTCGTCTTGCTTGCTATTAATAGAAAAGATTACATGACATATTGATTTTTTATCTTCATCTCTGAAGCATGACTGCACTATGACGTTTGTTAGCTCAATATCTTTTCCAGCAAGATGATGTAATGTTTGGCCTAAGTTTTTATGCAAAGCCTGATGAGGTAATTGCATCTTTACGATATGATTTATTTTGTCCTTATTTTCAAATTTGTCTTCGCATTCAAAAAGTAATGATAAATCATTGTGTCCGCGCAGCGTTTTCATAAAAAATTTGTTTTCAGAATATCGTTGTCTGTTATAGAAAAAAGCATCATGTATGAAGTGAAAAATACCGATAAAAGGGCTTGGGCTTGCATTGACTTGATTTGAGATTATGATTTCATCAAAAAAATGAACACCAGGGTGATGACTTACCGATGTTTTTGGTAACATTGAAAATATGTGTGGATAATGCAATCCGAACGGGTTCAACCGTTCTAGTGTTTGTGCCACAAATGCTTTATGTTGAAGTGTTGTCGGCTTACAGCCAATTGTTTTTTTGGCCGCTGCAATTGCAGGATACTTTTTAGTATCAATTTCCTGTTCCCATTCTAAGAATGTTTGCAGGTAATGATCAGTGCGCATAATTGGAGAAGTCATTGTGTCAATGCCACGGCCTATGATTGCTTTAAATTCAAGTGGTCGACGAAAAGATTCTACATAAAGTAAGATGATTTTTTTACTGGGAGCTTGTAGTGGCGTAAGGCAAATTTTTCTTTTTAAAGAATCGATTGGCCGTACGGTTGATGTGACACTTGAAAGACATTCTGAAGCCTGTGCGGCAGTGATATTTTTGCTTGGCGTGATATGAAATACTTCTTTGCTTGGCACGGTAAAGGTTGTGGTGCCAGCACAACGAATTTGCCCAAATGATGCAAAATCTGGTTTTAATTTAAATTCATCTGTAGTAATAAGGTATGTAAAGAGGTCGACAGTCTTGGTTGCATCTATAGCGCCTAGCTTAGTATCATGTTGTGCGAAAAATTCTTCAGCTACGCCTTGAGCGCCGCTATTAATCATTTGAGGTACATCGCTGAGGCCAGCAATTATAAGATCAAAATTGTATGTAATTGGTTCGCAAGTAATGGAGTGGGCACATAGTTGATCTTTAATGCTTCCAGCAAGGTAACAACAAGTCATTGTGACAACATTCGTTGTAAGCTCTTCGCTTAGAAACATAAAAAATGTTCGTAAGTCTTGAATTGAGATGCCACTTGTTGCGGTAGGGCTGCCATGACAAAAAAACATAATAGACCATGATTTTAATAATTCTGTGTCTGTCCCGACATGCTCTTTGGTCAAAAAAAGACCAGACCAGAATTGACTTGCAAACCCTTCACTACTTGTATCGGAAGCAAGAAGGTCAGCCATCGCTAACCACTGGTTTGTGAGTGATTGTGACGGGTTAATTTTATTTAAAAGTGTATCCGCTTGTAAGCCAAATACGCTATTGAATGATTTTTTCTCTCCATAGCGTTGTTTATGCTGTTCATCTGCATTTTTTAATTGTGATGCAAGGTATTTTACAGGCGCAACAAGGTAGTATGAGGTGTCATAGATGAGGTTATGCTCAGTGTCTGTGTCTTGCACTTTAAATATGAGAATTGAGTTATTGATTTGGGGATCAGCCGAAGAGTTTTTGGCTTGATCTAAAAGATATTGGTGAAGCACTGATCTTGAGACAAGAATTAAGGCTTCATTTTCTTCAATAAAATAAGAGAGAGTCGCTGTTAATGCCGTAGACTTTTTTTTATTAAATGGGCTTTCACAGCAATCTTCGTCAGAGAGAATGACTAACCTATTGTTGGTTTGCGCAGAAGAAGCCATAAAGAAAAGCATGCCGAAGAGACTGAAAAGTAATCTTGTTGCCATGTTGTTGAGCCACGTCTTTTAATGAGGGTTTACGGGCCAGTGCTGTGCGGGGTAAAAAATATACCAGAAAAGCTTACTTTTGCAAGAAGCTAAAGCCATGAAATTGTATGAAATTGGCTAAATTTATTGCTCAAAATTAATTTGTACTGGGCCGCCCTTAGAGGCCTTGCCCAAGAGTACTATATTTTGAGGGAATCCAAAGCCAATATTTTTCAGTTTAAATGTTTTGAATATTTCTTCGCGTAGCCCCGCAGCAATGCTCCATTGTTCTTGGACGCGGCGGGCGCTAATAAATGCGCGGGCAAGGAAGCAGATTCCATCGTTCTCAAAATCATCTATACGAACAATAATGTTTGGTACGCGTAGAATCACTGGATTGCTTTGTAAAATTTCCAGAATTGTCTTTTTAACTTCATCAATATTTGAATCATAATCAACCATGACTTTGATTTCAAATCCTACAGCAAAGCGACCCTTGCCCCAATTTGCAAGCACTTTGCCGACCAAGTCTTTATTGGCCACAATAACGGAATGGTTGAGCCTTGTCATAATTGTTGTTGTGCGGGCATCAATTTTATGGACAACGCCTTGCATTTCCGGATTGTGATCCAGTTTTATGTAGTTGCCAATCTCAATAGGGCGCTCGATGAGTACAAAAAAACCAGCTACATAATCAGCTAGAATATCTTTAAGTGCAAAACCAAGGCCAACGGCAAGTGTTGTACCGATATACCAAATGAGCTGTTCAAGGTGAATTGAAACAACGCCAAGCAAGAAGCTAAGAGATATGGTCAAGTAATGCACGATTTTGGTAATCGTGTTTTGAGTGCCTGGTTCTGTGCGTAAAATGTCGAAAAGACGGTTGAGTACAAAGCGATGAATAATTGAAGAAGCAAAAAAGCCACCAGCAACAAAAAGGATAAGAGTGAGGAGCTGGATGAAACCAAGCTTTTTATCAACGCCAATTGGTACGACAAGCGTTTCTGATAAAAAGCGCCAAAAGTCTCTCATAGTAACATTAAATTCCCAGATACGAGCTATCACAAAAGCGCTTAAAAGCAATAAGAGTAAAAATGAAAAGATAACAAGGAAGCCGTAATAAGTTCTGGCATGTTCAAATTTATCGGTGATGTCTTCATCGTTTTCTTTTATAAACATAAAGATGGCGTATTTTCTGATGTAAAAATGGCTCCAAAACATGCCATAAAAAACCAGTATGGTTAGGGGAATGCTAAAGCTAAGGAATGTAGCGAGGTTGGCATAGCCAACAAATGAGCGAGATAGCATGAAGAGTAAAACAAAAAATGAAATCAGTGGGTAATAATATTCCGCAATTTGTTTTTTGAACCAGAGGCTAATATTTGAGGTATCGGGTAGAAAGTATAAAACATGCTCTTTGTTGAATATAAATACAGGGATGAGTGTGAGGATGCTGACTTGTAGTGCGAGTAATAGTTGTGTTAATGCAAGTGAGGCGTGAGGTAGTAAATGCCATGCAGCCTGACGCAAGGGTGTTAATACAGCGAGTGTGTAGCAGTAGGCAGTCAATAAGACTTCGAGGCGCTCTTGAAAATTTTCAGGAAATGAGAGGAAGCTGATTTTTTTATTAAGCTCTGTAAGGCGCTGTAAAAGATTGCGAGAGAGATAAATAAAGAGTGGGATACTGCTTAAGTAAAACAGTGAAATATAATATGGAAGTGCGTACGGGCGCAGTAGTGCAAAGATGCCGCGAAAATCAAAAATTATATGTAAAAAAAAGAACAACCATACACTAGATGAAACAATATGGTCTTTTAAAAATTGTAGTGCGCCGGTACAGATAGTGGCGTAGAGAAGGCCCTTATCAGTTGTATTTTTAAGTTGTGCTTTGCGTAACAGCTGCGTCATAAAGCTACATAGTAAGCGCAGTGCAAACATAAAACCAAAAAAGAGCAGGATGAGTGCTAGAATATTCTGTGTATGCTGCCAAGTAATGCCTTTAACAGAAAGCAGAACTTTAGAGAAATTTAAATGCTTTGGTGCTTCAATAAAAAGTTGTTTAATAAAGGCTTCGCCGCCACCAAGTGCTTTATTTAAATCTTCAAGAGAAAGGGCGTTTGGTGCGCGCTTCCAAAGCCCAAATAGCGTGCGATGATCTTCGAGGTTTTCAATAATCAAATCATATTGATTAAGAATTTTTTCACAGCGAGCCAAATAATCAGTCGAGATGGCGATATATTCTTGGCTTAAACTAAACCATGCGGTGACAGCCTTTCTTGACTCCTCTAGGTTTGCGTGTACTTGTGAAAATGCTGATTCATAGCCAGAGAAAACTGAATAGCCGCGGGCATTGATCTTTAGCTGAATGATTTTGATGTCTTCCAGTGCGCGTGATCGGTCGCCATAGCTTTTCATCACCTCGGCGTGCTTATCCTTCATTTTTTTATAGTGATTTTGGGCGATGTCTTTTTGGTTTTTGAACGTTGAAGCGAGCTCTCCCGCGTCAGCGCGGCCATGTAGTAGTTGGTAACGTACATCTACGTCATGTGCGATTGTTTCTTTGTTTTGTACTGCAAGGTCGGCAAATTCTCGCTTGATGCTTAAAAAATCTATTTCGCGTTCGATAACATGGATCAAGCTTGAGGTTTTGTGCATCTCTGATT
The DNA here is from genome assembly GCA_945861145.1 of candidate division TM6 bacterium GW2011_GWF2_37_49. Taxonomy (GTDB): domain Bacteria; phylum Babelota; class Babeliae; order Babelales; family RVW-14; genus CAMATL01. The sequence continues at coordinate 26,937 of CAMATL010000001.1, read as the reverse complement.
TTAGAACATGAAATGCAACACTATCAGATGATTCGTGATCTTGAGCTGCAAATTCCTTTAGTTGTTTTTGCTGATTGGCACGATCTTCTAAAAGCTTATTTTTTTGAGCTTTTTTTTCATCGATTTTTTTATTAAAAGCTTCTTTTGTGCGTACCGCTTTGTGGTTAGCGAGATTAGCCTCAGCTTTTGCCGTTTCAACATCATAACTTGTAAGGCTTAAGCCTTTTTCTATGCGGGATAGGGAGCTTTTTTTATTTTGTAGCTGCAAGTCGAGTGATTCAACTACGTCGTTTTTTGCCGCGAGCTCAAGATCAATTTTTTCGATTTTTATCTTTGCCAGATCGATTTTTTTTTGTAGTAAAAATGTTTCTAAGTCAAATAATTCATTAGTTAGTTTAAGAAGTAATCCGCTATTTGATCGTTCAGTTGGTCGAGAGTTAGCCGCATTTTTTGAATGTTCCTTGCCTTGTACTTCAAGTCGTTTTGACAAGGAGGAAATTGATTCCACCTCGGATGCTTTTTGCTTGTTTAAATCTTCTCGTTTTTTTCGTTCAGCTTCAAGCCGTGCAGCTAATTCAGCAGACTGGAGCTGCGCTTCTCTTAGTTCTTGCCATGAGTAAGCGGCTCGAGCGTGTTTTTCTACCGTTGTATTTATTGTGAGGTATTCTTTAATGATTTTAACGTGTTCATCGATGATACATTCAGCATCTTTAAGTTCTTCTTGCGTAGAAGAGAGAATTTGCTTGATTTCGTCGAGCGTGGTGATTTTTTTATTTTTAAGTACAGCTTCTTGTTCGCTGCGTATGCGATCAAGGCTAAATTTACTAGAGTCAATTTGAGCGTCAATTTTGAGTATTTCATTGCGCAGAGCGGCAAGCTCTTCAGTGAATTTTTTGTGGCGAGCCTTCTGGTCTTCTTGTAATTTTTCAAGCAGTTTCTTTTTTTGCTCTATTGCACTAAAAAACCCAACAGCAGGCTTTTCTGGTTGCGCAAAGAGATTGAATCCAGGCATTGCTTTAATGGTAGGAGTTAGTGTTATGAACGAAATGGCGAGTGTCCAGAAAAAAGAACTAATATTAATGTGCATGGCTCATCCTTACTAGGTATGTGCACCGTACAAGAACGGGATGGTTTTAAATTTATTAAACTGCGGGTGTTCTTGTAAGCAGCGGAGAATTAATTCTTGCATTGATACTTCTTCAATGCCAATCAGGGAAAATGGTACCCCGGATGACACAGTGGGGTCAATGAATTCTTCAAAAATTTTTGCATAACGATGAAGGGCTGGTTGTTCATGAAATCCAGTTTGTGCCAAAAAGTGACTGATGGCTAGATTTTGTAAATTGATATTACCGATTGACTCGTGATTGCGTTTTATTAAGGCTAGGTAATGAATGAGAAAATCAAAATCGCGTACACTTACCTGATGTTCAGGAAGGTAAAAATAGTATAACTCAAGTACATGGTGTAGCCATGAAAGCTCTTGGGTGGTTTGAATATTTGGATAGACAATATTGTCTATGTATTCAATGGTAAAGGTGTCTGGGTATTTTTGCACAAGATTGATGGTTAATCGGCTACCAACAATAAATTGAGATTGGTGAGCTGATTTTTTTGCTGAACAAAAAATTTTGCCCATTGATCGTGTAAAAATACACAATCTTCCCGTGCTAAATGTTCGTAAAATAACACCTGTCAGTGATTCAATCATGAAGTCCTTCGCTTGAGTATAAAAGACAGTATACCCTTTTTCTGGAGACTACAGAAGAGCTTTGATCTCCTACAACGCTTTGCAAAAGCGGTGAAAAACCCTAATCCTTGATCTCTTTTTAAGTGTTTTGCTTTACTAGGTTCTCTAGCTAGGATTAGAAAATTGTTAACTTTGGTAACGATTAGAGCGGGGTAGTTATGAATCGCTTGATGAGTGTGATAGTAGGCATATTTCTGTTTTATGGTGGCGCCCTTGAAGCTTTTTATATTGATAAAGTCGATAAAACACCATGCCGTAAAGATATAAAATTACCAACTGATGCTGAAATTCATAAATGTTTTTCGCTGGCTAAGCCTTCATTTAAAAATGAACAAGTCACAACTGATCCGCTTGCATTGCAGCATGCAGTGCGTGATGCGAAGGCTTTTTTTAAGCGCTACTGGAAAACGCATCAACCGGTGATTTCCCCACAACCATTTTCCACCAATGTTTTGAGTGCAAAAAAGGTTGTCGATACGCTTACGTTTATTGACCGAATCATAGAGGAAGATAAAGTTTCTGGTGTGTACCGCATACATGACACAGATTTTTTGGAACAAAATTTTGGCTTTATATCGTGGAAGCCTGATCATGACCAAGTGGTGCAGGATGGGAGACGTAGGGTGAGTCAGAGTAGAATCCGATTGACGAGCTACGTTGTTTATAAAGGACTAGGCAGTTATGAAAAAACTGCCGAGTTTCCCTGCGCGCTCTATCAGCTCATGCAAGAAAAGCAGAAAATAACACTGACCAAGCAGGAAATTTTTGCGGGAGCGCTTGATACCGCTGAGTATGCAAAACGAACCAAATCGTTGGTGTGGGTTTCACGAGAAACACTTGAAAAAGCAATGATGCAGGGGACTGTGTTGCTTACTATGCCAGACAATAAAGTGCGTGCGTTTAACGTTAATATAAGTAATGGTCTCAAATTTGATCATGGACTGCGCAATCTTTCCAAACAAAAAATCTACTGGTTTTTTTTGGAGCGTAATCCTGAAGCGGTAAGCAAGCTTCAAGAGCGTTGTGTGCACCGTAAAAATGTTATCTTTGCGGGAGATCTTTTCTCGTTGGGGCTGGGTAAAATTATAGCGCTGCAGTACCGCAATAGAAAAACAAAAAAATTAGAGCTTCGCTTGGGATTAATTGGTGATCGCGGTAGCGCGTTTGAACGCAATCTGCACCACCTTGATATTTTTGGTGGTACGATAGAAGCTGAAGACAGGGCTGCGCTGCAAGCTCACCTCGCTAATTTCCCGCCTCTTGTACGGTCCTTTATTGTATATGCGAAGCAGGGTGCGCAACAGGCAATAGCTTCAACAAATTAAGACAAAGGCCTCGCATAAAACTCGAGAGATTTTTATGCGAGGCCTTTGTCTTAATTTGTTGATTAATTACCCCTTAGCTTGCTGCATGCGTTCTATGTAACAAGCTATTCTGCCTATCGCTAATCCTGTCAAACCGCCGGAGAAGGCGAATTTCATGATTTTAAATGCAAGTGTGTATGCGACTTCTGGATGAGCGACTGTTGTGTAGCAAAAGTAGTATTTTGAAGCAAAAATTATCATGACAAATATGAGTGTAAATGATGAACCAGGCAGGGTAATTTGCCATTGCTTTTTGTCTACAGTGAATTGTTGTCCTTGTGCTACGGTCAAGCCGATGCTGATACAGCCTATACATGAGGCAACGAATACGAAGAGAATTGTCCATGTGACGACAGGTTCTATCGCTAGCGTGTGTACTGCCAATACAAAAAAGATAGTTGGTAATACGAAAAGTTTACCAATATGCGCTGTATTTTTTCTAAGAGCTTTAATTCCTATGATCAGCAACCAACCAAAGACAAACCACACCCATGTAGGGGTGTGGTTTGTAATTTCCCAAATAATTTGTAAACGCGTCATATGCTACCAAGCATAATTCATAGTTAGATGGAATTCATGAGCGGACTCATTTGTCTTGCGATCTCTGTCGAGCTTAAAGCCCCAGTCAATTTTAGCTGGAATTGGCGAGGTAAGATTAAGACCAAAGCCAACCGTATGGCGCAAATTAAACTTGTTGCGCGTTACGACTTCACTAAACGCAATGCGCTCACTAGCTGTTTGTGCATCATTAAATTCTTTGATCGAAGTGTCTGGTGTGTCCCACGCAGCACCAAGGTCATAAAAGACGTGAGCGCGCATACCAAGGTTGCGAGCAAGAGGGAAGGTGATTTCATTGTTGCATTGGATTGCATTGCGTCCACCTAGGGGCTCATTGGTTGCTTTCCAGGCTGGTCCTATGCCGCTCCATACGTGCCCGCGTATCGTGTTTGGTCCACCCATGTGGAATAACTCTTTATAGGGGATACTCTTTTTCGCGCTGAGCTCTCGTACATTACAGATCTTAAGGTGGTTGCCAAGAACAAGGTCATCATCATTTAGGATGGCATTGTACATGCTTGCCGCAGCTTCAACGCGTAAGAAACCAAATGTTTGGTTAATACTGCTAGGTGCGGTCTTAGTACCTAGAGTAATTTTATAACCCTTATTTGGATAGACTTGGTGGTTGCGCATGTCTTTGACTAAATCAAGGCCTACCCACAAGAGTGAACCTTCTTGGAAGGTGCGGTTTACAATTAGTTGGTATAAAGGATCAGAGTTGCGTAAGAAGCTATCGTGGGGGTCTCGAACTTTAGGGTTGTTGTTGCGAATCGTTTCAGCGCCGAGATCAAGCATTAATGCAAGGCGCTTATCAAATTCAGGCAGACCAAAACCAAAGCGAACATTTGTACCCATCGTGTCCATGGTTGGAATTTTTGTGAGCATGTTCCAGCGATCATATTCATCCCAGCGGTGGTAAAGATAGAAGCCGCATGAGACATCTTTATCAAAAATATGAGGGTCAACGAGTCGTACTTCAAAGCGGCGTAGAGCTGGTCTTAATTTGTCAAAACCTGCTTTGACAGCGAGGCCTGCGTCAATTCCATGACCTAAGAGATTGCCTTTTTCTAAAAGAATAGATCCTTGAAGCTCTTGTTTTTGTTGGCTTTCACCACTTGGGCCGTAACTTAGCTGTGCATTAAAATTACCAGTCTTAGTCTCTTTAACTTGAAGTTCAAGATCTGCTAGATCCTCTGCAATGCGATGTACAACCCAGTTCACGCCGCCCTGTTCATAAAAGCTTAAAAATTCAACAGCGCGCTTAGATGTTTCTAATTTTGAATTTGTGATCAAGTCACCTTCTAAAATATCTAAACGTCGACGAATGAGGCTGTCTCGTGTATTGCGGTTGCCGCTGATACTGATGCGATTGGCGTATAATTTTTTGCCGGGGTTAACCATGAAGGCGAGATCAATTTCTTTTGTTTTTTCATCCGGGCGAATGGTTTCAGTTACTTCTGTATAGATGTAGCCTTTTTCTTTCCATAGGGTGCTCATCCTCTCCATAGACTCAACAAGTTCGTGACGTATGAGCGGCTTGCCTTCTTGAACAGTGATCACGGCAGATGCTTCTTCGGTGGAGACGATATCATCACCTGGAGGGCTTATGCTGCGCACAGAGAACTGTTCGCCTTCTTCAATATGAAAGGTAATGGTGATGTTTTTTTTGTCTTGTGAGAAATTAACATCAGTTTTATAAACCTTAGTATTGAGAAAGCTATTTTCGAAGTAGAAACTTTCAATAAAGTGCTTATCTTGCTCAACGCGGCGTTCATCATAAGTGCCCGATCCATCGCCAAACCCAAGCAACCAACGCTCACGTGTAAAAATAACCTTACTTAATTTCCGAGAGGATATTTTTTTGTTGCCCCGAAATTCTACGCGTAAAACACTGGCTTTATCGCCTTCTTCAACGGTAAAAACAGCGGTTACTTTGTTTTTGTTCTGTGTGTTTGGTTTAAAATCAAATGAAACTTGTGCTCGATGGTAGCCTTCGGCAATGTAAAGTTGTTGTACAAGTTTTGCAATATTGCGAGCGCTTTCTTCGTCAATATAAGAGACCTTGCTTAAATCGAGCGTTTCATTAATTTTTTTTGTACTGACTTCGTGGTTGCCGATAAATTCAGAACCTTCGAGCAATTTTTTTTCTTCAACGTGAATAATGATATGGACCACGCTCCCTTCTTCACGAGCTCTAATTTCTACTTGTTTGAAGGCGCCAAGACTGTAAAGATTGTTAATCGCGATACTGCTTTTGCGCGTATCAAGAGGCGTTCCGACTTGAAAAGGTAGCTTGTTTTTTAAAACTTCAGAACCAATATACTTATTGCCCTCAATGGTAATTGTTTTAATGATAAGGTCTTTGCTTAATGATTGAGGATTATTTTTTCGCAAAAATGCATCGACATCATAAGGGGCTGCAGCTGAAGCTAAGAGAGCTCCGTTTAAGCAAGAATACAAGAACAGAACCGCAATAATTTTTTGCAGAGTTTTAAACATCCCATTTCTCCTGAATGCTCTATGTGTTCAAGGTCTGGTATGCGTGAACGATAGGATAAGGTCCAGGTTTTTATGATACAAGCAGGAGGAAAAAAAGCTACACCTTTTTTAAGCGGCCTTCTGGTACTGCTTTTCGTGTGATTATTTGTGATTTTTAAGATGTTGATACATCATCTTAAAATTTTGCCGTGCCGATATATCTTGTGTTTCCCATAAGGTAATTTGTTTTTTTATATCCTCAAGAAATGATGCTTCAATGATAGAGCTATCAAGCGCTAGTTCATCATTGTGCTTGGTTGCAAGCAGGGCAATTTTGTTATTTGTTGGTGTTAAATTAAAATCAACATCAAGCAGTGATGGATGTTTTTTCAGCATTGTTAAGATCAAAGGCATTATAACAATTGTTGGTAGCGGTGAAAGAAATGATTGTAAGCTCTTATTGCTGTATTCTTCTGCTGCCCAGGATAAACTCCAGAGTTCTTTGTGACTAGGATCTTTGCTTGATGGACGAGAGCCTAGCAAGCTATCAAAAAATGAAGCGGGGTGTGTTTTTTCTGTTGTAATGATGCGTTGAGAGCCTTCCGGGGTCATGACAACTTGTCGTTCGTACATGATTTTTATTTGCACGATGCGTTGGTCTGTAGGTTTTGTCATTCTTGCAAGAAGAGCTGCATCAACTCGCTGTTTGCTAGCAGTGTTTTTTGTTGAGATCCAATCAAGTTGTTGAATGGAATCTTGAGTTGAATAAACGTTATAAATTTTTTTAAATATTGGCGAAAACAAAAACAATTCTGTTTCTTGTTGGATAGGTGTACCAAGTAAAATAAGTTCATCGATAGAAAAGTTTTTTTCGGTTGGAACATAATCGAAACGTTTTTGTCCTTGTTCGAGCAGTGCTTGCTCTTTAGGAGGCAATGTTTTGATTACAGAAAGCATCTGTTTGATAGAATCATCAGCCTGTTCTTCAAGTGAGTATTTATGAAAAACATTAAAAGTTTTTGTGTTTAAAATTGGTACGATGGCGGCAAGATTTAAGCATAAATTACCGCCGTGAGAATGAGCCATTATGCGTATTTTAGGTTCAATATTTTGTTTTTTAAGGGCAGTAATTTCTTCTTGTAATTCATTGAATAATCTTACTGCTTCAAAACGACGACAGTTTTGACTGATAAGGCCGCTCCAGCCAAATGTGTAATAACATTGTTCTTCATTGTTAAGAGGGGTTGTTTTTAAAAATTCATCAAAAGCCTTCGTAATGGGATATGCGGCAAGTATTTTTTTGTCGGTAGAGGCTATGTTAAAGCTTGGAATAATTGGTAGTAAGCCTCTTTTAAGAATCGGCTGTGTTTGAAAAAAATAAGCGTCATCGCGCATGCCTTTGTTGGCGTCGCGGTAGGCTGTTCCCCTAACATCATCTTTAAGGACATTGTTTAGGCTTAAAAAACCAAGTATGGCACCAAAGGTGCCGTGTACAAAAATATTTAACCAAACAACTTTTTTTGGTTGCGTGATGCTTATCGTTGCTGTTGTGGCTTTTATTTCAATCGCAGGTGGTTCGTTATATTTATGCAAAATAAGGATGATGGCGATGCCGCAAAGTAATGCAAAGATCGTATACAATATTTTTTTCATACTTTTTCTCTCAACTATGACAGACTTTACTTTTGAATGTACTTGGTTTTTTGGAGATTTGCCTAGTGTTTGGTAGACCTCGCTCATTATTGGCTCGTGAACCAAAATACTGGATGTAGCAGGGTTTTTTTTTCCAAACGGTTATTGATTGCCTTTTTCTGAAGGAGCTCTGTACACTTACACTAAACAGGGAGACGCCTGTTTAATCTTTGGTGGGTGGGGATTTCTTACGCAAAGGCGCAATAATGAAGTTAAAATTGTTGCTCTACTATGTATTAGTAGCGTGTACTCTTTGTTTCGCAGCAGCTGCAGCTGAAAATGCAACTGACGATGATGATATGCCTGAAATAGTTTTTGATTCGGTAGAAGCTATGGGAGGTGTGCCGCGTAAAATAGTAAAAAAAATGTCTGGAAACGGCAGCAATCAAAGCTTTGGTATGAGTAGTTCTTCTGATCCGTATGCTAAAACAGGGGTGGCTGTTAAAGCGGATATTCCAACGGGTGACCCTTATGCCAAAGGTGCAACTCGTGTAGAAGTTCTACATGGGGATCCTTATTCTTCGATTGGTGCGCCAGTTGTAGTGAAAGCTATACCGGCTATACCAAAAATTGCAGCTAAAAAAGAAAAACTTGTAACGCTTGCTCCCAAAAAAAAAGTTCAACCCGTTGTGCTTGCGCAAAAAAACGCTAGCGCCGCGGCCATTAAAAAACCTTTTGTACCACGTGAAAAATTATCTTTAGCATCCGCTTTATTTAGGTCAATGAATCCTGGTAATGACGCTTTGGCTACCGAGGCTCAAGCTGCTGTAGAAGCTATTGATGGTGAAATAAAAGCGCGTGAAAATCAGCTTAAACTAGCTGCAGAAGAGCACTTGTATTCAGTTACGCGTGAAATTAGTGTGCAAGCAGCTCAGCTGCGGGAAGAGGCTGATGATGCGGCAAAAGCGCTTAAAGTAAGTACCGAGGGACGCGTTCAAGCATTGCTAGAAATTGCCGAAGATCGTATTTCAAAGCTAAATGTTAAGGTAGCGCAAGAATCAATTGAACTCAAAAAAGATGCCGCAGCCAAAGCACTCAGTCTTATTGATGCCATGGAACAACGAGCTGCTGAACAACGCATACAAGAGCGTAAACGCACCTTGGCAACAACTTTCGGCTTGGATGAAGATGCGTTTAATAAAGAAGCAAAAATTATTAAAAAAGACCGAAAAAAAAGTACAAAAAAGGAAATTGCTCCGGTAGTTGCGGCGGTAGCAAACGCTGCTAATGATGTCTCTGTATTGCCGCTTAAAGCGCCTGGAAGAAATGATGTAATGGTTGCAAGTTCAGCTACTCAAAATTCTGTACAAGAATCTGGTTATGGACAAATGGCTTTGCGTGTTTCTGCTGAGTGGAAAAATGATTTATCTCGCCGCTTTTATCAAGATATGACAATGATGAAAAATATAATTCTGGATGCGGAATCACCCCTAGAAGCGCAAGATTTCCTTAAAAAATTTGAAGATCAAAATAAATGGTTTGATTTGACGTTGCGTTCAACGCGCTTGGTAACAGATGATCAATACGCACAGCTTGTTGCTAAGCAGGCACAAATGGACAGATTGATGCAGTCGCAGCGAACGGCTGATGATTATTTTCAAAAATTTACCAAAAATATGGTGCTAGACCAAGGAATGGCAAAAAAAATGCGCCTTGGTGTGCTGTATGAGCTTAATGCTAAGGTTCAACAGCGAGCGTCGCATCTTGATCGTACAGTGCGTGAAAGTTCGCTGCCAGATGAAGATGTTAAACAGCTTGTTAGGCGAACGTTAAGTGATTTCTCGCAGCAATTTAGTGAAATTGCTGCACAGTTCCCTGATGTTGAGATGGGGGGCGCATTAACTAAGCCTCAGCTTTCGATTGCAGCGGTTCCGTTGATGGCTAAGCAGCTTGAGCAAGAATTAAATGAAGTAAAAGCCGATATGGAAGTAAATAAGCAAGAGCTTGTTTCTACGCAACAGCAATTGACTGCTACAAAAGAAAGTCTTGTCGGCATGCAAGAATCAGTGCAAAAAACACAGGAAGAGCTTGACCGAGAGCGTGCTTCCAAGGAAGAGCTTGCGGGCAAGAATGCAGGGATTAAAACAGCTGCGCTTGGCTTTATAGATAAGCAATCGCTAGAAAATAATGAAACTGAGCTTGCGCTTACAGGTGTGCGGCAAGATAGTGCTATGCTTAAAAAAGAGCTTGCTAGTGTGACGGCAAAAAACAGTATCCTGACAGAGCAAAAGCAATCGCTTGTAGGTGCTGTTGAAGCAGCCCGTAAAGAGACTATGAATGTTGATTTGCTGCGTAACAAAGATGTGAATCGTGCGCAACAGACTGTGATGGTTTTTCAACGGCAGGCGCGTGAACAAATAAAATCACTCAAAGAATCAGGTGTAAAAACAGAGTTATCATTGACGGCTGACTTGCGTAATGCGCATGAAAGAATTGCCCATTTAAGCACTAAACAGGCTTGGCTTGTGCAGGAGCTGGCACAGCAACGACAAGTTGCTGTAAAACTTAAATCATCCATTAAAGTTGCACAGGAGGCTGCTGGTAGAGCAGAGTCATTGAATGATTTAGCGGAGCGTTCATTAAGTGAAAAAAATACCGTCATGAAGCGTCAAGTTGAGTTGCGCAAACAGGCAGAAGCACGAGTAAAAATTACTGAAGAATTAGCGCAAAAAACCATTAATTCAATCAACGGTTTTTTGAAAACAGAACGCAAAACATTTGCAAAACGAGAAGTAAAATTAGATACTCGGGAAGATTTCTTAGATACGTACCGCGAGCAATTATCGAAAGACCGTGAAATGCTTGAGGGTCTTAAGCGTGAGACGCGCAAGATTGTGCAACATACTGCTGAATTGAGTGATACGTTGAGTGATGACTTTGTGCAAATGCAGCAGCAGATTGAAAATGAATTACGTCAAGCACATCAAGAAACTAATCGTGAGTTAACATTGGCAAAAACTCGTCTTAACGACAAGCAGAAGAGCAGCAATGCGGGTGATCCAAGCTCGGTAATGAAAACCATTGCAACGGCAGCGGGGCAACCAGATAATGATGACGTTGAGCAACCTGAAAAAGTTGCTCAACCACCAGTGAAGGGTGTTATGCCTGGCGCTAAGCAATTTGCGAGCAAGCAAGTGATTTCACGGATGCCAGGCATTATTCAGCAAGGTGGATCAACAAATGCTACATAGTAGGGTTAGTCTCGAGTGAGATTTTTGATTGGTGTGCTACTGAGTGCAGATGAATTTGTTGCATAATAAAATTTTTTGAAGCAATATCAAATATTGTTTTTTGGCCAAATCGTGCACTTATGTAGGGACTGACCAAAAAACAATAGGCGCTCAATTGATGCGCTTATAGGTGGCTAAAAAAGGAGCGTGCGCATGAAGTGCCCAAAGTGCTCTGGGTTAATGGTGTTACAATCGTTTTTTGATCATTTCATAAACTTTGAAGGCTGGAAATGCCTTAACTGTGGAAAGATTATTGAAAAACGAGAAAGTACAATCAAAGATGATGCCTTTAGTATTTTTTATCAGCGCCAAAAAATAAAAAAACAAAACGACTAGTGGGATAATGCATTTCATAGCTCTTCAGGGTACATATAGCTCGCTTGAATTAGGGCTTTTTAAAGATCAAGCAGTTGTTGCGGTGGAGTATTACGATGAACTGCGTGCAAGCTCCAACCTCGTACCATTTCTTGAAGAATTTCTTAAAAAAAATAATGTAGCGCTTGAGGCGCTTTCTTTTATCGCGGTGGATAAAGGACCGGGTGCTTTTACTTCGTTGCGAGCAACGATTGCCAGCATTAATGGGATTGCTTTTGCCAGACAGATTACCCTTGTAGGGGTAAATAGCTTGGAAGCTTTGCAGGTACAAGCCTGCGATGCGAATATTGCCAAGCAAGTACGTTATGTTGTGGCATTGCTTAATGCGTACAACAGCGACGCTTATTTCCGCATTTTTGATCAACAGCTTAATATTCTTGTTGATGAGTCATGCCAAAAAATTGATGAAGTTGTTGCGCGCCTAGCTGCGCTTAAAGCGTCGGTGCTTTGTGTTGGCAATGGTGCTGTGTTGTACAAGCAAGAGCTTTTAACGGTTCTTGGTGATGCGTTGCATTTTTTAACGCCAAATCCGGCAGTGCCAGCTGTTACAGCGATCGGAAGGATTGCCCTTAAAGCATGGCCGCAGTTACAAAACCAAGAGGCTCTTTATTCAATTGAGCCTTATTATCTTAAAACCCAGCTTTTCGCGATCAAGCGATAAGTGTTCTGAGTAATCCAATGCCCACAAGCGGCGCATCTTCAGATCGTAAGATAGTTGGGGTGAGCTGTGTGCTTGTAAAGCCAGCTGCTTGAGCCATTATTATTTCTTGCTCAGTAAGTCCCCCCTCAGGGCCAAATAACACGCTAAGTTGAGACGTTTTTTTACACTGAGGCAAGAGCTCCCTGTATGGTATGCCGTTGCTATCGAAAAGAATTTTTATATCGGCTTTCATTGCCATTGCTTGCTCAAAGTTTACTGGTGCGCTAATTGTTGGAACTACAAACTGTTTTGCTTGTTCGCAGGCGGTGATCATGATACCGCGAAAGCGTTCCTGTTCTTTTGGTGAAAAGCCAAGATCATGCGCTTTATTTGAGCAAACAGGAACGATAGAAGCAACGCCGAGCTGAGCAGCGTTGTAAATAATTTCTTCAAAGACGGATTTTTTTGGAATCCCTTGTAGCAAGGTTATGGTTGGCGCTAAGGGTATGATTGATGTTCGTTGGTTGATGTCGCCATGGATGATGTTTTTTGAGGTGAATGTTGCTGTTGATAGGGTAAGTGTAAGCGTGTGTGTATTATTAAATAGTATGACTTTGCTGTCAGCGCGTAGCCGTAATACCTTCACAATGCGTACCCACAATGCTTCATCTCTAATACTTGCATCATTAATTTGTGCTACTGTATAAAGCGCAAAAAGATGTTTATCGAGGTGCATTGGCAACGCGCGTTTTAGTATTGATATAGTTTTTGAGTAAAGCAGAAATAAGCATGGTTGCCACACAGGCTGAACCAATAAGGTACTCATTGCCATGTTGTGATAGATGTTCTAAAAATCCGTTATGATAGCTACGGGTTTTTAATTGCATGATCAGCATAAACATTTCGATTTTCTCACTAAGAGAAATATCTTCTTGCTCAAATGTGTCTTCAAATGAACGAAGTTGATTAATATCAAAATCAGGCATGCCGTCGTCATCTTCACCAAAGAGACTATCGAGTGCAACATCTTCAACCAGTACAAATTCTTCAGGTGTTTTGTGCGCCGTGATAAAGCCAAGACCAATTATAAAAAAGCTTAAGACCGCTATTATAATTTTTTTTCTTAATAACATAAAAACCTTTCAATAGATCATTTTTCCCGAGAACAAAGGTTTCATAGCATACAGAATCGAGGTGAGATGTCAAAAAAGGGAGGAGGTTTTTGGTTTTACCTGTATTTTTCTGTTAGCAAAAGGCTGCGTTTAATTAATTTCAGTTGTTATCTGAGTCATTGTTTGAATCATCATTGACGCCATCATATTTATCATCATAGTTGTCATTTTACTTCCCCTGAATCCATTTGCCCACACCAGGCGCTTTTTCATAACTTTCTATGCACTTCAATGTTGAATGTGCGTGTAGCACTTCGAACTTGATTTTACCGATTCCCGGGCTATTGGTGGTGTTAAAATAGAGAAAAGGGCTGAAAATTTTATTTTTCAGCCCTTTAATTTAGATAACAAGGTACTTGCGCAGCAGATCATTAATCAGCTGCGGATTGCCTTTGCCTTTAGTTTCTTTCATGACTTGGCCAACAAAGAAACCAAATAACCGTTCATTGCCGGCTTGAAGCTTAGCAACGTTGTCGGGGTTGGCTGCGATTACATTTTTAATCACTGCTTCGATTTCTTCAACCGAATCAATTTGTTGCAGACCTTGATCTTGAATGATTTGTTGTGGAGATTTGCCGCTTTCAGCCATTTCAAGGAAAATGTCTTGTGCGACCTTGTTATTAATCACGCCTTTATCAATCGCACAGATAAGCTCCGCGAGTAATGCAGGTGTAATTTTAGAGGAAGTAATTGATAATTTTTTCTCTTTCAAATATCCCAGTACATCGCGACTAACCCAGTTGAGAGTCAACTTAGCGTTGCCGCATAGTTTAGCTGCTTGCTCGAAGAAATTCGCCACTACTTGTTCTTCAATCAAAACACCAGCGTCATAAGCTGAAACACCATATTGCTCTTGAAAGCGAGCAATTTTAGCATCAGGTAGTTCTGGTAGTGTTTTTTTAATCGCCTCAAGCCAAGCATCATCAATATAAACAGCTGGCAGATCAGGATCTGTAAAAAAGCGATAATCTTGAGCTTCTTCTTTGGAGCGCATGAAATAGGTCTGATTTTTTTTGCTATCCCATAGGCGAGTTTCTTGGGTGATACGTTCGCCTGATTCAAGCATGGTGATTTGACGCTCAGCTTCGAATTCAATTGCTTGAGCTATAAATTTAAACGAGTTGATATTTTTCAGCTCAACTCTGGTGCCGTATGCGGGGGCACCTTTTTTGCGCACGGAAATATTGGTATCGGCACGAAATGATCCCTCTTCCATGTTGCCGTCGCTGACACCGAGGTATACAACTATGGCATGGAGCTTGTTTAAATAATCGCGAGTTTCTTGTGCAGAGGTCAAATCAGGATGACTGACAATCTCCAAGAGCGGTGTGCCGGTACGGTTGAGATCAACAAAACTTTCACCGTTGCTGCCGTGTGTGTTTTTACCAGCGTCTTCTTCGATGTGGATGCGCACAAGGCGAACCTTTTTGTCGTTGCCGGCTGCATCCTTAATCATGACATGGCCGTCAAGGCAAATAGGATTTTCATCCTGGGTAATCTGGTAGTTTTTTGGCAAATCAGGGTATGTGTAATGTTTGCGCGAAAAATAGTTGAGACGGTTGATCGTGCTGTTGGTCGCAAGGCCAGTCATAATGCCATAGTCGACTACTTTTTTGTTTAGCACGGGTAGTGTACCTGGGTAGCCTGCACAAATTGGGCAGATATTTGTATTGGGCTTATCGCCAAATTTATTTGGGCAGGAGCAGAAAATTTTTGACGCGGTATTAAGCTGAACGTGCACTTCCATACCGATAGTCAATTCATACTCAGGGTATCGCTCTAAAATAGACTTTGACATAGCCAAGCGTCCTTCAATCATTCGTTTATTGTAGAAGCCACAACGCTACATTGAGTGTCGTCGTAAACTTCATTGCTTTCTAGAATAATTTTGCAACCAAGTTCCTTTTCCAGTTGCAAGATGGAATGGAATTCTTGCTGGATAAGGTAATCAAATACGCGCAGTGATGTGGTAAGAACAACTGCTCCCTTTAGGCTAAGACGAACAGAGTCTTCCTTGCATTTCTTGAGCGACCCAAACGCATTGCTTGAAAGTGATTTAACAAAGCCACAACCATTGCAACTCGTGCAAACGTTGGTGAGTTGCTGTGTTAGCATCTTGCCTGAGCGCTTTCGCGTCATTTGAACAATTCCAAATTCGGATATCTTTAGAGCGACCGATTGAAATTTGTCTCGTTCCTTGAGAGTCTTTTCAAGAAATTTAGAAAGTTTTTGGCGATTGCTACCGCTGTTCATATCTATGAAATCGATGACGATTAGTCCACCAATGTTGCGCAAGCGCAACTGGGTAACTACTTCATCAGCAGCTTCAAGATTTGTCTTAAGGATTGTTTCTTCTAAATTGCTATGCCCGGTAAATTTGCCTGTGTTGACGTCGATAACCGTCATAGCTTCTGTTGTTTCGATTATCAATGAACCACCAGATTTGAGCTGTACTTTTTTCTGCAACGCTTTTTCGATTTGTTGATCAACATCGAAGCGATCGAATAGTGTTGGCGGGCCTTGGTAGAATCGAATCTTGTTAACAAATTCCGGCGTCAAATTTTTTACAAATTTATAAACACTTTCTTGTTCTTCCTTGTTATCAATAACAACCATCTCGACATCTTCATCTAAATGATCGCGCATGACGCGGATTGGAAGTGGTAAGTCAGTAAAAATTTTTTCGCAAGAAGCGGCTTTTGCGTACTTCTTTAGAATGGACTTCCAAGTTGATACAAGGAATGCAACGTCTTTTTGTAAATCTGCAGCACTACGGTTTTCTGCCGTTGTGCGTACAATTGCGCCCATGCCTTTAGGAAGGTAAAGAGTCAAAATTTCTTTGAGCCTTGCACGTTCCTCACGAGTCTCAATTTTTTTAGAGACGCCAATTTGTGGAATGTTTGGCATAAGGACCACAAATTTACCAGGGATGGTAAAACAGGTGGTAAGTTTTGCGCCTTTTTCGCTGATAGGTTCTTTGATAACCTGAACCAAAACGTCACTACCTTCAGTAAAAATTTTACTGATATCGATAGAGCTTTTGATTTCTTTCATCGAAAACTCATCCTTGCTCTCATCGCCATCTTGCAAGTTCTCGATTACTTTTTCAGTAGCGAGCGCTCGGTCGATTTCGGTGATATGCAAAAACCCCGCTTTACTTTGACCTATGTCAACGAAAGCGGTTTGAATGCCTGGCAAAACTTTTGACACTTTGCCTTTAAAGTAACATCGTTCAAGATCTTCTTTACTGTTTGTGTCGTAGTAAATATCTTGAAGTTTGTCATTGGAGAGAACGGCGACGCGGGTTTGCCACGCCTCCCGGTTAATTAGTATTTTTTTCACGCTGTTGCCTCGTTCTAATGCTTAGCAAACGCACTACTTATTGAAAAATAAAAAATAAGGCGTTTTCCGAATACCCGACTATTATAAACCAACTTGAAAATAATGAGTAGGAAATTTAAAGAAATTATGCTACCGTTAGCCACGACAACGTGAAAGATTAAGGAAGAATTTTCACAAAAAGTCTACAAGGGAGAAAAAATGAACAAAATCTGCGGACTTTCATTACTACTAGTACTCTTTACAGCTGGTTGCGGTAAGAAGAAGGCTGACATTAAAAAAGCCGATTCAAAAAAAATCGCATCACTTGATAAGAATTTAGCCGTTTTTACTTCTGACAAAGAAGAATTGGTAGACAACGAATCAGTTAATGATTTTGCGTTTATTGATGATGAAGACTTGGCTGGTGAAATGAATCTTGTAGCTTCTGCTGAATATCTTGATAAAGCATCAAAAAATAAAGTTAAAGAACTAGTTTCTGCGGTTAGTGGTAGCAACGAACTTTTAGCAACAGCTGATGAAGCTGCTCTAGACAGCGTGTTGGGCTTTAAGCGCGTGCAATTTGATTTCAATAAGAACAGCATTCGTAAAGACCAACTTCAAGTAGTTGCCGCTGACGTTGAAGCTGCAAAAAAAGCAGTTCAACATGGCAAGAAGGTTGCGGTACAAGGCCACACCTGCCAAATCGGATCAGCCGGTTACAACATGTCGCTTTCACAGCAACGTGCTGAATCTATAAAACAAAAAATGGTAGCAGCTGGTGTTCCATCAGAATTCGTTAAGACAGTTGGTTATGGCTATGAGCAACCACTTGTATGGTCTGATGCAACAATCCGTACAGAAAAAATTAAAGAATTGTCGCCAAATCGTCGCGCTGAAGTTATCGCCGACTAAATAGCACATTTCTTTGTCAAAATGAAGAGCCGAGCGCAAGCTCGGCTCTTTTGTTTTCTACTATTGATGCTACAGGTGGGCTTTGTTAAGATAGGCGACTGTACGCGAATGGTCGTGACATTATTTGATTCGACACAAGGAGCTGATGCATGCTTAAGAAAAAGCTTGGTGATATTCTTATAGACCTTAATATTGTCACCGCTGAGCAATTGGAAGATGTCTTAAAAGAGCAAAAAGCATCAGGCAAGCTTCTGGGGCAACTATTGCTGGAGCGAGGCCTTGTCTCTAAGGCTGATCTTGCTCGTACGCTTGCCAAACAAGTTGGGTTGCCTTTCATTGAGGCAATTACTGAGCAGATGGCCAGTGCTGAATTATTGAGTCGGGTTCCTCTTAAGTTTTTGCGCCAGCACCTAATTATCCCTATTGTTTTTGAAGGGCAAAAAACCATTGTTACGGCAAATCCACGCGATTTACAGCCGCTTGATGACATGGCAATTTTAATGGCCGGTGATGTGAACTACGCCGTATCAATCGATACAGTTGTTATGGATGCCATCAATAAATACTATCCATTGGAAACTGGCAAAGAGATGATGGATGAGCTGCAAGAAGAAAGTGGTAGCACTTTTGATTTCGGTGAAGAAGGTATTGAAGAAAAAGATATTATGGAGATGGCGAATGATGCCCCAATCGTCAAATTAGTAAACCATATTATTTTTCAGGCAGTAAAAGAAGTAGCTTCAGATATCCATATCGAGCCATTTGAAAAAGAACTACGTGTGCGTTATCGCATCGATGGAAACCTTTATCAACGCATGATTCCGCCAAAGCGGTACCAAGGGGCTATCGTTTCACGTATTAAAATTATGTCCAATCTTAACATTGCTGAAAAGCGAGCGCCGCAAGATGGACGTATTCAGCTTAAGGTAGCAGATAAGCCAATCGATCTTCGTGTGTCCATACTGCCATGTAACTATGGTGAGCGGGTGGTAATGCGTTTGCTTGATAAGAGCAAAAGCGTTAAAGACCTCTTACAATTTAATTTTAGTGATCGCGATCGTGAGATTATCAAACGCAGCATTGCGCGGCCAAATGGTATTATTCTCGTGAGTGGTCCAACTGGTTCAGGTAAAACTTCTACATTGTACGCCATATTGACCAAGCTTAATGAGCCGGACGTTAATATCATTACGGTTGAAGATCCTGTCGAATATACCATCACAGGGATCAGCCAAGTTCAAGTAAACGTTAAGGCTGGATTAACCTTTGCCGCAGCATTGCGCTCAATCTTACGGCAAGATCCAGACATTTGTCTGATTGGTGAAATTCGTGATGGTGAGACTGCGGGCATTGCTACTCAAGCAGCGCTAACCGGTCACTTGGTGCTCAGTACAATTCATACAAATAGTGCACCCGCTACGATTACACGTCTTATTGATATGGGTGTTGAGCCGTTTTTGATTGCTTCATCGCTAGCTTGTGTTATTTCGCAACGCCTTGTGCGACGCATATGCACAGCATGCCGTCAAGCTGAAGAGCCATCAGCTGAGATGTTGAGCCGTATTGGTATTTCTGCGCAAGAAGCCAAAGGGGTTGTTTTTTATAAGGCTGTTGGTTGTGATGAATGTCTTAAAACAGGCTACAAAGGCCGGCTACCTATTTTTGAGGTTATGGAGATCAATGATGCCGTTGCCAGATTAATAGTGCAGCGCGTTGATGCTACCGTCATTAAAGACCTGGTACTCAAAGAGGGTATGACGCCGCTGGTTGTTGATGGGTTGCGCAACGTCAAGGAGGGCTTGACCACCATTGAAGAAATTTTATCAGTTGCCGTCGTTGAAGATAATCAGCCACCAGCAGTGGTTGAAAATACACCGGCACCAGCCCCAACTGAGGCGTAATTTTACTTATTATCAAAATTGATTGCAGCATTGCATAGCTCCTTCGTATCTTGGACAAAACACTTGTGAGGAGCTATGTCTTTTTGGTTGCATGAATCATTTTTTATAATTTATTTACGTGGACTTACCAGGCAGACTCGAGTGCTGGTTACGCTTTGCTGTGCAGTTGTTGCGGTAGGGACTTGCTGGTTGCGTAAGCAAAAATTAGTGCATCCGCAGGTAACGCAAGAGAATGCGCTGCGCTCAGTGCTTGATCGGCAAAAACGTGTTAAGCCTTCTCGGAAAATTAAGCCAGTGCGGGTTGCTCTCAATACCCAAGCGCTACCACAAACCTTACAATTTTTTACTGATGCTGGTTTTTACGTGTGCAATGTTGAGCAGTTGTTACGTCCTCGCGGCAAGCAGCTTATTGGCTATGTAGTCCGGGTGGATGGTTCATTTGAAGCTCTGCTTAAATTTTTAACCACACTTAAGCAATCCCCGGCAGCGCATATTTTGCGCTTACAGTCTGTTGAGCGAATCGATGACACAAAATTAGTAATCGAATTTTTGATCAAAGGAACGCGGGAATGAAGGTATGGCTTCTTATGATTTCAACGATTATGTTACTCCCTATCAAAGCCTCTAGTCTCGTTAACCCTTTTGCATGCAAGCGCCAACCGCAGGAAGTTGTAACACCAGTAAAAGGTTCTTTAGGGGTTGTTGAACTGGTGGGTATTATTGGGTCAGATGAGAATTGGCAGGCTGTTTTACAATACAGTGATCATATTCACACTTTGCGAGCCGGTGAGCGTATTGGTGATGTGGTTGTACGTGAAGTCTCTGCAATAAGTGTTTGTGTGTTGTATAAAAATAAAGAATTAGTTTTGACTGTTAAGGATGAGTAAGGTGATGAAATTGCGCTCGGGAATAGCTGTAGCCATGATTTTTGTAGGTGTGGTTGTGGCTGATGAAATTGTGTCGCCGCCATTGTTGCCGAGCGCTATGATGTTGCCGTTGGGCTCAAATCTTGTTAATCAAAATCAGCAAAAGCATGATGCCATTGCATTGCAAAATGTTACCAATGCATTAGAGAAAGCATTAACTAAAAGCGATAAGAAGCAGCACGCCGCGGAAAAAAAAGATCAAAAAAAACAATTAAAGGAGCAAAAAGCAGGAGTTGCGGATAAGCGGCTTTATGCTGAAGAGAAGCTGCAAGCAGCCGCAACAGAGTTTTTACGCTTTCCTGAATTTGCGAGGCCTATCACTATTAAGACTAAAAAAATAAGCTTGCGCGATGCTTTGTTTGTGCTCGCTAAGCAGGCGGGTATCAATCTTTTAATTGATCATGATATCAAAGGTGATTTGCCTAGTTTGCGCGCGGAGCTTGCGCCAGTTAGCGCGGTAATACAAATGGTACTTGATGCACACAGGCCGCCGCTTGCCCTCATTCGGGTCGCAGGTGCTTGGCGCGTGGTATTGCGCAGTCGGGCTGAAGAGCTTATGCGGTCAATTATTCAAGCTGATGCGTCGGCAGATCGTGTATCTGGGCGTATTGTAATCAAGCAAGCAACCTGGGACGATAGGTTAAAAAATTCAATCCAAGAGCTTTGGCGTGGGGTTGTGGGTGAGGGTAATGATAAAAATGAGACCTATCTTGTAATTGATGATACGGCAAATCAGCTTCTTTTTTCTGCTCGAGCGGCGCACGTTAAAAAATTTAAAGAATTGATCTATTCAATCGATCAAGCAACGCCGCAAATCCGGCTTGAGATGCGTGTGATTATTGCCAATAAAAACTTTGAAAGTGATTTTGGTTTACAATGGTCTGGTTTATACGATCGTCGCTACTGGGCTGGTAAATTTGGCTTAGCAGGGATTGGCTTGGGTGCTACAACGCCTGCAAATTATACCCCAAACCCCGCTCTAGCCGCTGGGATGTTGCCATCATTAAATCCTATCGCAACGGCAGTTGGAGCTGCACCAGATATTTTTAGTAACATGCTTGGCTGGGTGCTTAATGCGATACCGGTAAGTCTTTCTGGTAAAACTAAAGATGCACTTTCTATGTCGTTCCCAATCACGTTTGGGGGCAGGAATTTGGAATGGGGCCGTCTGAACTTACAGCTCATGGCTGCAGAACAAAACATGGAAATAAAAACCATTCTCAAGCCAACGTTACTGGTCAACAATCTTGAAACGGCTGAGATTTTGGTAGGGCAGCAGTTGCCTCATAAGGTTGGTGTACAAGAGGCTGTGCAAGGCAATTTAGTTAATGCCCAATCAACGGCGTATAAAGATGTTGGCACTAAGATCCAAGTAAAGCCGGTAGCGATGCATGCCGCTGGGCAAGTGGCATTAGATGTTTTTCTTGAGCATTCTTATGTTGTCAGTTTACAACAAACTTCTGGCAATGATGATCGCGGTACGTATAAATATAGCCTTGAAACTGCCCGGACGCGCAATAAAGTCGTACTCAAAAGCGGCCAAACTACAATGATCGGTGGGTTGATGGTTAACAGTTATGAACAAGTGGAATCAGGAATTCCTTTTTTGAAAGATATCCCACTGCTTGGCTTGCTCTTTAAAGGCCGCTCAAAGGTTATGATTGATAAACAACTTTTAATTTTTATTACCCCAACTATCGTTGATTCTGGTAGTGCTGTTGAGCCTACTGCTGGGAGAGAATTGCTCAATGACCGCGAAGAAATTTGAAGTATCCTTGCTGATTATTGCATTTATTTGTTGTGATTTGTTAAGGTGATTCCTATTAGTTTGGGCAGAAAGGGGAGATGGTTATGAGCGAGTGTAATAATAAAAACCAGTGCAATGGTTGCGAAAATGATTGTAATTGCGGCAAAAGTTGTTGCGGTGTTTCCAGAAACGCATTGGTTCGAGGCATTGTCGCCTTGTGCTTTGGATTGTTTTTCTTGGGCATGGCTTACAGAATTATTGTTAGAGTTATATTTTTTGGTATAGGTCTTAGCCTCATTTACTACGGCTTTCGAGTGCTTGGTATTACCCAAGTTACGCAAGCTGTTGATAGCGTGATAGAGCGTATCAAAAAATTATTTAACGATTAGTTAAAACTTAAAGAAAAGGGACCCGCAAATACTTGCGGGTCCCTTCTTCATGAAAATTAATATTTTGAGGAGATTCGCGTCCGTATCTCTCGATACATTTCGCCGCGCACAGAAGTGCTGAGCGAAATACTCGAGACGGACGGGTGCCTCAGGATCCGTTCGCTTCGAGTGCTTTGCTCCGATTGCTTCGAGTGTTTCGCGCAGCGAAATGTATCGAGAAGAGAGCAAAATGTATCGAGAAGAGCGAACGTGTAATCTTAATTATCTTTTATCTCTGCTTGGCAAAGCCTTAGCTTGTTACTCAGCAAAACAGTACTCATCCAAAGCCCTATTTCTGGCTGCCGCTTCTAGTAATCTCGCAGCGTTTGCAGCTCTGTGCACTCTTTTAGCTTGAGCGTCTTCTTCGTCTGCCGCTTGTTGTGCAGCTAGCCTCGCGGCTACAATTGGTTCCAGTGATAGGCGGATAGCTTCTGCTTCTAGGGCTTCATTTTCTAATCTGAGGGCTTCAGCTACCTCATGCCAATAAAAATCCCCTCTTTCATCGAGAGCTTGGTCTATTGCCAAACTAGTTTCGTATGCAGCGTCTTGTTGTTCTCTTAATACTCGACCTGCAAGGATCTGCTCATCTCTTCTTGCGGCTTCTTGAAGTACTTCTTCTAATGCATTGATCTGTCGCATTCTTTCATCGAATTCTGCTGCGCCAGCTCTTCTGCGATCTTCAGGAATTGTTACGTTATTTGGTACTATTTCTACGCCTTCTACATCGTCATCTGAATCTTTATCGATAGCTATTATGGGTCTTATTATCGGTGCGGCTAATCCTAGCGCAGCGTCTAATTCTGCCTGTATTGCTACGCGATGTGCTGCAAAGCCTTCTGCGTGTTGTGGATGTAAACCAAAAACTTCTGCTACTTCTTCAAGCGCTATAGCAGTTTCTAAGCTAGTGCTTAGTACTGTAATGCGTGCGTCCTCATCGCCGGCTAGTGCAACAATAGGTGCAGCTGGAATTATAGGCGCCGGATTTAAGGGTTTTTCATACATGCAGCCGTAGTAACCAGCGCTACCAAGATTGGTTAGTGTCGTAGCTCCAAGAAGTGCTATCTGAACATTATTCCACATTTTTATATCATCGGTACGACCACTAATAATGGCTTTTTGTGCTGCATCAAGAGCTGCAGTTAGATTGTCCATAGCAGTTTTAAATGCGCTGCTATTGTCCGGATTGATTTGGTCACCAAAGACTGATAATGCTGTTGCAGCTATTTCACCAAGAAGCAACGTATTCATGAAATAGGGCGCGTCGATAGTGGTTTCAAGATAAACACTATTTTTGGTTCGCAATTTTTGCGCATGCATGACGAGTGAAACCAGATTATTGGTAATCATTGAGCCGGCGGCAAAAGCGTTGCCAGTTTTTTCGCGATCATTTGCCATTGCAAGTATGATTCCGCCTTGTGCGATACCAATGACTGATGTAGCAACAAAAACGCCATGAGATTTTGCCGCTGGTAATTGCATGCCAGCTTTAGTGAGAATAGTTTTTGCCAGGGTGCAGACGGCATGTGCTGCTGGCAAAGCGATAGAAGAATTATTAGCTGCAGGAGCTGCTGCGTTACTTGCACTCGATGCGAATATGCTGATCAGCGATATTGCTATAATTTTTTTCATGATACAGATTCCTTCTTTGGGTTATGGTGCTGGGTGTGTGTTTAGTTCTGGGCGGACATGTGTTACTTGTCTGCATACTGGGCAGCTGTAATCGCCGTTACGGAATAAACGGGTGCGTATAGGGTGTGGCTCTCTTAATGGTGGGCCATCTGGGTTTAGAGGATTAGGATTTTCTAATTCTTCTGTTGCATTGCGTTGATATTCGCCACGGCAGCACTCTAGACACAGCTCATGATTGCAGGCTAGATGAATAACTTGTGCATCATCTACAAGATCTTCATGCCTATCCAGGCATAAAGGACAACTGAAGTCTGTAGGAATATTAGCTTTGCCTAAGATACCGACTTGACCGGGAGCTAGTACTTCTTGATCATCTGTATTGTCTGCGTCAGGAGCTTGTTTTTTAGTCGCTTGCACGGTGTAGTAACCAGCGCTTGCTGTGTTGAGTAGTGCGTTTGAAGCTAAAATTCCCATTAAAATTTGACGATCGATTAATGATGATTCGCAATGTTGCAAGATCAGCATTTTTTCCGCGGCTTCCAAGCTTGTGTGTGCATTGCGCAGAGCAGTTTTAAGCTCTTGCGTGCGGCACAGATCAAGCGTGCTGTAATTTGCTAGATAATTAGTTAGCAGTTCTAACGCTTGCGCTGACCTGATGCCAACCATGCTAGCGGTTTTGATGTCGAGGTATGGCGCTGCTTTTTTTGCATTTTTAACATGTGTTATCAAATCAAGGATATTTGTCTTTATTGATGACCCTATCGCAAGTAAATCACCATGTGCCGTAGCTCTGTTATTATCATGCAGGAGGTTTATAAGCACTAGATTGCGTGCGATGCCTGCAGTGGCTGCAGCGGCATGCAATGTGGCGGCAGCCACAGAGTCTTCTGTGTGCTTAGCCATAGCAACGTTAGTGAGACCTACTCTGACAACATCAAGAACAATATCTGTAGCGCGCAATGATGCAGCGGCTCCATGCGAAGTGCTTGGAGTAAGTGATAAAATTGCGAGCAAAAAGCTCACTAAAGAACTATATCTAATGGTCATGAATTTCCCTGCTATAAAAGGCCTTTTCGCACTTAAAGAGGTGTCTAGCCTACCACAAGCGTAAAAGCTAGCAACTGGTGGGTGTTGCCAGCATAAATTACTGTATTTCAGGGCTTATTTTTCCCCATGAGAAACAAATAAGCGCTAAATTTTTTTATTGGCCTGTTTTGCGCTTGTCTGGGGCTTAACGTTTTTACTCCTTGTGGTATGATGAAAGCCCTAGATTTTTTCGAATAGCATGATTCTATTGAAGCTTGAAACCCTTCGAGTCCTTCGACACCGCTCGTGCTGAGGAGCTGCATAAGCAGCGTCTCGAACCATACGTGCGGTGCTCAGGATGAACGGGATATTTAAGTTTCTCAGAGGCTGCCCTCGGCTCGATCGAGGGGTGAGCGGGGTTGTTGTGGTACGAAAAAACTTTTTTTACATGACGGTTTTCATGGTGGAATAAAACAGTAAGGATTGGGACATGGAAATGGACAAACGGTACGATCATCAAACGTTTGATCAGGAAATTAAAAACTTTTGGGATAAGGAAGGGGTGTATACCTTCGTTTCTGACCCTAGTAAAAAGGTTTTTAGTGTCGATACGCCCCCACCAACTGTCTCGGGGACGCTCCATATTGGCCACGTTTTTTCTTATACCCACACTGATCTAATAGTTCGGTACAAGCGATTACAGGGCTTTTCGATTTTTTACCCAATGGGTTTTGATGACAACGGCTTGGCTACCGAGCGCTTTGTTGAAAAAAAGAATGGCCTTAAGGCTCAAAACCTTAAGCGCTCAGATTTTATTGACCTATGCCTTAAAGATTGTGCTGAAGCTGAAAAAGAATTTGAAAAGCTCTGGAAGACCCTTGGCTTATCAGTTGACTGGAGCAAGACTTATTCAACGATTGGTCGCGATGCTCGTGTAGTTTCGCAAAAATCATTCCTTAAATTATTTAAAGATAAGAAAATTTACCGCAAGCAGGAGCCGGCGCTTTATTGCACCACCTGCCAAACATCAATTGCACAAGCAGATCTTGATACTGATGAGCTTGCAAGTACGTTTAATAACGTTGCTTTCAAGACTGAAGCGGGTCAGGAGCTTTTGATTGCTACCACGCGTCCTGAGTTGTTACCGGCCTGCGTTGCGCTGATGTACAACCCAAACGATGCTCGCTATGCCCACCTCAAGGGCGCTTACGCGATTACTCCCGTATTTGGCAAGCGCGTTCCCTGCATTGCTGATGACAAGGTTGATCAAGAAAAAGGTACCGGTCTGGTAATGTGCTGTACGTTTGGTGACCCAACGGATATTTACTGGTTCAAAACATACAATTTACCGTTTGTGCAAGTAGTTGGCCGCAATGGTCAATGGACAGAAGCGACAGGTCCTTTGCAAGGTCTTAAAGTGATAGAAGCGCGCAAGCGCATGCTGGAGCTTTTGAAAGAAGATGGTAGCCTGCGTGAGCAGCTTGCGATTAAGCATCATGTGCCTGTACATGAACGCTGCAAACAAGGGATTGAGTACTTGATTTTGACTCAGTGGTTTGTTGATATTTTAAATCATAAAAAAGATTTTCTTGCTCAAGCTGACAAAATCAACTGGCATCCAGCTTTTATGAAAGCTCGTTACATTGATTGGGTTGAGCATTTGAGCTGGGACTGGTGTATTTCGCGCCAACGTTTTTACGGTATCCCGTTTCCTGTTTGGCATTGTAATGCCTGCCATGAAGTTTTAGTGGCGCCTGACGCGGTGCTGCCAATCGATCCGCAAGAACA